>NZ_JBHYOW010000007.1:198470-393250 GCF_042745575.1 Nocardiopsis sp. NPDC058789
GTGGGGGGCCCGTGTCGGGGGGGGCCGGCGGCGGGGGGCCTGCCGGGGGGGGGCACGTCGGGGGGGGCCCCCCCCCGGGGGGCGCGGGCCGGGGGCCCGCCGGGCCCCGCGGCGGAGCTCCTCGGCCTCCCGGTGGAGACCGACGAGGGGTTCGTGGAGACCGACTTCGGCGCCTGGGAGGGGCTGACCTTCGCGGAGGCGCACCAGCGCGATCCCGAGGGGGTGGCGCGGTGGCTGGCGGACCCGGAGGCCGGTCCGCCCGGCGGGGAGAGCTTCGCCGAGGTGGCGCGTCGCGTGGGTGCGGCCCGGGACGCCCTGCTGGAACGCCACCGGGGCCGCCGGGTCCTGGTGGTCACCCACGTCACCCCGATCAAGGTCGTCGTCCAGCAGGCGATGCTCGCGCCGATCACCGCGCTGTACCGGATGCACCTGGACACCGCCTGCCTGACCGAGGTGGACTGCTACGCGGACGGACCCCAGGTGGTGCGTTCGCTCAACGACACCGCACACCTGGAGCAGCAGGGATCCGGACCCTCCCGGGGCCGCTAGACTGGGCTCAGAGGGGGAGTCGGCCAGACGGTCGCGGACCCGCGCCCGGCGCGGGTTCGAGGAAAGTCCGGACTCCACAGGGCAGGGTGGTCGGTAACGCCGACCCGGGGTGACCCGCGGGACAGTGCCACAGAAAACAGACCGCCACCGCTCGCGGTGGTAAGGGTGAAACGGTGGTGTAAGAGACCACCAGCGGCCGGAGCGATCCGGCTGGCTAGGTAAACCCCACCCGGAGCAAGGTCAAAAAGGGAACCTTCGGGTTCCCGCGCGGATGTTCGAGGGCGGCCCGCCCGAGTTCGCGGGTAGACCGCACCGAGGTCGTCGGCAACGGCGGCCCCAGATGGATGACCGTCCGGTCCCAGGACCGACAGAATCCGGCTTACCGGCCGACTCCCTCTCCTTCTTCTCTCCGGATCGACCGTGGGGTGCTCGGCCCCGGGTCCGGGCCGGGGCCGAGCGGCGTGCTCAGCCCACCAGGGCCCGCCAGGTGAGGGGACCGGCCTCGCCGTCCACGACCAGCCGGTTGACGCGCTGGAACTCCCGGACCGCCGTGTTCATGACCGGGCCGAAGTTGCCGTCGACCGCCAGGCCCGCGCTGCGCTTGTTCATCGCGGTCTGGAGCCCGCGCACGTGCGAGCCGTCGCGGACCCCCTGCCTGAGCTCGTACACCAGGTGGGGCCAGGTCTTCGGGCCGACCTGACCGTCCGCGACCAGCCCCTTGGACCGTTGGAACGCCTTCACCGCGTTGACCGACGTCGGGCCGTAGTACCCGTCGGTCACGAGTGAGGTGCCGCGCTGGGTCATCAGGTGCTGGATGACGGAGACCGTCACCCCTCTGGCCTCGGGGTCGACACTCGGCCAGCCACCGCCCAGGTCCACCCCGCGGGACCGCATGAACGGCACCGGGTTGGTGATGCCCCCGAGACGTCCCGTGTGGGTCTCGAAGTGCAGGTGGGGGCCGGTCACGTTGCCGGTGGCCCCCATGTCGGCGATGCGCTGGCCCGCGCTGACCCGGGCGTTGAGGGCGACCCGGTAGGCGCTCAGGTGACCGTAGTAGGTGTACACGTTGTTGCCGTGGGAGATGACGATGGCCTCGCCGGTCCGGCCGGTGAGACCGCCTCCCCAGGAGCGGCCGACCACGGTTCCGGCGGCCGCCGCGTACACGGCGGTGCCGGTGCTGTTGGTGACGTCCTGACCGGCGTGGGTGCTGCCGCCCCGGGGCGCACCGAAGTGCCCGCCCGAAGGGAAGTAGCCCAGGGCCGGGTTGCACCAGGAGGCGTTCATCGCGGACGCGGCGTGCGCGGTGGTGCCGCCCAGACCGGTCAGGGCCACGGCCGCTCCCAGTCCGGCGCCGAACAGCAGGCGGCGCGACCAGGGGGAGGAGGGTTCACAGGCGCGGGGGTCAGAGACGGGCGCCGTGCAGGACTCGCACATCTTGTCTCCTGTGAAGGAAAACGCCGAAGAAGGGGGCTCGATTGGATGGTTTCCTTCGGTCCCCTGGAGAGTAGGACGCCCGCTCCGATTCGTACAGGGGGGTTCGAGGTGCTTTCGGCCGGGCGGGAAGGCTTCGGGGACACATTCCTGAATCGTCATGGTGATGGTCGGATCGCCCTGTGGGACGGTAGATTGGCCCGTGCGCTCCGTACCCCGGGAGCTCCGGAGCGCGAACGCCCGTGGGCCGACCGGGGTCGACGGCCCGACGGGCATCCGCGTTCACGGGAATGGGTGACTCTTGTTCGACTCCACCGCCTTCTGGGTGCTGCTCTTCGCCCTGCCGATCCTGGCGATCGTGGCGATCATCCTGCTCGCCACGTACCAGGCCTCAGGTGTTCAGCAGGACGGACGGGACGACGCGCCCGACGACGACCCGTCCGACGGCTGAACCACCTCCGGGCGAGGGTGCGGCACGGGCTCGGGCACGTCCTGGACGCCCTGAACGGGGGAGAACTCCCCGGTCTCGGCGTCCAGCAGGTGCACCTTGGCGGTCTCCAGGTCGTAGTACATCCCGGACAGCGTGAGCTCCCCCGACTCCACGCGCTCCCGCACGACCGGGTACCCCATCAGGTTGCCGAGTTGCTCGACCACGTTGGCCTGGGCCAGACGCCGCAGCGCCTCCGAGGCGGGCAGCCCCGCCAGTTCACCGTGGTCCGCCCCGGCACGGCGCAGACTCCCCTCCCCGTTGGCCAGCCACCGGCGGATGTGGGTGCTCTCCTCCTCGACCGGCCCCTGGTGCGCCCCCTCGGCCAGGGCCCGCATCGCTCCGCAGTGGGAGTGTCCGCACACCACGATCGAGGGCACCCGCAGGACGTTGACCGCGTATTCCACCGCCGCACCGGCCGACCCGTCGGAGCTCCCGTGCGGTGGCACCAGGTTCCCCACGTTGCGCAGGGTGAACAGGTCGCCCGGGCCGCTGGCGGTGATGAGGTTCGGCACGACCCGTGAGTCCGCGCAGGTGACGAACAGTGCGGTCGGGTTGTGGCGGTGCGAGAGACGGCTCATCACCGATCGCATCCGGTCCGCCGTGCTGGCGTGGTACTCGCGGGCCCCCGCGGTGAGCAGGCCCAGCGGGTTCACCGCGGGGACCGCACCGGACTCACGGCGCATGTCCCACGGGGCCCACCAGCGGCCCTTGGGAATGGTCTTGGCCGCCGGAGCCGACCTCGCGGAGCTGCGCGCGTACCAGTTCTCGTGGACCTCGTCGATGTCGACGCTGCCACCGGTGCGCTCGTGGTCCACCCGCCAGGCGTGGATGGCCTCGAAGGCCGCGTGGTCCATGAAGTCCACGTGCAGGTCCAGGTCGACGCTGGACCCCGCGGGGATGGTCCGCAGCACGTGCGCCAGCCGGGGCACGCCCAGGAAGGTGAGGGACCCGTGCACGGTCACGTGCACCCGCCCGGCGCGCTCCTCGGTGACCACGGTGAGCTTGGTCAGGCGGCGCAGCGACACGATCATCGCCAGCGCGAAGCCGATGAACACCCCCTCCAGCAGTCCGATGAACACCACACTGAGCAGGGTCACCAGGTAGACGCTGGCCTCGTGGTGCTTGCGCAGGTCGCGCAGGTGGGCCAGGGACACCATCTGCACGCCGATGAAGACGAGCAGCGCGGCCAGGGCCGCCATCGGGATGAGCTCGACCACGTGCGCGAAGAACGCGACGAACAACAGGATCCACACGCCGTGCAGGATCGTGGAGAGCGGCGAGCGGGCCCCGGCGCGCACGTTCGCGGTGCTGCGCACGATGACACCGGCGATGGGCAGGCCGCCCAGGGCGCCGCTGACGGTGTTGGCCGCTCCCTGACCGCAGAGCTCACGGTTGAGCTGGACCCGGCGTCCGCTGTGGAGGCGGTCCACCGCGATCGCGGCCAGCAGCGACTCCACGCTGGCGACCATGGCGACGGCCGCCACGGCCAGGGCGATCCCGTGCCACTGGCCGGACTCGGGCAGCATGGGTCCGTTCCAGGCGTCGGCCAGGGAACCGGGCAGGGCCACGGTCTCCACCTCCCAGCGCCCCAGGGTGGCGATGACGGTGGCGGTACCCACCGCGACCAGCGCGGCGGGGATCATCCCCGGCCGTACCTTGCCGATGGCCGGGAGCCGGTTCCAGCCGAACATGATCGCGATGGTGATGACGCCGACCGCGACGGCGGCGGTGTGGTTGTTCGCGATCTGGTGCGGCAGGTCCGCGATGTTGGCCAGGGCCGAGCTCTGCGGGGCCCCGCCGAGGACCACGTGCAGCTGGGCCAGGGCGATGGTGACGCCGACCCCCGCGAGCATGCCGTGCACGACGGCGGGGGAGACGGCGAGGGCGGCCCGCGCGATGCGGAACGCCCCGAGGGCGAGCTGGACCAGCCCGGCCAGCAGGGTGATCAGGCAGGTGACCCGCCAGCCGTAGGTCATGATCAGATCGGCGACGATGATGGTCAGTCCTGCGGCCGGGCCGCTGACCTGCACCACCGAACCGCCGACGAGGCCGGCGACGATGCCGCCGACGACGGCGGCGATGATTCCGGCGATCAGGGGCGCGCCGGAGGCGACGGCGATCCCCAGGGACAGGGGGACGGCGACCAGGAAGACCACGAGGGAGGCGCCGACGTCGGCGGCGACCCCCTTGCGATCCGTGTGGGTCCCGGGCCGTTCGGAGGTGGTCTCCTGTCGGCCGGGTGGTGCTCCCTGGGCGTCGTTGCGCATGGTTACTCCGTTCGGGTTGGACCAGGCAAAGGCGTATGCGTAGGCGCACGGGGACGGCAGAGTCCGCAACGGGGGGCACGTGGCTGAACGCGTGACGACGATGAGACCGCGAAGGGTGCATCGTCATTAACTAATTGTAGTCAACCAGGATGACTCTGTGTTACGGGCTGTTGTGCTCCCGGTGACCTTTTTCCAGACTTCACATGTTCGGGCGGACAAACCAGGACAGAGAAAAACCGAGGTGGCGGGGGTTCCCCGCCACCTCGGTGATGTGAAGTGGTGATGATGGCGCGCCGCGCGCGCGGAGGTCCGTGACCTAGCGGAAACGGCCGTCCTCGTAGCCGCCCTCGTAGTGCTCGCCAGGGGCGGGGCGACCGTAGGGCGCCTGCCCGTAGGGCCCCGGGCCCTGCTGCTGGCCGGGCCCTCCCTGGCCGTCCCCGACCTCCGGGTGCGGCGGCTGCCAGCCCTCCACGGGGGGGTACCCGTAGTCGGGCTCGGGGCGCTGCGGGACGTATCCGCCCCTGAGGGGGTCGGCGTGCTCACCCGGTCCGCCGAATCCGCCCTGACCGCCCGGGTGGGGCTGCTGGCCGTAGGGGTCGCTCTGCTGGGTGTGGCCCGGGAAGGTGGTCGGGAGCTCACCGCGGAGCTGGTCCGCCGAGTAGGCGCCGGTCGCGTAGCCGGCACCGGGGTACCCGGGGACGCCCGGACCGCCGACCGGGCTGCCCGGACCCGGAGGAACGGCGGGACCCTGGCCGAACGGCGAGGGTTGCCCCGGCTGGCCGCCCGGGACCGTCGGCTGGCTCGCCTGGCCGAAGCCGCCCGTGTCGTCCTGCCCGCCCCAGAGCGGAGCGTTGCCTCCGGGACCGCCGGGCAGGTTCCGCCCCGGACCGTTCTGACCGCCGGGTCCGCCGTGGTGGGGCGTGCTGGACGTGTAGTCGCGGGTGTGGGCGCCGGTGTCGTAGGGGCTGCGCTGGTGCGTGCCGGTGTCGTATTCCGAGCGGGTGAAGGAGTCGGTGTCGTAGGCGGGGCGGTGGTGGGTTCCGGTGTCGTATTCGGTTCCGCTGGGTCCGCCGTGGTGGGGCGTGCCGGTCGTGTAGTCGCGGGTGTGGGCGCCGGTGTCGTAGGGGCTGCGCTGGTGCGTGCCGGTGTCGTACTCCGAACGCGAGAAGGCCCCGCTGTCGTAGGACCCGCCGTCGTAGGAGGCACCGGACGTGAACGCACCCGTCGCGTACCCGCCGGTCAGGGGATCGGAGGAACCGGGGAACTGGTGCCCGGGCACGGTGGGCCCGCCCATCGGCTGCCCCGGTGCGGGCTGGGCGCCCGGACCGGGGGCCGCGTGGCTGCCGCTCGGGCCGCCGTGGCCGCCGCCGAACCCGCCCAGCGAGGACAGGTCGGGGCGCTGATGGGCGCCGGTGTCCATGCTCGACCAGATCGGTGAGCTCAGGTCGTCACCGCCGGAGGAGTGCGGCCGGAACCCGGGGTCCAAGGGGTCGGAGGAGGCGGGGAGAGTCCCACCGCCGCCGGAGCCCGTGGCGCCCAGGGGCGGGTAGTCCGAGCGGTTCATCGCCCCACTGTCGTAGGACGAACGCGCACCGTTGTCGAGCCCGCTGCCCAGGGGCCCACCGCCGAGCGGGTCTCCGCCCAGCGATCCGCCGTGGGAGCCGCCGCCCAGCGGTCCGCCCGCCTGGCCGCCTCCCCCGAGCGGTCCGCCCCCGAGGGAGCCACCGGGTCCACCGCCCAGGGGGCCGCCCAGCGGGTCCGGGGAGACCGGGTCCTGTCGCTCGGCGGGTCGGAGCTCACGTCCCTCGAAGGGGTCACCGGTCGAGGGGGGACGCGGGGTCCAGGAACCCGCGCCGAGAGGGTCGTCGTCCAGCGAGGAGGGCGTCCCCGTGGCCCGGGCGGGCGGGAGCCCCTGCGCGGGCGGAAGTCCCTGTGTGGGCGGCAGCCCCTGGGTCGGCGGCAGTGCGGCCAGGCCCTGTGCGGGAGTCTGTTCCGGCGGGCGCTGCTCCTGGTGGCGTGGGGCCGGCTCGGGGGGCGTGGTGCCCTGCCCCAGGCTCGCCAGCATCGCGAGGTCCGAGGGGCCGGTGGGCCCGCGCTCCGCGGGGGCTGCCGGGAGGGCGTCGACCCGGCCGACCGGGGCCTGGATCACGGTGTCCTGCCGGTCGGGCACCCCGTGGTCGTCGAACTCGTCGTCGTCGTAGTCGTCGACGTAACCGTCGTCGTCACCGCGTCCGGTGGAGCCCCCGTGCCCACCGGAGCGGGACGGTGCCCCCTCGTCGTCGCTCAGACTGGACCAGAAGTCGTTGTCGGAGAGCCCGTCGGAGTCGTCCTCCCAGTCCACTCCGCGTTGGCGGCGACCCTTGGGACGCCGCTCCGCCCTGCCACCGGAGTCCTGGCGCGCTCTGCGGGCCCGGCCCCTCGGGGCGGCCTCCTCGTCCTCGGGGGCCCCGTCCCGCTCCCGCCGGTCGCGCCGGTCGTCGCGGTCGGTGTCCTCGACGTCGTCGTACTCGTACTCGTCGTCGTAGTCGTCCTCACGCGAGCCGATGCTGAGCGCGCGCATCCCCAGGAGGAGGAGCACGAGCACGGCGAGCACGACGATGACGGCGGTGATGATGATGACGGTGACGGTCATGGTGTACGCACTACCTTGGGGAGGTCGGCCGCGCCCGGGGAGCGCCTGGGACCGGCCTGACGAGTACCGGTCGAGGTGGGAAGGCGGCGGCCCGGTTCCGCGTGGGCCCGGCGTGCCGGGACCGAGTGGCTGGCAGGGCGCGACCGCCGGTGATCCGACGCGGTCTCGGGTCAGGGTGCCGCGGGGCGGGTGAACGGGAATCGGTCAACTGAAATGGGGTGAGGGGCACGGACCCACTGTATGCGCTGTCGCGCGCTGTGTGCAGAGGGCGACGGGTGCTTCCTCAGTTGTTCCCCGTGTCGTCGGTCGCGCGGGTCCGTCCGGCTTCCGGGCGCAGGGAGTTGCCTATTATGACCTATTTCACTCGCTGCTGGTGATCAGTGTCCCCCGGGCCACGGCCTGTTCCGCGATGCCCTCCAGGGTCAGGTCGATCGACGCGCCCTCGGGCAGGTCCAGGTTCCCCTCCAGCGCGTACACGGTGAAGCGGAACTCGTGGACGTCACCCTCCTCGGGGCACGGAGCTCCGTAGGAGGACTCCCCCGCGGAGTTCTGCCCCTGCCTCGCGTCTCCCGGAACCGTGTTCTGGCGCAGCTCGACCAGCTGCGGGTCCAGGTCGTAGACCATCCAGAACACGACGGCCTCGCTCGGGTCGTCCACCACCAGCGCGATCGAGCCCACGTCGTCGGGCAGCCCCGACCAGCTCAGCGGCGGCGACACCGGTTCCCCGTCGGCCTCACAGGAGTACGCGGCGGGAAGCGGCTGGCCCTCCTGCATCATCGGACTGGTCACGTTGATGTCGGTCGGCATCTCACCGCGGAGCTCCGAGGGGACCCCGCAACCGGTGGACGCGAGCAGGGCCGCGCCCACCGCCACGGCACCCGCGCGGGCGCCGGGGGACGATCGGGGCACACCGTGCGCTGCGGTGGTCCGGAGGGAAGGCAAGACCGGGAACAATGGGGCTCCAGCTGGACTTTCGGGCCATAAGGCGAGACTCGCGGTACGTCGGACCTGGCGCGGGAGGAACCCGGGCCGGTCACGGAGGATCCGTGCGCACGGGCACCTGGACGGTTGGCGCGACACGGTCCTGTCCGAACCCTACTGTGATCGGCCGCGACCACCGCATTCCGCACCGTTCACCGACCCGCGTCGCGGGGCCCCGTCAGCGGTCTCCCGTAGCGCCGGTGACGCCCGGACGTCCCCGGGATCGGTGATGATGGTGCGGTGCGGTTCTCCATTCTGGGGCCCCTCCAGGTGCTCGACACCTCCGGAGAGCCCCTCACCATCGGCGGCGCCCGCCTGCGCGCCCTCCTGACACTCCTCCTGCTCCATCCCGACCAGCAGGTGTCCACCGCGCGGCTCACCGACGCGATCTGGGGAGACGACGCTCCCGCCGCCACGGGCAACGCGCTCCAGGCCCTCGCCTCCCGCCTGCGCCGTGCCCTGGGCGGTGACGTCCGCCTCCACGGCGACGCCACCGGTTACCGGCTGGAGGTCGCCCCCGGCCAGGTGGACCTGTACGAGTTCGAGGAACTGGCCGGGCTCGGGCGGGAACGGCTCCTGGCCGGTCAGCCGGGTGAGGCCGAGCGCGCCCTGTCGGCGGCCCTGGCTCTGTGGCGCGGACCGGCCGTGCCCGACCTCACCGCGCACGGCGTGGGCGAGGACGTCGCGCTGCGCCTGGCCGAGGCGCGCCGCACCGCCCGCGAGGACCATCTCAGCGCCCGGCTCGACCTCGGCCGCTTCGTGGAGACCCTGCCCGAGGCGGAGGCGCTGGTCTCCCGGGAACCGCAGCGCGAGCGCCCCGTCGAACTCCTCATGCGCGCGTTGGCGGGCAACGGGCGGACCGCGGACGCCCTCGCCGCCTACGACGTCTTCAGGGAACGGCTCGCGGACGAGCTGGGCCTGGACCCCTCCGAACACCTCCGGCGGGTCCACCTCCGGTTGCTGCGCGGCGAACTCGTCCCCGGCGGTCCCGTGCCGGAGGAGGCCCGGTCACCCGCCGTCGTTCGCCTGCCCCGCCCCCTGACCAGCTTCGTTCCCCGTGAGACGGAGGTGGGTGCCGCCGTGGAGCGGCTCTCCGCCGCCCGGTTGGTCACCCTCACCGGCCCGGGTGGTTCGGGCAAGACCCGACTGGCCGTCGAGGCCGCCGCGACCCTGGTCGAGCGGGCACCCGATCTCGCGTCCGGCGGAGTGTGGTTCGTCGGCCTCGCCCCCGTGCGGCGGGGCGCGGACCTGCCCGACGCCGTCGCCAGTGCCCTGGACCTGCGGGGGCAGGCCGTCTTCCAGGCGCGTGCCGCCGTCCTGCCGCAGTCCCCGCTCGAACGGGTCGTCTCCTTCCTGGGCGAGCGCGCCGGGCTGGTCGTGCTGGACAACTGCGAGCACGTGGTGGCCGACGCCGCCGCGCTGGTCGAGACCCTGTTGTCCCGCTGCCCGGACCTGCGGGTGCTCGTGACCTCCCGCGAGCCCCTGGGCGTCGGGGGCGAGACGCTGCTGCCGGTGCCCTCCCTGGAACCTCCGCCCGAGGGAACCGGGGTGGAGGAGGCCGGGAGCTACCCCTCAGTGACCCTGTTCTCCGAGCGCGCGCGGGCGGCGCTCCCCGGATTCACCGTGAACGCCGACAACGTGGGCCACGTCGTCCGGATCATCCGTGAACTGGACGGCATGCCGCTCGCGCTCGAACTGGCCGCCGCCCGTCTGCGCGCGATGTCGCCCGCCCAGCTCGCGGACCGTCTCCGTGACCGGTTCCGCCTGCTCACCAACGGCAGCCGCTCGGCGCTGCCCCGTCACCGGACCCTGCGCGCGGTGGTCGACTGGAGCTGGGAACTGCTCGACGAACCCGAACGCCGCCTCCTGCGCCGTCTGGCGGTCCTTCCCGGCGGGGCCACCCTGGAGTCGGTCGAGACGGTCGGCTCCGACCCGGACGCCCCGGACGGCACCGTCGCCGGTGACGACGTCTGGACGGTGCTCTTCGCCCTGGTGGACAAGTCGCTCGTGGTGGCGGAGGACCCCGAACGCGAGGACGCCCCCGCCCGCTACCGGCAGCTGGAGACGGTCCGGGCCTACGCCGCCGAGCGCCTGGCCGCCAGCGGTGAGGAGGAGCGCGTCCGGGACGCGCAGGCCCGCTACGCGCGGGACCTGTGGCACCGGGGCGACCCCGAGCTGCGCGGGCCGGGCCAGCGGGCCTGGCTGGCCCGGCTCTCGGCGGAGGCGGACAACTGCGTGGCCGCCTTCCACTGGGCGGTGGAGCGGCGCGACGCCGCCCTCGCCCTGGAGCTGGTGGAGTACTCCCAGTGGTACTGGGCCCTGGACGAACACTGGCAGCAGACCAACCGGTGGTCCGGCCAGGTGCTGGAACTGGTGGGTGACGCACCTCCCGAGGGGTACGAGGTGGCCTACGCGAGCTGCCTCTTCCACTGCTCGGGGGAGATGGGCCTCGGACGGGCCGCCGTTCTGGAGCGCCTCGACCGGGTGGAGCAGGTGCTCGCGGGGGCCGGGTTGCGGGCCGAGGACCACCCCGTTCTCGTCCTGTGCCTGGTGTACCGCTCGATGGCCGACCGCCATCACGGGGGACGGGCCCGCGTCCGGTTGGAGGAGAGCGTCCGGGAGCAGGGGGCCCCCTGGGCCCGCGCGATGGCGTACCTGATGCTCTCGCTGTTGGACGCCGTTCACGGTGAGGCCGACCGGGCCGTCGAACGGGCCACGACCGCGCTGGAGTCCATGCGCGAGGTCGGGGACGCGTGGGGGCAGTGCAACGCCATCGTGCACCTGGTGGACGTGGTCCGCTACACGGACCTCGAACGGTGCCGTCGTCTGCTCGACGAGGGGATCGCACTGGCGCGGAGGGGCGGTCTGGACGGTGTCGTGAGCACGTTCCGGGCCCGGCGGACCCAGGTCCTGGTCGATCTCGGAGAGGTGGAGGAGGCCGAACGGGACCTCAAGCGGCTCCTGGGCGGTCCCGCCGAGGACGAACACCGGGTCTCCCTCCGGCTCACCCACATCCAGTGGCTGCGCGCCGCCGGACGCCGGGTCGAGGCCTGGCGGCTCCTGGAGGAGACCGAACCGGCCCTGGCCGCCCTGGGCGGGTTCGCCCCGGCCTACGTCGAACCCGCGTGGCGGGTGCAGGCGGCCGACCTCGCCTGGGACGACGGCGACACGGACCGGGCCTGGCGCGAGGTGGGCCGCGCGTGGTGGCTCTCCCGGTTCGGGTTGGGGCCGATCAGCGCCGAGGTCCTGGACACCATGGCGTCCATGGTGGCGGGATCGGATCCGGAGTGGGCCGCGTTCATGCTCGGCTACGCGGCACGGCTGCGCGGGGTCCCCGACACCGCCTCGCCCCGGGCCCGCCGGGTGCGTGAACTGCTCGGGGAGCGTCTGGGCGCCGGGGGGTTCGCGCGCCTGCTGGCGGAGGGCGAGGGCAGCGAACGCGACGCCGGTCGGGAACGCGTGGAGGCGTGGCTCGCCCCGATCGTCCCGGACGACGTCGACCTCGGGGACTGGGCCCACTGAGGCCGGGCGCCGCCTCGGAGGGCGGCGCCCGGTGGGGGTCAGGTGCGGCGGCGGTAGGCCCACACGGCCAGTGGGAAGAAGACCGCCGTGATCACCACGGTCCAGAACAGCGTCCAGGCCACGGGAGCGGCGGCGTCACCGCCGAGCATGAGCCCGCGCATGGCGTCCACCACGTGCGTGACCGGGTTGTTCGCCGCGATCGGGGCCAGCCAGCCCGGCATGTCGTCGGGAGCGACGAACGCCGAGCTGCCGAAGGTCAGCGGGAACAGCAGGATCATCGCGAACGACTGCACCGCCATCGGTGTGCGGGCGAGCATGCCCACGAAGGCCGACATCCAGCACAGGGCGAAGGCGAACAGCAGCACCAGGGCGCTGGCGGCCAGCACGCCGAGGAACCCGCCGTCGGGGCGGAAGCCGATCGCCAGGCCGACGACCATCACCATGACCACGGTGATGGCGTAGCGGACCAGGTCACCCAGGATGGCGCCGATCAGCGGGGCCGAGCGCGCGATGGGCAGCGAGCGGAACCGGTCGAAGATGCCCTTCTCCACGTCCTGGCTCAGGCTGAACCCCGTGCCCATCGTGGCGAAGATGACCGACTGCGCGATGATGCCGGGCATGAGGAAGTCGCGGTAGGTCTGCCAGTCGCCCATCATCGCCTGTCCGAAGACGAAGACGAACAGGGTCACGAACATGACCGGTTGCAGCATCAGCCCGAAGACCTCTTCGGGGTTGGCCCTGATCTTCAGGACGCTGCGCCAGGTGAGCTGGAGCCCGTGCTGGACGGTGGTCAGAGGGGAGATGCGCGAGGGAGCCACCGGGGCGCCCTCCTGTGCCGACCTCGGCCGGGTCGTCACGGCACTCATGCTGGGGTCCCTTCGTTCGCGGGCCTGCCCGCGGTCTCGTCTTCGGCGGTGTGGCCGGTCAGGGCGAGGAAGACCTCGTCCAGGCTCGGCTTGCGCAGGGAGAGCTCCGCGACGGACACACCCTGCTCGTCCAGGCGGCGTACCGTCTCGGGCAGCACACCCACGTCGGTGACCGGGACACTGGCGAGCAGGCCGTCCGTGGTCACCGGCGAGCTGGTGACGGCCTCGACGATCCGGGTGGCCAGCGGCAGTTGCGCCGGGTCCACGGTGCGGAGTTGCAGGACCTGGTTGCCCGCGTGGTTCTTCAGCTCCTCGGGCGTGCCCCGGCTGATCACCTCGCCGTGGTCCAGCACGATGATGTCGTCCGCGAGCTGGTCGGCCTCCTCCAGGTACTGGGTGGTGAGCAGCACGGTCACGCCGTCGGCCACGAGGTCGCGCACGACGTCCCACAGTCCGTTGCGGCTGTGCGGGTCGAGGCCGGTGGTCGGCTCGTCCAGGTACAGCAGCGCGGGGCGGCCCACCAGGCTCGCCGCCAGGTCCAGGCGGCGTCGCATCCCGCCGGAGTAGGTCTTGGCGGGGCGGTCGGCGGCGTCGGAGAGGTCGAAGCGCTCCAGCAGCTCCCGGGACCGCGCCCGGGCGTCGGTGCGCCCGAATCCGAGCAGGCGGGCGATGAGCACGAGGTTCTGGGTGCCGGTCAGCTCGGCGTCGACCGCCGCGTACTGACCGGTGAGGCCGATCTGGCGGCGGACCTGGTGCGGCTCGCGCACCACGTCGTGGCCGCCGACGAGGGCGTGTCCCGCGTCTGGTCTGAGCAGGGTGGAGAGGATGCGGACGGTCGTCGTCTTCCCGGACCCGTTGGGTCCCAGGACGCCCAGCACGGCCCCCGCTCGCGCCGTCAGGTCCACTCCACCGAGGGCGGTCTTGCCCTTGAAGTGCTTGACCAGACCCTCCGCGCGGATGGCGTCAGTCATTGGTCCTCCGTTTCAACGTCTGTCCCCAAGTGTGCCGACCTGCACTGACAGAACGCTGACAGCATGGTTCGCCCCGCCCTGACATCATTGGCGCCCGTCCTGCTCCGGGCGGGACGTCCTAGACTCGTGCACGTGATGAACACCCCGCCCCACGACGCCATTCCCGCCTCGGGACCGTTTCCCGATCCGCCCGGACCGGCCGGGACCGCACGGCTGCGGCCGCCGTCGCGCAGGGTGAGCGGGCGGGCGATCGGAGTGTGGACACTCCGGTTGCTCTTCGGCGCGGTCCTCAACCTGATCCTGTTGAGCCTGGTGGCCTGGGCCGCGAGCTCGGCGCCCTGGAGCTGGATCCCGGAGTGGGCCTCGCGGAACGCCTGGGCGCTGCCGGTGGCGTACTCCGTGTACGCGGTGGCCAAGATCGCGATCGTCCCGTCCTGGCGGTACCGGGTGCACCGCTGGGAGGTGACCGCCGACGTCATCTACACCCGTGAGGGGTGGATCAGCCGCGCCTGGCAGCTGGTTCCGGTCAACCGGCTCCAGACCGTGGACCACACACAGGGGTGGCTGGAGCGGATCTTCGACGTGGCCACCCTTCAGGTGCAGACCGCTTCCTACGCCGGTTCCTCGACCATCGAGGGGCTGGACGCCGACGAGGCGCGCAGGCTCAGCGAGGAGCTGGCCGTGCGCGCCGGAACCCTCCGGGACGACGCGACCTGATGGACGAACAGCAAGGACGTCACGACGAGCACGGGCCGGACGAGCCGGGCACGGACGCCTCCGCGCCGGATCCCGGGCAGGCGCCGCCGCCCTGGGTCGCCCCGGGCAGTACGCCCGCCGGGCCGACCACCCCTGGCCCCGGTACTCCACCCGTTCCGGGTCCTCACACCTGGTCCGGTAACAGCTCCGGGTCCTCCGGGTACCCCACCCCGGGATCCGGTCCCGGTACCCAGCCCGGTCCTGGCACTCCGCCCGTTCCGGGTCCTCACACCTGGTCCGACGGTTCCGCCAGGTCCGCGTACCCCACCCCGGGATCTGGCCCCGGTACCCAGCCCGGTCCTGGCACTCCGCCCGTTCCGGGTCCTCCTCACACCTGGTCCGAGAACTCCACCGGGACTTCCGGGCACCCCGACCCCGGGTCCGGGCCGAACACCGGCCCCTGGGAGCACCGGCCCGTCCCGGGACCCGCGCGGCACCCCGGACCGCCCCCCTGGCCCGGACACCACCCCGGACCCCCGAGCCACCAGGGGCCGTGGCCGCCGTCCGCTCGACCACCGGGCCCGGTCGGCCCGTCCGCTGGCCTACCGGGACCCCCGCAGGGCGGTCCCGGCGGCGGAGGCTGGAGGCCCGGCGGACCACCCGCGCCCCGGAACCAGCCGTACCCGCAGGGTGCTCCGTGGCATCCCGCGCCCCCCGGGCCCGAAGGGGCGGCCCGATCCTGGTGGGGCGAGCCCCCCGGGGACGGCCCCTCGACGGGGTTCGGGGCGGAGAGCGCACAGCGACTCAGCCCGCGCAGCATGGTGGTCGGACCCATCAACCAGCTCAGGAGCCTCCTCCTGCCGGTCCTCGTCGGACTGGTGCTCGGCGGCTTCAACCCCTGGCTGCTCGGCGCCACCGGCATGGGCATCGTCGTCCTCCTCGTCGGCGGGTACGTCACCTGGCGGACCTTCCGCTACGAGGTGGGTGAGGACCGGGTCGAGATCAGCAGGGGCCTGATCCGGCGCTCCCGCCGCACGATCCCGCTGGAACGCGTGCGGGGGGTGGACGTCACCAGCACCCTGCTGCACCGGGTGCTGGGCGTGGCCGTGGTCCGGATCGAGGCCGCCGCCGGTTCGGCCGGCGCGACCGAGGACGGCAAACTCGACGCGGTCTCCGCCGTGGAGGCCGAGCGGCTGCGCCGCGTCCTGCTGCACCGCAGGGCGGTGCTCACCGAGCAGGGGAGCGCGGCGGAGGAGGGCGACGCCGACGGCGCAGTGAGCCCGGGCGACCCTGATCAGGGGACCGACGACACTGTCACGCACTTCACCATGCCCTGGAAGTGGTACCTGTACGGGGCGCTCAGCCTGGGCTACCTGGTCACGCCGTTCGTCGTCGTGGCGACGCTGTTCGGCATGGTGCAGCAGGCGGCGGGCCAGATGGTCACCGACTTCTTCATCGACTGGGTGACCACCACGGACCGCGCCCTCCTGGTGGTGTTCGCGGCGGTGTTCGCGGGCGTGCTGGTGCTGCTGATGCCGGTGTTCGCGGTGGTCTCCTACGCTCTCACCCACTGGGGCTTCTCCCTGCGGGACCGCGACGGCTCGCTGGTCGCCGAGCGCGGCCTGTTCACCCGGCGCAGCGTCACGCTGGAGAAGCGGCGGATCCGGGGGTACGAGCTCCAGGACAACCCCCTCGAACGCACGCGCGGCGTGGTGGGGCTGCGTGCCATCGTCACCGGACTGGGCGACGCGGCCACCCGCGCCGTGCTGCTCCCGGTCGGTCCGAGGTCGACGGTGGAGCCGGTGGTGGACCGGGCGCTGACCCTGTTCCGGGGGCGGCTGGTCCGGCATCCCCGCGCCGCGCTGTTCCGGCGTCTGACCCGCGCCGTCGTGCCCTTCGCGGTGGTGGCGGGGGTGGCGGCGTACTTCGACGTCACCTGGTTGGCGGCGGGTGCCGGGATCCTGGCCGTGCTGGGCGTACCCCTCGGGATCGACCGCTACCGCTCGCTCGGGCACGGCTACGACGGCGAACGGGTCAGCGTGCGTTCGGGCTCCCTGTCCCGCTCGCAGGCGACGGTGGAGCGGTCGGCGGTGATCGGGTGGTCCTGGACCCAGACGCTCTTCCAGCGCCGTTCCTCACTGGCCAGTCTCCAGGTCACGGTGGGCGCGGGCGCGGGCGGCTACACCGCCCAGGACGCCGCGTTCGACGACTCCGTGGGCTTCGCGGCGCGGATCACCCCCGAGATGGTGCGGCCCTTCCTGGAGGAGGCGCCCGGAACCGGGAACGCTCCACCGCAGTGAACGCGGTGAGGGGCGGTCGCGTCGTGCGACCGCCCCTCACCGTCGTGCCCCGGCTCCCGCGCCGGGTGCGCTCACTCGTTCTTCTTGGAGCCGAACATGATCTCGTCCCACGAGGGCACCGAGGCCCGACGCCCCCGCCCCTTGCGCTTGGCCGCTCCACCGGCCGGAGCTCCGGTGGAGGCGGCCGGGACCGCCGGGGCCGTGGGCGCCTGGTCGGCGGCGCGGCGCGGCGTGCCCTTGTCATTGAGGTCGATGGTGGCCCGGCGACGGCGCGGTCGCTGCTGCGCGTCCTCGACCGGGGCCTCCGTGGGCTCGGGCTGGGGCACCGGTGCGGGCCGGGCGTCCAGCCAGTCCGGTGCCGCGGGGGGCTCCGGTCGCTGACGGTGCTCGTGGGGCACCTCGTGCCTGAGCGGTTCGGGGCGGGTCGGAGCCTCGTGGATCGCGGAGGCGCTCTCCTCGAAGACCGGACCCCGGGGCTCGGGGCGCTGCTCGTACCACTGGGGCTCGGGCCGCGCGGGCGGCGGCTCGACCGGCTCGGCGTACCGGCGCGGGGCCGGTTCGGCGCGGTGCGCGGCGTGTCGCGGGGCCTCCGGCGGGGGCGCGGCGGGCGGCATCTCGTTCCGCTGGCCCGCGAACCGGTCCCCGGGGGCCTCGAAGGCGCGTCGGGGCTCGGCTTCCTGCCGGGACGGCGCCGGGCGGCGACGCTCCTCGCGGATCGGGACCCCGAACTGGTCGGTCTCGGTCTGACGGGCCACGGGGCGCAGGGGTTCGTCCAACGGCGTGTCCTGCGCGGGTGACAGGCGGCGCGGGGCGACGTGGTCGGGGCGTCGCTCGGCGGCGGACTGTGCGTCCAGGCGGGGCAGGTCGGTGGTCTCTCCACGGCGCGGTGTGAACGGCGTGACGTTGGCCCCGGGCGCCGGTGCGGCCTCCGGGGGTTCGTTGGAGGAGAACCGGGCGGCTTCCTCATCGGCGGGCGTCACACTGTTGTGTCTGGGCTCGTAGAGCCAGTGGGCGACCCGCTCGTCGCCACCGTGCAGGAAGACCAGCTTCAGCTGCCAGGAGCGGTCCTCCCGCTTCCACGAGTCCCACTCGGCGTCGCCGGTCTCCAGTTGGTGGGCGCCGATCCGCTTGGCGACCACGTCCTCCAGCGAGGGGCCGGGGCCGGTCTCGCCGTGGGAGCGCACGGTGGCGCGCTGGGCCTGCTGGGCGATGTACCCGCGCTCCTGGAGGACGGGTCCCTCGAACCAGCGCACCCGTTCGATGGGGATCCCGGAGATCTCGGAGATGGCCTCCGCGGTCTCGCCGGACCGGATGCGGGCCTGGATTTCCTTGGGGCGCAACGGATTCTCCACTTCGATCTCGTACTGGCCGAGCCGGGAGAACTGGCCGCGTACCGCGGCCCGGAGGCGGTCGTCGACGGGCAGCATGAATCGGGTGCCACGGCCGGTGCTGGCGAGCACCAGGTAGGTGCCGTCCTCGCTCACGGCCACGAGGCGAAGCTCGTGCATCGCCCTCCCTTTCGCGTCCCGTCGAGGGTCGGTCCGGCGGACCTTCCCCCACGTTCTCCAAGTCTGGTCGGCCGACAACGGTTCGGCCAGTACCGCGCCCGGCATGTCCGAACTGTGCCCGCCTCCCGGCCCGTGGTGGACACCACGGTGGGAGCCGCCCCGGGTTCGGGGCTCTTATGGTCACTTCCGGTGCCAATCTTGACACGGTGAACCTTCCGTGACCGGGAGCGATCGTGGGGGAATGTCGCGGATCCCGCACGAAGGCTCCGCCGTGATGGTATCTCGGGCGCCTCGAATCCCCCCAGGCCTGGGGGAAACTCAGATCTCGGACCGGTCCGAACATGACGGGACGCGTCGTTCGCAACTCGACACGCCGTTGGATGCCACACAGTGATCATTCCAATTTCATGGCGTTATCAGCGTCCAGTCGCCCGTAAGGTGAAGTTTCCACTTATGGGCTGTTTGCGAAGTTTGGGGTTTGTGGGTGTGTCCGCCCCGCCACACACCCGTCCCACGACCAAGTGCCCCGCCGCGCCGACCGCGGCCGACAGAGGGGGGAGGGCACGATGCCAAGACCCGACGAGGACGAGTTCGAGGCACGAGGGGAGGGTCCGGAAGAGGAGAAGGGCAGGAAACGGCGGATCGACCTGAGCGTCGCCCAGGTCGCCGGAGCCGGGGTCGCGACGCTGACCGCGGCCACCGCCGCCTCCTACCTGAACGTCTACGGGACCGTCATCGGCACGGGCGTCATGGCCGTGCTGAGCACCAGCGCCGCGCCGATCATCCAGCACTGGATCACCCGCAGCGGCGAGCAGGCCAAGGGACTCGCGGGGAAGGCGGAGAGGAAGGCCGCCCACCACACCTCCGTGCGCTCCCTGGTCGACACCGAGGCCGAGGCCCGCGCCGACGAACCCCTGAACGCGCCCGAGACGGCCGCGTTCGAGCAGGCCGGGTTCGTGAGCATGGGCTTCGACACGGGCACGGGGGTCTCCGAACCGTTCGACCTCCCCGAGGACGACGACGCCACCCGGACCATGGCCATGCCGACGGTCGGTCGCGACCTGCCGGGCCAGACCGTCGCGCACGGATTCGGCAACCCCGAGGACCCCACCCTGGTGGGTGGTCCCTCCGGGGCGGACGCGACCGAACTCCTCCCCGCCGTGGACGGTGGCTCCACACGCGCCTCCGGTCCCACCGGCGCCGACACGGACGACGAAGCCGGCTCCGAGGGCCCCAAACGAGGCTGGCGTACCGCGGTCATCTCGGCCGCCGCGGTGTTCACCCTGGTCATGCTGGTGATCCTGGCCTTCGAGCTGGCAACCGGACGATCGCTCACCGCCTGGACCCAGGGTCAGGACGAGCCCACCTCGCCCTCGCTGTTCGGCGGTCACTCCTCACAGGTGCAGGACGAGGAGGAGCCCGTCGAGACGCCCGCGACCGACGGCGGGGACCAGCCCGCCGGCGAGGAGGGCACCGGAACCCAGCGGCCCGAGCCGGAGGAGCAGCCGGTCGGCCCCGAGACCGGGACGCCCCCGGTCGAGACCGGTCCGGAGACGCCCGGCGGGGGAGGCCAGCCCGACCCGACCGAACCCCCGGTGGACGGGGGAGAACCCGTGGACCCGGGCGGCGGAGGGGCCCCCGACCCGGGGACGCGGCCCCAGCCCGAGGGTGATCCCGCCCCGGAGCCCGCCACGACCCCCGTCGGGTAGGCGGGCGCCTCCCGAGGCTCGCTCCGCGCGTCGGCGTCACGCCCGCCGGACGAACGCCCGACCACGTCGAAGCCCCCGCCGGTCCTCCGGCGGGGGCTTCCTCGTACCGGCGCCCGCTACCCGAACACCGTGTCCAGGTAGGCGTTGCCGAACCGCCGGTGCGGATCCACCCGGTCCCGCACCGCCAACGCGTCGCCCAGGCGCGGGTACACGCCCTCCAGGTAGGCGCGGTCGCGGGTGTGCATCTTGCCCCAGTGCGGACGCCCGCCCACGGAGGTGAACACCGCCTCCATGTCGGAGAAGTACGACGCGTAGGGCGTCCCCTGGTACATGTGCACGGCCACGTAGGCGGTCTCGCGCCCGTGGGCGGTGGACAGCCACACGTCGTCGGCGGGGGCGAAGCGCACCTCCACCGGGAAGCTCACCCTGTGGTCGCCCCGGTCCACGATCGCCCTGGCCTCCCGCAGGACGTCCACCAGGTGCTCCGCCGGGATCGCGTACTCCATCTCCACGAAGCGCACGTCCCGCACCGAGGCGAACACCCGGTGCGAGACGTCGGTGTAGGTCCGCGCGGACAGGGCGCGCGAGCTGATCTGGTTCACCGTGGGGACCGTCGAGGGGAAGCGGCGGCACACCCGGTTGACCCGGTCGAAGACGGTGTTGGACAGGAAGGCGTCGTCCAGCCAGCCCTTGAACGCGGAGAGCGGTGCGGCCGGGCCTTCGGAGACGTTGTTGCGCTTGGTGTTGGTGTTCCCGGTGTGCGGGAACCAGAAGAACTCGAAGTGGTCGTTCTCCGCGCGCAGTTCGGGGAGCCGTTCCAGCACCTCGTCCAGGGGCATGGGTGCCTCCCGGGCGTGCAGGAGGAAGGCGGGACGCACCGCGAAGGTCAGCGCCGTCACCACACCGAACGCCCCGAGGCCGACCCTGGCCGCGTGGAAGAGGTCGGGGTCGTGTTCGGCCGAGCACTCGACCACGGAGCCGTCGGCCAGCACCATCTCCAGCCCCACGACCTGGCTGGCGAGGCCGCCCGCGTCGCGGCCCGTGCCGTGCGTTCCGGTCTGCACGGCGCCGGCCACGGTCTGCACCGCGATGTCACCCATGTTGGCCAGGGCCACACCCGCCGAGGCCAGCGCGTCGTTGAAGTCGCACAGGGGCGTTCCCGCCTCGACCGTGGCGGTCCCGGCCTCGACGTCGATCGACCGTACGCGGGTCAGTGCGGTGGGGGCCAGGAGCAGGCCGTCGGTGATGGCCACGTCCGTGAAGGAGTGTCCGGTGCCGACCATGCGGACGCGCAGGTCCTGCTCGGCCGCCGAGGTGACGGCGGAGACGACGTCCTGGGTGCTGTCGGGGGTCGCCGTTCGGCGCGGGCGGGCCTGGTGGGTGCCGGCCCAGGTGTGCCACAACACATCAGTCATGCGGCGACATTACCCATCGGTCACTTCCGTGAACAGACCAGGAGTGTCCCTGGTCACGGACGGCGGGAAAGTCCCCTCACTCGGGCCGGGGCGGATCGAGGAGGTCGCGGGGAGCTGGTTTCATGAGGTGCATGAGGCCTTACGACGCGTTTCTGCTGATCTCCTTCGGTGGCCCGGAGGGCGAGGACGAGGTCATCCCGTTCCTGGAGAACGTCACCCGCGGACGCAACATCCCCCGCGAACGGTTGGCGGAGGTCGGTGAGCACTACTTCCTCTTCGGTGGTGTGAGCCCGATCAACCAGCAGTGCCGGGACCTGCTCGCCGCGGTCACCGCCGACTTCGAATCCAACGGCATCGACCTGCCGATCTACTGGGGCAACCGGTTCTGGGAGCCGATGCTCACCGACACCCTGGAGCGGATGCGGGAGGACGGTGTGCGCCGTGTGCTGGCGCTGCCCACCTCCGCCTACTGCAACTGGTCCAGCCGGACCGCCTACCACGAGGACATCGAGCGCGCCCTCGCCGCGCTCGGTGAGGGCGCCCCCGAGGTCGACCTGATCCGCCCGTTCTACGACCACCCCGGTTTCGTCGAGCCCCTGGCGCAGTACACCCAGGAGTGCCTGGAACGGCTCCCCGAGGACCAGCGCGCCGGGGTGCGCCTGCTGTTCTCCGCGCACTCCATCCCCACCGCGATGGCCGAGGCCAGTGGTGGTCCGGACCAGGGCTACGGCGAGACGGGCGCCTACGGGGCCCAGCTGGCCGAGGTGGCCCGCCTGGTGGTGGAACGCCTGGACCGCGCCTACCCCTACGAGCTCGTCTACCAGAGCCGGAGCGGCCCGCCGAGCCAGCCGTGGCTGGAGCCGGACGTCAACGACCGGATGGAGGAGCTGGCCGCCGACGGCGTCCCCGCCGTGGTGGTCGTCCCGCACGGGTTCGTCTCCGACCACATGGAGGTCAAGTTCGACCTCGACGTGGAGGCCCGCGACACCGCCGCGAAGCTGGGAATCGGTTACGAACGGGCGCTCAGCCCCGGCACGCACCCCGCGTTCGTGTCGATGGTGACCGAGCTGGTGCGCGAGTACACCGGTCGCACCGACGAGCGGCGGCTGGCCTCCCTGCCGCACTGTGCCGAGAGCGGCGGACAGTGCTGCCGCCAGCGCTGACCCCCCTGGCGCCGACCCACGGGGGCCGGTAGCCCGGACCGCCTCCGGGCCGGTGCGCCCCGCACCGGTGGGGGACGGGGCTCAGGTTCCGAGCGCGAGGTAGTCCGTGGTCCGGACGATCTCCTCGCGCTCGGCGAACGACGCGAGCGAGTCCGCGACGGCCGAGCTGTCACCGTCGCGGACGATCGCCGCCAGGACGTCCTCACAGGCCCTGATCACCGCCCGCTGGAGATCGGAGGGGATGATGACGAGGCGGTATCCCAGCTCCGCCAGGCGCTCCCGGGGCACCACCGGGGTCTTCCCGCCGTGGAACATGTTGATGAGCTTGGGCCCGGGCACCTCCCGGGCGATCAGCTCGATCTGTTCCACGCTCTCGGGGGCCTCGACGAAGATGACGTCGGCTCCGGCCTCCCGGTAGGCGCGCGCACGCTCCAACGCGGCGTCCACCCCCTCCGAGGCGATGGCGTCCGTGCGGGCGATCACGACCAGGTCGGGGTCGGTCCGTGCGTCCAGCACCGCACGCAGCTTGCCCACCATCTCGGCGGTGGGGACCAGCGACTTGTCGTCCAGGTGACCGCACCGCTTGGGGAAGGTCTGGTCCTCCAGGTGCAGCCCGGCGATACCCGCCCGCTCGAACAGCCCCACCGTGCGGACCGCGTTCACGGCGTTGCCGAACCCGGTGTCGGCGTCGGCGATGACCGGGAGCGACGTCACCGCCGTGATCTGGGCCAGGCGGTCGGCGACCTCGGTCACCCCCAGCAGGCCGATGTCCGGCACCCCGTGGCCCCGGGCGATCGCGCCGCCGCTGGCGTAGACCAGCCCGGCCCCGCTCCGTTCGGCCAGCCGGGCGGTCAGCCCGTCGAACACCCCCGGAGCGACGTGGGTGCCGCCCCCCTCGACCAGTGCGCGCAGCCGTGTGGTCGCCCTCATTCCCGGGCCCCTCTCCTCGTGTCCAGGGCCGTGGCCGGTCGGCGCAGACCCTGGATACAGCTTGTATACAATCTGGTGAGAGCTTGGCCCGGCAGGGGGGACGATGTCAAGAGGCGTGGTCGAACGGTGCCGGAGCTCCGGCGCGGACCCGGGAGGAGCACGGGGTGGGACAGGGCGATCTGGTGTACGGACGGCTGCGCGAGGAGATTGTGGAATGGGAGCTTCCCCCGGGCACACACCTGAACGAGACCCGTCTGGCGGAACGCCTCGGGGTGTCCAGGACACCCCTGCGTGAGGCGCTGCACCGACTCACCCGTGACGGCCTGGTGCGGATCAGTCCGGGCCGGGGCGCCTTCGTCACCGAGATCGCCCTCCGGGACGTCGTGCACCACTTCCAGATGCGCGAGGCGCTGGAGACCCACGCGGTCCGGCTGTGCGCACGCGCCGAGGAGCGTTCCGTGTTCGCCGAGCTGGAGCGGCGGTTCCTGGAGTGGTGCTCCCGGTTCGAGGACGGCTCGGATGCCGACGACGCCGACTACTACGCCCTGACCGAGCGCCTGGACGCCGAGGTCTCCGAGGGCGCGGCCAACCCCTACCTGGCGGACGCCCTCACGTCCGTCCGCCAGCACCTGCGGCGGCTGCGCCGGATCGCCCGCCGCACCCCCGCCCGCATGGCGCTCAGCGCCCGCGAGCACGCCCTGATCTGCGCGGCCGTGAGCGAGGGCGACGAAGAGGGAGCGGCGCGGGCCGCGTCTGATCACGTGAACAACAGCCTGCGCCACATCCTGGGCGTCATGGGCGGTGGAGCGGAGGCGGCCTCCTGAGGAACCCGACTCCCAGAGGCCCCTCCGTCAACAATGTTGACCACCTCTGAAGTGGGGTGATTCAGGTCACCGGGAACGGTAGGGTCGGCTCAGACCACAAGTCGACCTTTTCGGGAGTAACTGTCTTGGTTCGTTCCTGGTATGAACTTCCAGAATACGTCCGCCTGCGTCGCGTGAACGGGCTGCGCCTGTCCCCGGACGGCACCCGCCTCGTCGCACCCGTCAGCGACATCGCCCCTGACGCCAAGTCCTTCCGCAGCGCCCTGTGGGAGATCGACGTCGCCCCCGAGTCCGAGGGCGGGAGCGCACCCCGACGCCTGACCCGCTCCACCAAGGGCGAGTCCAACGTCGAGTTCCTCCCCGACGGCTCGGTGCTCTTCACCACCGGCAGGGTCGACCCCGAGGCGAAGGCCGAGGACAAGCCCAGGTCGGCGCTGTGGCTGCTGCCCGCCAACGGCGGCGAGGCCCGCCAGGTCGCCTCCCGGCCCGGCGGCGTCGGCGCCTTCACCGTCGCCCGTGACTCCGGACTGGTCGCCTTCAGCAGCAACCTCCTGCCCCGCTCCGAGGACGCCGAAGCCGACGCCGAGGCCAGGAAGGCCCGTGAGGAGGCCGGGATCACCGCGATCCTCCACGAGGCGCTCCCGGTCCGCTCCTGGGACAGCGACATCGGCCCCGACCACCCCCGCGTCTTCACGGCCACCCCGCCCGAGGACGACGACGCCCGCCTCGGTGAGCCCCGCGACCTCACCTCCGACGCCGGGCTGTCCCTGCTCGGCTCCGCACCCGAACTGACCCCGGACGGCTCCACTCTGCTCACCGGCTGGTCCGTGCCCACCTCGGGCGGTGCCCGTCGGGACGAGGTCGTCGCCATCGACACGGCCTCCGGCGAGCGCCGCACCGTCGCCGGCGGCCCCGACTCGGAGTACGAGTTCGGCGGCCCCCTGGTCTCGCCGGACGGTACCCGGGTCCTGACGCATGCCAGCACCGAGGGCACCTACGACGGCGAGCCCCGCGACGCCACCCTGTGGATCACCGACCTCGCCACCGGCGAGGGCCGCGACCTGCTGCCCGAACACGAGCTCTGGCCCCGGGACTACGCCTGGTCGGCCGACTCCCGCACCGTCTTCCTCGTCGCGGACCAGAACGGTCGACGCCCGGTCTTCCGCCTGGACGCGGCCACCGGAGAACTCACCCGGATCACCGGCGACCACGGCGCCTACAGCGCCCTGAACCCGTCCCCGGACGGACGCCACGTCTTCGCCCTCCGCGACGCCTGGGACGCCCCGCCCACCCCGGTCCGCCTGGACGCGGCCGCGACCGACGGCCAGCCCGCGTACCTGCGCACCCCCGGCTCCGAGTTGACCATGCCGGGCACCCTCACCGAGATCGAGACCACCGCCGACGACGGCACCCGCATCCGTTCCTGGCTGGTGCTGCCCGAGGAGGCCTCCGCCGAGTCGCCCGCCCCGCTCATGCTGTGGGTGCACGGCGGCCCCTACATGAGCTTCAACGGCTGGTCCTGGCGCTGGAACCCGTGGATCCTGGCGGCCCGCGGCTACGCGGTCCTGCTCCCGGACCCCGCGCTGTCCACCGGATACGGCCAGGACATGCTCCGCCGCGCGTGGGGCCAGTGGGGCCCGCGCACGCACGCCGACGTCATGGCCATCACCGACGCCGCCGAGGCCCGTGAGGACATCGACGCCGAGCGCACCGCCATGATGGGCGGCTCGTTCGGCGGGTACATGGCCAACTGGATCGCCGGGCACACCGACCGGTTCAAGGCGATCGTCTCGCACGCCTCCCTGTGGCAGCTGGACGGGTTCAGCGGTACCACCGACTACCCGCCGGTCTGGGAGAGCGAGTTCGGCACGCCGCTCGCCCAGCCGGAGCGCTACCAGCTGAACTCGCCGCACCTGCACGCGGACAGGATTCGTACGCCGATGCTGGTCATCCACGGTGACAAGGACTACCGGGTGCCGATCGGTGAGGGGCTGCGCCTGTGGCGCGACCTCCTCCTGCACGAGGTCGACGCCAAGTTCCTGTACTTCCCGGACGAGAACCACTGGATCCTCACCCCGGGCAACGCGCAGGTCTGGTACGAGACGATCTTCGCGTTCCTGGACCACCACGTCCACGGCAAGGAGTGGATCAGACCCGAGCTGCTCTAGGCGGCCCGGGGGGACACACCCCCGGCGCCCGAGCCGCACGGACGCGGCCCCGGGAGGGCCCCGCTCACACCGGGCGGGGCCCTCCCTCGTCGTTCACGGCCCCCGCACCCGCCGTCTCCGGCGGGTGCGGGGGCGCCGCATAGAGTTCGGGTGCGGACGCTCCGGGCACGACGGACCCGGGGGCCACGAGCGGAAGGGCACCCGTGACCACCATCCAGTCCCCCCACGATCCGGAGAAGCTGCGGGACCTCGCCGTCGCTGTCGCGGCCGAGGCCGGAGAGCTCGCGGCCAAGGGGCAGGAGGGCATCACCGTCCTGGACACCAAGTCCAGCCCCACCGACGTCGTCACCGAGATGGACCGCGCCACCGAGGACCTGGTCCGGGACCGGTTGCTCGAGGCCCGACCGCAGGACGCGGTCCTCGGTGAGGAGGGCGGAGGAGTAGAGGGGACCAGCGGCGTGCGCTGGGTCGTCGACCCCATCGACGGCACCGTCAACTACCTGTACGGGAGCCCGGACTGGGGCGTCGCCGTCGCGGCGGAGATCGACGGCGTGGTCGTCGCCGCCGCCGTCCACCTCCCCGTGCACGGGCAGATGTTCGACGCCGTCCTGGGCGGCGGGTCCCGGCTCGACGGCCGCGAGCTGCGTGCCCCCGAGGCGGTTCCGCTGGACCGGGCGCTGGTCGCCACGGGCTTCGGCTACCTCCCCGAACGCCGCCTCCAGCAGGCCAGGGTGCTCACCGAGGTGATCCCGCACATCCGCGACATCCGCCGGGTCGGCTCCGCGGCGGTCGACATCACCGGCCTGGCCACCGGGCGCTACAACGCCTACTACGAACGCGGACTCCACCTGTGGGACTGGGCCGCGCCCGGGCTGGTCGCGAGCGAGGCCGGTCTGCGTGTGGGCGGAGCGCACGGGGGGCCGCCCAGCAACGACCTGGTGATCGCCGCCCGCCCCGGCCTCTACGAGCGGCTGGACGCCCTCCTGGCGCCGCTCGGTGCCGACACCGACGGCTGACCCGGACACGGGAACGCCCCGGGTGCCGGTGGCATCCGGGGCGCGGGGGAGACGGGGTCGCGACCCCTCACGAGGAGGTGGCGCGCCCCGCCCCGACGTAGCCTGCCCCGGCCCCGTCGGGGGCGGGGGCGACGTCCGCCGCTCCGTTCAGGAGTGGGCGTCGACGCCGTTGCGGGCCGCGATGCGGTAGAGATCCTCCAGCTCCGACGCATGGGTGTCGGCGAGGAACTCGTCCCCGGCGTCCCTCGCCGATTCGAGCGACCGGTAGGTCTCGTTGATACGGACCTTGATCTCCGCCATGAACTCGCCCATTGCACCTCTTCCAGGGGTAGGCACCGGGGCAGGGTGGTGCCCCGGCGTAATCCGTATGCGCACGCCTGCGCGTGCGCACGAATCGAAGACGTCACGACCCTGTGACATGCGTGCCCGTCGCGGTCCGGGGCGGTGCCCGGTGTCCACGCGCGCGTCTCCTACCTCTACCGCACTGTGATCCAGGTCAAACCCCCACCCCCCGCGTGTGACGGATCCGTGATTCCCCGGCGGACGAGGGGACGTTTCCGTAAGATGGAAGTGCGCTCCTCGGGCGGGGCGCGGCGGCGGACGTCCGAGAGCGGCCGCGGGCCCGCGCCGCTCCCGGTCAAGCCGCGACAAAGAGTGTCACAAGACACATTTCCCGAGCAGGCCTTGTGCTTACTTGTTTCTTATTCTTGATGTGTCAGATTTGAGATGTGCGGGGTTGAGCCGTCGCCGACGGTTGGGGGATTCGCCGGCGGCGGCCGCCCCGTGCACAGCAGGGGGAGCCGCGAGGCTCCCGGCCCAGCGCCCGTGCCACACGGGGGCGAGGGGACCGAGGAAACCCGAGGGTTTACCGTCTCCTTACCTCCACTGTGAAAGAACGGTTGACGCGGCCGGGACCAAGAACGCCGCTGCCGGTGTGTTGGGGGATGCGCCGGCAGCGGCCCCCTTTTTGTTTCCCGACACCGAAGCTCCAGAAGGACTACCTTGCGCGTACTCGTGGTCGAAGACGAACGGGTCCTGGCCGACGCCGTCGCGGTCGGACTGCGAAGGGAGTCCATGGCCGTGGACGTCGTCTACGACGGCGACACCGCCCTGGAGTACACCTCGGTCAACGACTACGACGTGGTCGTCCTGGACCGTGACCTCCCCGGCACGCACGGAGACGACGTCGCGCGCTCCCTGGTCACCGACAGCTACAACGGCCGCATTCTGATGCTGACCGCCTCCGACGGTGTCGAGGACAAGGTCGAGGGGCTCACCCTCGGAGCCGACGACTACCTGGCCAAACCCTTCGCCTTCGCCGAACTCATCGCCCGCGTGCACGCGCTGGGACGGCGCTCCGCGCCCCCGCTGCCGCCGGTGCTGGAGCGGGGCGGCATCAGCCTGGACCCGGCCAACCACCTGGTGCACCGCGACGGCCGGGAGGTCTCGCTCACCCCCAAGGAGTTCGCCGTCCTCCAGGTGCTCATGCGCGCCCAGGGAACCGTGGTCAGCGCCGAAGGCCTGCTGGAGAAGGCCTGGGACGAGAACGCCGACCCGTTCACCAACGTCGTGCGGGTCACCGTCATGACCCTGCGCAAGAAACTCGGTGACCCACCCGTCATCCAGACCGTCCCGGGGGCGGGGTACCGGTTGTGAGACCGGGGGAGCGGCCGGAACCCGGACAGGTCGAACCCACGCGTCCCGGAGACACCGGGACCTGGCGCAGCCTGAACTCCGTCGCCCCGAGCGGGGACGGCGCCGAACGCTCCTCCGCTCACACGACCGTGCACGCCACGGTCCACCGCTTCACCGACAACCTCAGCCTGCGCGCCCGCCTCACACTCATCTACGGGATGCTGTTCTTCGCGGCGGGCTCCCTGCTGGTCCTGGTCAACTACCTGGTCGTCGCGGTCCTGCTCAACGCGCTCCTGGCCGAGGAGAGCCCGGCGGAGCTGATCGAGAACAGCCACTACATCGAGCAGGTCCTCACCCACGTCACCCGGTTCTCCCTGCTCGCCCTGTTCCTCGTGGGCCTGCTCGCCGTGGCCCTGGGATACGCCGTGGCGGGCCGCGCGCTCTCCCCCCTCCAGAAGATCACCCGCATCGCCCGCAGGCTCTCCGAACGCTCCCTGCACGAGCGCATCGCCCTGTCCGGGCCCGACGACGAGATCCGCGAGCTCGCGGACACCTTCGACGGCATGCTGGAACGCCTCGACCGGGCCTTCGACGGGCAGCGCCGGTTCGTCGCCAACGCCTCCCACGAGCTGCGTACGCCCCTGGCGATCAACCGCACCCTCCTGGAGGTGGCGCTGAGCGCCCCGGACGTCTCACCGGACCTCAAGACCGTCGGACAGACCCTCCTGGAGACCAACGCCCGACACGAACGCCTCATCGACGGCCTGCTGTTCCTCGCCAAGAGCGACCGCGAGCTGGAGTCCAAGGCCAGGGTCGACCTGAGCGAGGTCGCCGGGACCGTCCTCAGCCAGCTCTCCGGCTCCATCGACGAGTCAGGGCTCTCGCTGCGCCAGGACCTGCGCCCCGCCCCGGTGGTCGGGGACCCCGTGCTGCTGGAACGCCTCGTGGCCAACCTGGTCGAGAACGCCCTCAAGTACAACGTCGACGAAGGCGAGATCACGGTCCGCAGCGGCATGTACGAGGGGATGCCCGCCGTCCAGGTGGAGAACTCGGGCAAGGTCATCCCCGCCTACGAGATCGAGGGCCTGTTCGAACCCTTCCGTCGCGGTTCCGGCGACCGGGTGGGTTCGGGGCGCAGCGCCGGTCTGGGCCTGTCCATCGTCCGTTCGGTGGTACGCGCGCACGCGGGCGTGGTGACCGCGTGGCCGCGCGCGGGCGGCGGTCTGGTCGTCACGGTGTGCCTGCCCGTGCCTTCGGGTAACGGGACGGAGAACACCGAACGTCGCTAGGGGTGGGGGCCAAGCTGCGTACCGCTGCGCTTCGTGGTATCTATACGTGTCCGAAGACACGCCCACCCCTGTCACGAGTGTCGACCTGCGGTGGGTATGCTTCCCCGGGCGTGGACACGGAGGGAATCCCTCCTGACGTGGGCATGTCTGGGTTTTCGCCCGTACTCGGGGGAGTGCTCCAGGCTGGTCCGGCATGTGGGCGCAAGCGTGTTTTCGGGTCTACGAGACACCCGGTGTCGGGTAGTACCGCAGGGAACGACCCGTGAGGGGCCACTCAACCTTGGCCGCCTCCGGTCACGATCCCGTCGAAGTGCTGCTGACCTGTGGACTGTGACCCGGGAGGGGGCACGGTCGGACGACACCGGAAAACTCGTCGGCCGATTCGGGCACAACTAAGGTCTCTCAAGCGTTACACCCGCGCGACGAGGCACTAAACGAGGGGGATGGAGTTAGCAGAGATGGCGACCGACTACGACAGCCCGCGCAAGACTGACGAGGACATCAACGAGGACAGCCTCCAGGAGCTGCAGGCGCGGCGCGTGGACAAGGGCACCGGTACCATCGACGTCGACCCCGACGAGGTGGCCGAGGGCATGGAACTGCCGGGCGCCGACCTGTCCGGCGAGGAGCTCGCCGTGCGCGTGCTTCCCCGTCAGGCCGACGAGTTCACCTGCTCGCGCTGCTTCCTGGTGCACCACCGCAGTCAGCTCGCAGAGCAGCGCGCCGGTCAGCTGGTCTGCAAGGAGTGCGCCTGACACTGACGGCGACGGTTCCTGGAACGACACTCCACGGTATCCGAGGACGCTGAGGAGTACGGGCCCAGGACCGCTCGACCGTCGGACGGTGGCTCGCAGAACGACGGTGGACGGCCGACCGCACGTGGGTTGGACCCATGTGGTGGGCCGTCCACCGTCGTCGCGAGATGCCCGGCCGGGCGGGGCTCAGACCTCCAGGTCCCGCCCGCCGGAGCCCACCATCTGCTTGCGGGCGGCGCGGACGGCCAGCACTCTGGCCACCTCGACGCCCACACCCGCCACCACGGCCCAGCTGAGGGCACGCCCGAGGCTGACGTCCGGGGACTCCAGGTCCGTGGGCGGCTCCTCACCGGTGGCGCGCGTCCACGCGAAGGTCAGGGCCTTGCGTGTGACGAACTCGGCCGCGAAACCCGCGACCATGCCGATGATGACCGGCGCGACCTCACCGTCCTTCTTTGCCATGTGAATCGTTCACCGTTCCCTAGTGCGTACGATGGTGCGCGCGGACGCGCGACGTCCGCTGGGGGAATCCTTTCACGCTGGGCCCTCCCGCCGCAGCGGTGGCCACCGCCGCGGCCGTCCCGTCGTCCCTGCCAGGGACGGGAAAGCGGGAGCGACCAGGGCGCGCGGAGGGCTAATATTGCCCGCATGACCAACCGCTCTCATTCCTTCCGCATGCCCGACAAGCCTTCGCTGGACGGTATCGAGGCGAAGTGGGTGGACGTATGGGATGAGTCCGGCGTCTACCACTTCGACCGGACCCGCGGCCGCGAGGACGTCTACTCGATCGACACGCCGCCGCCCACGGTCTCGGGTTCGCTGCACATCGGGCACGTGTTCTCCTACACGCACACCGACACCGTCGCGCGCTTCCAGCGGATGAACGGCAAGGCCGTCTTCTACCCGATGGGCTGGGACGACAACGGCCTGCCCACCGAACGCCGCGTGCAGAACTACTACGGTGTCCGCTGTGACCCCTCGGTCCCCTACGACCCGGACTTCCAGCCGCCGCAGAAGCCCGACCCCAAGCGGCAGATCCCCATCTCCCGCCGCAACTTCATCGAACTGTGCGACATCCTCACGGTCGAGGACGAGAAGGTCTTCGAGGCCATCTGGCGCCGTCTGGGCCTGAGCGTCGACTGGCGGCACACCTACGCCACCATCGACGACAACTCCCGTGCCGCCGCCCAGCGCGCCTTCCTGCGCAACCTGGCCCGGGGTGAGGCCTACATGTCGGAGGCGCCCACCCTGTGGGACGTCACCTTCCGCACGGCCGTCGCCCAGGCGGAGCTGGAGGACCGCGAGCGTCCCAGCGCCTACCACAAGGTCGCCTTCCACAAGCCGGACGGCACCCCGGTCCACATCGAGACCACCCGCCCCGAGCTGCTGGCCGCCTGTGTCGCCCTGGTCGCCCACCCCGACGACGAGCGGTACGCGGACCTGTTCGGCACCACCGTGACCACCCCGGTCTTCGGGGTCGAGGTCCCGGTGCGGGCGCACCACCTCGCCGACCCCGAGAAGGGGTCCGGCATCGCGATGATCTGCACCTTCGGTGACACCACCGACGTCACCTGGTGGCGCGAGCTCCAGCTGGAGACCCGTCCCATCATCGGCTGGGACGGCCGCGTCATCGCGGACCCGCCCAAGGGCATCGAGTCCGACGCCGCACGCGAGGCCTACGCCAGGCTCGCCGGGGCCACGGTCCACACCGCGCGCGAGCGCACCGTCGAACTGCTCAGGGAGAGCGGCGACCTCGTCGGAGACCCCAAGCCCATCACCCACCCGGTCAAGTTCTACGAGAAGGGCGACAAGCCCCTCGAGATCGTCACCACCCGCCAGTGGTACATCCGCAACGGAGGCCGGGACGAGGAGGTGCGCGCCCAGCTGATCGAGCGCGGCCGTGAGCTCACCTGGCACCCCGAGCACATGCGCCAGCGCTACGAGAACTGGGTCGAGGGCCTCAACGGCGACTGGCTGATCAGCCGCCAGCGCTTCTTCGGCGTCCCGTTCCCGGTCTGGTATCCGCTGGACGCGGACGGCAACCCGGACTACGACGCTCCGCTGCTGCCCTCCGAGGACCAGCTGCCCGTCGACCCCAGCTCCCAGACGCCCGCCGGGTACACCGAGGAGCAGCGCGGTCGGGCCAACGGGTTCATGGGCGACCCGGACGTCATGGACACCTGGGCGACCTCCTCGCTCTCCCCGCAGATCGCCTCCGGCTGGGAACGCGACCAGGACCTGTTCGAGCGGGTCTTCCCGATGGACTTCCGCCCGCAGGGCCAGGACATCATCCGCACCTGGCTGTTCTCCACCGTGGTCCGCGCCCACTTCGAGAACGGCAGCCTGCCCTGGAACACCACCGGCATCTCCGGCTGGATCCTGGACCCGGACCGCAAGAAGATGTCCAAGTCCAAGGGCAACGTCGTCACCCCGGTGGCCCTCCTGGAGAAGTACAGCTCCGACGCGGTCCGGTACTGGGCGGCCAGCGGTCGCCTGGGCACCGACACCGCCCTGGACGAGGGCCAGATGAAGGTCGGCCGCCGACTCTCCATCAAGATCCTCAACGCCAGCAAGTTCGTCATGTCGGTCGCCGGTGAGCACGCCACCACCGACCCGGCCCAGGTCACCGAACCCCTGGACCGGGCCATGCTGGCCGCGCTGGCCGACGTGGTGGAGGAGGCCACGACGGCCTTCCGCTCCTACGACCACACCCGGGCCCTGGAGCGGACCGAACGCTTCTTCTGGGACTTCTGCGACGACTACCTGGAGCTCGTCAAGACCCGCGCCTACGACACCGGGTCCACCGAGGGTGCCTCCGCCCGCGCCGCTCTGCTCATCGCCCTGGGTGCCCTGCACCGACTGTTCGCCCCCTTCGTCCCCTTCGTCACCGACGAGGTCTGGAGCTGGTGGCAGGAGGGCTCGGTGCACGCCCAGAGCTGGCCCGACGCCGCCGAGTACCGCGACGCGGCCGCCGGTGGCGACCCGGCCGTCCTGGCCGCCACCGCCGAGGTGCTGCGCGCGGTCCGCAAGGCCAAGTCGGAGGCCAAGCTGTCGATGCGCGCCGAGGTCGACCTCGTCCGCGTCTCCGGCAAGCAGGCGGAGTCCGCCCGCGCTGCCTCCGGCGACATCGCCGCCGCCGGTCGCGCGGCCGGGATCGACTTCGAGACCACCGACGACGGTGAGCTCAGCGTCGAGGTGACCCTGGCCGAGACCACCGAGTAGCCGACACCGGTGACGACACCCCGGGGCGGGTCCGAACACGATTCGGGCCCGCCCCCGTCGTTCCGGCACGCTGGACACCAAGGCAGAGCCCCGGGAGCGATAGGCTCGGCGAATGTGAGTACCTCATCCCTGGAAGCCGGTCCGTTGACCATCGCGGTCCGTCGCCTGGACCCCGGCCTCCCGCTGCCCACGTACGCCCACCCGGGTGACGCGGGCGCGGACCTGTACGCCGCCGTCGACGTCCGGCTCGACCCCGGACACCGCGCCACCGTCCCCACCGGTCTGGCCATCGCCCTGCCCGACGGCTTCGCGGCCTTCGTGCACCCCAGGTCCGGGCTGGCCGCCCGCCACGGGGTCACGGTCGTCAACGCCCCGGGAACCGTCGACGCCGGGTACCGGGGGGAGATCAGGGTGACCCTGCTCAACACCGACACCGACACCCCGGTCACGATCGCGCGCGGCGACCGGATCGCGCAGATGGTGATCCAGCGCGTGGAGCGGGCGGAGTTCGTCGAGGCGGACGCGCTCCCCGACTCGGTGCGCGGTGCGGGTGGTTTCGGTTCGACCGGGGGCCACGCCGCGCAGCGGTGAACGTCCCCTGACTCCCCGGTGTGATCCCGGGACCTACGGAAGAAGCGGAGAGGTGAAGGCGTGTTTGGACGCCGCCGCAAGAAGCGGGACAAAGAGACCGAGAGAGCTGCGGAGACGGAGGCCCAGCCGCAGCGGCGGGGCGCCGCGGGCGCGGTCTCCTTCGACAACGAGATCGAGCCGGTGCGCGCCTCCGAGCAGCCCGCCAAGGACGCCGACCAGTACCGGCGGACCGGGCCGTGGGACTCCACCGAGGACGCCCCCGAGGCTGATCGGATGGACCTGGGCAGCATGCTCCTGCCGATGGAGCAGGGCACCGAGATCCAGGTGAACGTCGCCCAGGACAAGCAGAACAAGCAGAAGATCATCGGGGTCACCCTGGTGCGCGGCAAGACCGCGCTCCAGGTGCAGCCCTTCGCCGCGCCGAAGTCGTCCGGGCTGTGGGACGAGATGCGTGAGGAGCTGCGCGAGCAGGTCACCAAGCAGGGCGGCAAGGCGGAGGACCACGACGGCACCTTCGGTCCCGAGCTCCAGGCGGTCATCCCCATCAAGGGGAAGAAGACCGAGGACGGCAGGCAGCTCGGCCAGCGGGTGCGCTTCATCGGTGTGGACGGTCCGCGCTGGGTGCTGCGCGGCGTGATCCGGGGCGAGGGCGCCAGCAAGCCCGAGGTGATGTCCGAGATCGAGCAGGTCTTCGCCAACATCGTGGTGGTGCGCGGCGAGCAGCCGGTGCCGCCGAACGAGCTGTTGCAGATCACGGTGCCCAAGAAGATCCAGGCGCAGATGGCGGCCGCCGCGCAGCAGCGGTCCGCCCAGCAGGCGGCCCAGCACGGCAACGCGGGCAGTTCCCCCAACGGATCGGCGAGCGGACCGCCCACCGGTTCCTGAGTCCTCGCGCGATCGGCCTGTGGACAACCGTGTCCGGGGGTGCGCCGTTCCGTAGTGTGGGCCGTATGGCTCAGACAACGAAGAACAGCGCTCCCCGGCCGCTTCCCGAGGACTGGGGACGGGCGTTGGCGGTGGTGGCCCACCCGGACGACCTGGAGTTCGGTGTCTCCTCGGCGATCCACCGGTGGACCGTGCGCGGCAAGGAGGTCGTCGAGCTGCTGGTGACCCAGGGCGAGGCCGGTATCGACTCCCTGGACCCGGCGGCCTGCGCGCCCCTGCGGATGGCCGAGCAGCGTGCCTCGGCGGCGGCCGTCGGCGCGTCCACCGTGGAGTTCCTGGACTTCCCGGACGGCACGCTGGAGTACGGTCTGCCGTTGCGCCGGGCCCTGGCCGGGGCGATCCGCAGGCACCGGCCCGACGTGATCATCTCCCTCAACTTCCGTGAGCACTTCGCCGGGGGAAGCGGGTTCAACCACGCCGACCACCGGGTGCTGGGCCCCGCCCTGCTGGACGCGGTCCGCGACGCCGACAACCGGTGGGTGTTCACCGAGCAGCTCGCGGAGGGACTGGAGCCCTGGCGGGGCGTGCGGTTCGTGGCCTTCGGCGCCGCCCCGGAGGCCACCCACTTCGTCGAACTGGGCGAGGACGATCTGGCCGCCGGAATCGCCTCCCTGGACGCGCACGAGGTGTACCTGGCCAACCTGGACGGCTTCGACCAGCGCACCTTCCTGAGAGAGGGCGCCGTGCGCTCCGGTGCGTGGGCCGGGGTACCGCTGGCCACCTCGTTCGAGGTCTTCGAGACCTGACCCGGGCTGACGCGCCCCCGCTGAGACCGCACCGTCCGGGAACCCGTGTTCGCCGGACCCGGACCCGGATCCGGGCGCGGTCTGCTGGACGCGTCGGTGCTTCGCGGACTCGTGGTGGCCCGGCGAGGGGACCCGGCGCGGGACCACCCCGGACCTGGCGATACGGTGCGGCCAGGCGAGGCGCCCGGTCGACACCGGGGCCTGACCGGCGCGGCTCGTCGCCCCCCCCGCCGCGATGACATCCCCGGGCCCGTCAGGGCCACACATGGAGAAGGGTCGGACATGACCGATGGCAGTACGGCGGGCCGGCGTGGGCGCCGGACCGTTCGCGTCCTGGTGTGGACGCTGGCCGTGTGCACCACACTGGTGCTGGCGGCCGCCACGGCCTTCGTCGTCTGGGCCCTCAACCCCTACCGGGCCGAGCCGGAACCCCTGGCCCTGGCCGAGCGTGACCCGGCCGTCGTCGTCGAGCGCGGCTCCGACGGCGTCCTGATCACCCCCGCCGAGCACCCCTCGGGAACGGGGGTCGTCTTCTACCCCGGCGCCCGGGTGGAGGCCGACGCGTACGCGGCCTCCTGGGCACCGGTGGTGGCCAGGACCAGGGTCACGGTGATCGTGCCGGACCTGCGCCTCAACCTGGCCCTGCTCGACTCCGCCCGTGGCGAGTCGGTGGTCGGCGCCGCCCCGGAGGTCTCCGAGTGGTACCTGGGCGGGCACTCCATGGGCGGGGCCTTCGCCGCGCAGCACGTCGGCTCCGGCGACGGCGACGTCCCGTGGGCGGGGCTGGTGCTGTGGGCCTCCTACGCCCCCGAGGGCGCCGACCTGGCCGACCGCGACGACCTCGCCGTGCTGTCGGTGGCCGGGGGACGGGACGGGATCCTGTCCCCGTCGGAGGTCGCGGAGCGCAGACCCCACCTGCCCGGTGACGCCGACGCGGAGGTGATCGAGGGTATGAACCACGCCCAGTTCGGCGCCTACGGGGCGCAGTCCGGGGACGCGGAACCGGAGCTGACCGACGCACAGGCGCACGAGGCCCTGGCCGAGGTCACCGCCGCCTTCCTCCTGAGGGACTGAGCCCCGGGGCGTTCACGCGGCCGGGCCCGGGTCCACGGGGTCGGTGATCCGGCCGGTGAACAGGACCGCGCCCCGGCGGCGCAGCACGAAGACGAAGGGCTGGTCCACGACGAACTCCCGGGGAGGCGGCGGGACCGCGGCCGACATCAGCATGACGGCGGCGGTCGCCGCGGCCCCCTCGGCGCCCTTCTCGTCCACACGCAGCACCGCCTGGTGCACGATGGCGTCGACCTTCAGGGGCTCCTCGCTGATACCGCCGAAGTCGGCGCGGTCCGTGGCCAGGGTGCGCACGTGAGCGGGGGTGGCGGCCAGCGGTTCGAGCAGTGCGGCGTCCGTTTGGACCTCGAAGCGCGGCAGCGCCAGGCTCACCCGCTCCTGTCGGCGCGCCCGGTACAGTCCGCGCAGGACCTGCGGCGTGAGCGACGGTGTCGGTGCGTGCGCGGCCCCGGGGGAGTCGGGGACGATCACGTCCAGGGCCAGGCCGTGCTCGCCCTCCAGGGTGACCATCCGCAGTCCGCCGTGCTCGGAGTGGACCAGGGATCCCGTGCGCCGCATGGTCGGAACCCGGTGGGTGCGGTCCGGGGCGTGGAAGTCGCGGTCCCGCGTGTCGGAGGGATCGAAGGGCTCCGCCCACAGCAGCTTCACCCACAGGGCGTTGACGAGGAGCATACGGACGTCGGGGTGGACGGTTCCGGGGGCGAGCAGCTCGGGGACCAGCCCCCGCGTGACCTCGGAGACCCGGCCGTTGACCCGGGCGCGCACCCCCTCCGCGTCACCACGGAAGTCGACCCGGTCCACCTCCGCGTCGGACTGGGCCGCGACCCGCTCCTCGAACTCGGCGCGCAGCGCGAGGTCGGCCGGGACGTACAGGCCGTTGAGCGTGGCCAGGTCCAGCCCGTCGGCGGCCTCGACGGCGGTGTTCAGCGTCTCCAGGTGCCCCCGGGGATCGCCGCCGTCCGGGGCGACCAGGTCCACCAGCTCCTTGAGGGTGTCGCCGCCCGCGCCGGTGGCCAGCAGGCCGAGCACGGCGCCGACCGAGTACGGGGACCACACGTGTGAGCTCCCCTCCTCGACCAGTTCGGGGTCGAGCGCGAGGGCGAAGCGGAGGTGCTCCTCGTCGGGTGCTTCCTGCCGGGTGGTCATCGGGACGACTCCTCACGAGAGCGGGTGGGCCGCCAGCGTACGGAAGGACGCCGCCCCGGGGCCAGCCACCGTGGTGAGAAGGGGCACGCCGCATCACCTGACAAAGGAGGGCAAGACCGGACCCAGAGGGTGGTCGGTCGGCCGGAACGCCGCTCCCCGGCTGTGACGGGTCGCATAGGGTGGTGCATCATGGCTGGCGGCCGAACAGGCCGCACGGCGACACCGGAGCGGAGCGGGATGACTGAGCAGCAGCGGGCCTCCGAGGAGGCGGCCCAGGCCGACGAGGCGGGGGAGAAGCCCGCCGTCACCGAGCGAACGGTCGAGGCGCTGGTCCGGACCAAGCTCGCCGAGGCCCTGGGCGGAAAGCGCGGCATGGTCGAGACGGCCATCCCCACTCTGACCTTCACGATCTCCTACATCGTGAGCGAGGACCTGCGGCTGTCGATCATCCTGGGGGTCGGGGCGGCCCTGCTCCTGGGCGTGCTCCGGCTCGTGCGGCGCTCCTCGTTGCAGTACGTGTTCACCAGCCTCTTCGGCATCGGCCTGGCGGCGGTCTTCGCGATGCGCAGCGGGAACGCCGAGGACGCCTTCCTGCCCGGGATCATCTACAACGCGGTCTACGCCGTGGTGCTGAGCCTGTCGGTCCTGGTCCGCTGGCCGGTGATCGGCCTCATGATCGGCCCGTTCATCGGGAACAAGGAGGACTTCACCTCCTGGCGCAACGACCCGGCCGTGGTCACGCTCGCCTCCCGGCTGACCTGGCTGCTGGTGCTGCCCTGCGTCATCCGGGTGCTGGTCCAGTACCCGCTCTGGCTGGCCGAGACCAACGACTGGGCCAACACCTTCGCCCTGCTGGGTCTGTCCAAGGTGGCCATGGGCTGGCCGCTCCAGGTGGCGGCCTTCGCGGGCATGGTGTGGGTCCTGGCGCGCGGACGCACCCCCCTGGAGCGGGCCGAGGCCGCCGACACCCCCGAGGACCGCTGAGGGGACCCGCGAAGGACACCCGCCGCGACCGGGCTCAGGCCTCGGGCGCGGTCTCCTCGGTGTCCTCCACCCGCTCCAGCAGCTCCTCCAGGGGGCCCAGCGCCTCCGGTTCGGCCAGGAACACCACCGTGTTGCCCACGGAGAGGGTCCGCTCCGGCGCGGGCGGTCGCACCCCGCCCGGACCCACCACGGCGACCAGGGCCACGCCGTCGGGCAGTTCGGCGGTGAGGTCGCTCTCGGGCCGGTCCGCGAAGGGGCTCGCCGCGTGCAGCACCGACTCCGCGATCTCGGCGCCGGGCAGCGGGGGTCGGGTGCCCTCCTCCGCGTAGTCCTCCTCGTCGGTCACTCCCTCGACCAGGTCCGCGATCAGACGCGGCGGGGAGACCGCCAGGTCCACCCCCCAGGAGTCGTTGAAGAGCCACTCGTAGGCCGGGTCGTTGATCCGGGCGATGACCTGGTCGACCGCGAACTCGGTCTTGGCCAGCAGGGAGAAGACGAGGTTCACCTTGTCGTCGCTGCTGGCCGCGATGACCACGTCGAAGTCGCCCAGCCGGGCGTCCTCCAGGGTGGCCAGTTCACAGGCGTCGGCCAGCAGCCACTCCACCTGGGGGAGGTCGTCCACGCCGATGGCCCGGGTGTCCCGGTCGATCAGCAGGACGTCGTGGCCGTTGCCCGCCAGCTCCGTGGCGATGGAGCGGCCCACGCTCCCGGCTCCCGCGATGGCGATCCGCATCTCACTCACGCCCCGTCTCGTCCTCGCGCCGTCCGCCCAACCGCTGGGTCAGGTCGGCCATGTCCCGGCTGTGCCCCACCACGTGCAGCACGTCGCCCTCCGCGATGGTCTCCTCGGAACGGGCCAGGGCGATGCGCCCCCGCCGGACCAGGTAGACCACCCGCAGGCGGAAGTCGTCCTCCAGTTCGGTGACGCTCCGTCCCACCCAGCGCTCCGGCGGGGTGAGTTCGTTCATGGTCAGGCTGCCCGAGGCGTCCTGCCACTCGGGTGCCGCGCCGGGCCGGTCGTCCCCGGGCACCACGCGGCGGAGGATGGCGTCGGCCGTCCAGCGCACGGTCGCCACCGTCGGGATGCCCAGACGCTGGTAGACCTCCGCGCGGCGGGGGTCGTAGATCCGGGCCACGACGTTGCCGACCCCGAAGGCCTCGCGGGCCACCCGGGCCGCGATGATGTTGGAGTTGTCGCCGTTGCTGACGGCCGCGAAGGCCTCCGCCCGGTCGATACCGGCGCTGAGCAGGACCTCCCGGTCGTGGCCCGCGCCGCGTACCGCGTGTTTGGCCACGGAGGAACGGAGCCGACGGAACGCCTCGGGGTCCTGGTCGATCACCGCCACCGAGTGGCCCAGGTCCACCAGGGTGTGTGCCAGCGTGGACCCCACGCGGCCGCACCCCATGATCACGATGTGCACCTCGTCCGCACTCCCGTCGGTTGGTCGTCCGCCCCCGGGGCACGGACAGACCCACGCGCCCCGACGGTTCCACCTTGGCACACGAGGACCCCGTCCGCGTGTCCACCCCGCCCCCGCCGTGTCCGCACCAGCGCGTGTGGTGCCCCGGGGCCGGTAGATTGGGGTCGGTTGGTGGCTGTGCGCGCAGGGTCACCCGTAACACGACCCGACCAGCGAAGGACACAGCCATGACCCGTGTGGGCAACGAGATCGAACTGACAGTGGACGACGTCGCCCACGGCGGATGGTGTGTGGGCCGCCTTGACGACCAGGTCGTCTTCGTCCGCCACGCCCTGCCGGGCGAGCGCGTGCGGGTCCGCGTCACCGAGCAGACCACGCGCTTCCTGCGCGGCGAGGCCATCGAGGTCCTCACGGCCTCCCCGGACCGGGTCGAGGCGCCCTGCGTGTTCTCCGGCCCCGGCATGTGCGGCGGCTGCGACTGGCAGCACGCCACACTGGAGTCCCAGCGCCGGATGAAGGCCAAGGTCGTGTCCGACCAGCTGAGCCGGATCGCCGGGATCGACCTCGACGTGGAGGTCGAGGAGCTGCCCGGAACCCCGGACGGTCTGGGCTGGCGCACCCGCGTGCGGTTCTCGGTGGACGAGGACGGCCACGCCGGTCTGCGCCGCCACCGCTCCCACGACATCGAGCCGGTCGACCGGTGCCTGATCGCCCACCCCGGCGTCAGCGAGCTCGGCGTCACCGAGGTCAAGTGGGAGGGCGTCAAGGACGTCGAGGCGGTCGCCTCCGCCACCCGCGCCGACCGTGCCGTCGTGGTCACCCCGACCACCGCCAAGCTCGGCGTGCTGCCCGAACTCAAGGCCTCCAGCGCTGTGCTCCGCCGGTTCAGGGGCGGCCGGGTGCAGTCGGTGCGCGGCCGCAAGGGCGTGCGCGAGGACGTGGCCGGACGTGAGTACCGGGTGGGGGCCGGGGGTTTCTGGCAGGTCCACCCCGCCGCCGCGGAGACCCTGAGCGCCGCCGTCCTGGACGGTCTGGAGCCGCGTGAGGGCGAGACCGCCCTGGACCTGTACTGCGGCGCGGGCCTGTTCACCGGTGCCCTCGCCGACGCCGTCGGCGTCGAGGGCCGTGTGATGGGCGTGGAGAACGGCGAGCACGCCGTCCGCGACGCCCAGTACAACCTCAAGGACCTCCCGCAAGTACGGATCCAGCGCCACGACGTGGCCAAGCAGATGCGTGAGTGGGCCGACGTGCGCGCCGACGTCGTGGCGCTGGACCCGCCGCGCGCGGGCGCCGGTGCCGAGGTCGTGCGCAAGGTGGCGGGTATGAAGCCGCGCCGCATCGCCTACGTCTCCTGCGACCCGGCCACCCTGGCCCGCGACCTCGCGGAGTTCGACCGTTCCGGCTACCGCCTGGTGGGGCTGCGCGCCTTCGACGCCTTCCCGATGACCCACCACGTGGAGTGCCTGGCCGTGCTGGAGCCGGTGAAGCTGGCCCGCCGTCACCGCGAGGCCGAGCAGGCCTAGGTTCCCTCGCCCGGGTCGGCCAGCCGACCCCGGCGCACCCGGTTCGTCGTCCCGCGAGGAACCGGACCGGACCCGCACGTGGGGCCCGGGACCACTGTGGTCCCGGGCCCCACGTCGTGCGGGGGCCGCCCGCGCGCCGGACGGGACGCGCGGGCGGTTGGTGTCACAGGTCGGAGCACTGCCCCGCGACGGATCCCGTGACGTCGTTGGCCGCGCCGAAGTCGGTGGCGGCCAGGTTGTTGCCGGAGCAGGCGACGGAGCCGCGCACGGTGTTCCCGGCCAGGACCGGGCCGTAGCCCCGCGCGTCACCGGACCAGGTGGCGGCGGGCACCTGGGTGTTGTCGTTCAGCGCCAGCGAGCCCGTCAGGGACGAACCCAGGAGCGTCACCTCGGAGGTGGTCCCGGTGATCGACACCGCGCCGCTCACCTGGATGCCGGAGAGCCGGACGGTGTCGGCGCCCGAGGCGGACAGGCCGCCCGTCAGGGAACCGCCCTCGACCACCAGTGAGGCGCCGTCGGCCACTGTGACCCCGCCGCGCACGTCGGCGCCGTCGAGGCAGACCACGCCCGCGTCGACCCGCAGGCCGCCGTTGACCGCGCCGCTCACGGTCTCGGTGCACTCCAGCTCCGTGCCGGGGACGACCGTCGCCGTGAAGGACTCGGGGGAGCCGATGTTGCCCGCCGAGTCGATCGCCCGGTGCTCCACGGTGTGGGTGCCCCAACCGGGCTTGTGGGAATTGACCTCGAACACGGCCATGGAGAGGCCGCCGCTGCCGAGGCTCCCGTAGACCAGGTCATCGACGTTGGTCCCGTCCGGGGTGAACCGGAACGGCGCCTCGGAGTCCTCCGGCCAGCCGTAGTAGTGGTGCCAGCCGTCGCCGTCCACCCGGAACTCACCGACCACGTGGCCGTCGCCGTCGTCCTCGGGGGACAGGCGCATCGAGAACTCGTTGAGGTACAGGTGGTGCCCGCCGTCCGCGACCGTGGCGGCGGCCTCGGAGAGCTCGCGGGGCGCGCTCGGGTCGGTGGCGTCGACGGCCCACGTGAGGGTCTGGGAACCCGGCCCCTCGGGGTCGGTCACCGTCGCCGTCAGTACGTGGTCTCCGGTGCCGAGGCCGAGCTCGCCCAGGTCGAGGGTGCGGCCGTCGGTCGAGGTGGACACGGCGGACCCGTCCAGCTCCCAGGCGACCTCCATGATCCGGTCGGTGGGCCGGGTGGTCTCCGCGTAGACGACCTCGGTGGCGCCCACGGCGCGCTCGGTGTCGCGGTACCGGGTGAAACCGGCCTCGACGGACACGTCCTCCTGGGGGTCGCCCACGGTCCAGGTGCGCGTCTGGGTGAGGGCGGCGGAGTCGCGGATGGCGGGGTCACGGACGAACTCCGTGGGGTCCTGCACCCGGACGCTCACCTCGGTCCCGGGGGCCAGGTCGAGCCCGGCCAGCTCCAGGCCCCGTGCGCCTGAGGCGTCGGCCAACTCCTCGCCGTCCACCGTCCAGGTGTAGTGCAGCTCGTGGTGGACGGGGTGCGGGCCCTCGACCCACACCGCGTCCTCGGCGCCCACCTCGCCCTCGGGGGTGGACGAGACCGGCAGGGTGGCCCGGTCCCGCAGCCCCGAGATCCGCTGGGTCATCACCTCGCGCCCGACCTGGTCGAAGTAGTAGCCGAGGGTCTTGAGCATGGAGTGGTTGCTGGGGCGCCAGACGCCCTCGGAGTGGTAGAGACCGCCCTCGTGCCCGTCGGGGTCGGCCGCGCTGATGGTGCCGCCGGACTCGCTCTCCTCACCGAGCCAGCGCCACCACTTGGCCTCCTCTTCGAGCATCTGCTCGGAGGTCATCAGGGAGTGGTGCGCGGAGGTGGGTTCGGCACCCGTGTAGCGGCCCAGGCTGGTGTCCCGGAAGTAGTAGGGGTACTCGTCCTGGAGCGCCCCCAGCGAGTGCGCCAGCTCGTGCGGGCTGATCAGCGCGGAGAGGGCGTTGCCGGACGAGGCGGTGGCCAGGCGCCCGCCCGCGCCCCCGTAGGTCCCGCTGTTGGCCAGGGCCAGGATCTGGCGGTTGTTCGCGGGCACACCGGGCACCATGTCGGCGGCGGCGTTGGCGGCCGACGAGTCGACGGTGAGCAGGCGCTCCAGGGCCGACTCGTCGCAGCCGTTGAAGAAGCCCATGCCCAGCGCGGTGTCGCGCCGTTCCCACCCGTGGGCGGGGTCGCAGTCCACCCCGGACTCCGCCGAGGGGGTCTCCACGAGGTAGACGTTGAAGTAGTTGCGGTAGGAGCGGAACGGTTCGATGCTCCACTGCACGTTGAGGTGCTGGTCCACCTGCTCACGGAAGAGGGGCATCTCCTCCTCCGTGTAGCCGTCGCCCAGCAGGACCAGGTTGAAGCGTTCGGAGGGGTCGCCGGTGACCTGGAGGGGCACCACGGAGGCTCCGTCCAGGGGAGCGGCCTCGGCGGGGGCGGCGGTGCCGTCGAGCACGGCGGCCGTGGCCAGCAGGGACAGGGCGGCCAGGGCCGCCGCGGATCTGCGCAAGGGGTTTCCTTAGTCAGGGGATGAGGGGGATGTTGCCGGGAAGCGTACTGACGTTCGCACGCCGCCTACCAGGGCAAGGACCATAAGCACTTCGATAACCCCAGGACACGCGGACGGCGGGTGGCGCCCCGTTTCGGGACGCCACCCGGTGGACTAGCGGCGGCGGCGCGCGGGCGCCTTCAGGACGGCCAGGCCCAGGGCGAGGACGACCAGCCCGGCCCACGAGACCAGGGGAAGGCGCTCACCCACCAGGGCCACGCCCAGCATCGCGGCCACGGCGGGTTCGGCCAGGCTCAGCGTGGTCGCGGTGGAGGCCGAGGTGTGCCGCAGTCCGTGGCCGAACAGCCAGTAGGCGAGGAACACCGTGAACAGGGCCAGGTGCAGGGCGACCAGCGCGCCGTTCACCGTGGCCAGCCACGCGGTGCCGGTGGCCAGCACCACGGGCAGCACGAGGACGCCGCCCCCGGCGAACATCGTCCCCATGACCGCGCCCGAGGTGTGCCCCCGACGGATCAGCTTCTCGGCGATGATCGCGTACAGCGCGTACGAGAACCCCGCGACCAGGGCGAGGAACACGCCCAGGGCGCTGGTCGAGCCGGTGGCGCCGGTGAGTTCGGGACCCAGGACCAGCACCGCGCAGCCGACCACGGCGGCCACGGTGGCCGCCACCCAGCGCGCGGTCGGCCTGGACCGGTCCACGCACCAGGCCAGCAGACCGGAGAAGACCGGTGCGCTGCCCAGGGTGATCACGGTGCCGACCGCGACCCCGGCGTTGGCGACGGCGGGGTAGAAGGACAGCGGGTACCCGGCGACGGCGACCGCCCCCAGCAGCAGGGTCCACCGGGTCCGGGCGTCGGAGCCGGTGACCAGCGACGTGGAGCCCCGGCCGACGAGGAAGAGCAGGAGCCCGCCGAGGACCAGCCCGGCGGAGCCGATCGCGGCCGGGTGAGCGCCGTCGGGCGCGAACGAGCTGGCGGTGCCGGTGGTGCCCCACAGGACGGCCGCGCCGAGGATGGGTAGCGCGCCACCGGTGATCCGGTGGTTCGATCGCGTGGCGAGGGAGGAGGTGTGGTCTGGCATGTGCGTACTTTCCGTCTGGACGCCTGGGAAGGGTGCTTGACGGGCGCACGACGGACGGGGCCGCTCACCGTGTCGGTGGGGCCTCGGGGTCCGGGAAGGTCAGCGGGTGCGCCCGGTCAGGCGCACAGCGGCGGAAGGACCTTGTGCCAGTAGTAGTTCACGCCCCCACGGTAGCGTGAACCGGACCAACTGGACACGTCGGGGTCCGGGGCGTGTCCCCCGACCCCGACGTGTCCTCATGAGCAGGCGAGGGTCAGCCCTCGTAGTCCGGGTCGTCGACGTCGCACTGTACGTACACGTCGCCGAAACTGAGGTTCGCGACGAGCCTGTGCTCTCCGGCCTCGGAGTCGAACCGACTGATACTGAGCTGGTTGAAGACGTAGTTGTAGGGCGCCCACTTCTCGGGGTTCGCCGTCTGGACGGAGACCGTGATCTCCTCACCGGAGTCCGGGTGGGGGAACCGCACATTGGTGTAGTTGGCGTCGAAGTGCAGGTCGACCAGGGTGCCGAAGACGAGGATGGCGTTGTCGTCCGCCCCTTCGGTGCTGCTCACCGAGTTCTCCCACTCGACATTGCCGCGGAAGTCGCAGGCGACCCGGTTGCGGAGGGAATCGAACTCGACCACGGGAAGGTCGTACTCGGGAAGTTCGACGCGGTAGCCGCCATCGATCGTGGCGACCGCCTCCGCGCGGCCGTGCCCCGTGGCGGTCGTGTTGACCCGACCCTCGATCTCCCCGAAGGAGATGTAGTCGGTAATGCCCTCGGGGTCGTCCAGGTCCGTGTAGAGGTACTCCGATCCGAGTTCCTGCCGGATGTCGAGCAGTGACCAACGTACGTCGAACAGGTCCCAGGGATCCTCGCTGGGAGTCGAATAGTGGGTGAGTTCAGCCAACAAGACTGAGGCACGGGCGGGGATCTCGGCCTTCGCCTGGGCCGGAGCCGCCAGGCTCAGGACCAGAGCGGAGCCGACGCCGATTCCAAGGACACGAGTCCAGGTGGGGATTGCCAAAGTGAACGCCTTTGGTCGTGGGGGATGTCGACCAGGGGAGGTCAGCGGGGCGGACATGTGTGAAGTGATCATTCTACGAGTGCGCCCGGATGTCAGGGGCAGACGGGGTCCCGTCCGTCGGGGTCGGTCGGGACGGGACGGGTGTCCCACCCGCTCGCCCACGTCGGGTCCGGGAGGGCGTCCTCGCCGGTCAGCGGGAGCTCCAGCAGGTCCGCCAGCTCCTCGGTGGTGGTGTCGGCGGACAGCAGGGCCTCCCAGTGCTCCTCGACCACCCGCGCGACGGTCCGCGGCGGCAGGTCGAGCATCGCGTGCGTCAGGCTCCGGTCGAGCGCGGAGGGGTCGTAGTAGGAGAGGAACTCCTCCGCCGCCTCCGTGCCCTCCGGCTCGGGGAACCGCTCGTTCGCCGACACCAGCCAGGCGCCCAGCACGATCCTGGCCTGCCCCGCGCCCGAACAGGAGTAGTCCTGGTACCGGGGGAGGCCGAGCACGTTCATGGTGACCTCGACGGTCAGCTCGTTGCGGTAGTAGCCGATGTCGGGGTCCCAGGCGTCGTACACCATGACCGTGCCCGGCGGCGGGAACGGTTGGGGGGAGTGCGGGAGGACCAGCCCCCCGGTCTGGAACTCGCGGACGTCCCGGCGCAGGAGCCCGGTGCCCTGCCACACCATCGGCAGGCGGTCCCGCGCGCGTTCCGGGATCCGCTCCACCGTGGGGGAGAGCGCGGCGTGCCAGTAGTCCACCCACGACTCGTAGCCAGGGAGGGGGCAGTAGGTCACCCCCTCCCGGACCCGGCAGGGGTCGGCCTCGGCGCCGTACACGTCCCGGTCGGTGAAGGGCGTGTAGTACGAGTACGTGCTCTGCGCGTACACGTTGACGAACGCCACCCCCGCCAACAGGAGCGCCACCGCCCCCAGCGAGACCGGGCGCAGCAGCCACCGATCCCGCTGACGCGCGAGCGCGACCACCAGGAGCAGGACCACCAGGAACGAGACGTGCACCAGGGACACCACGCCGAGCTGGGTCACCGAGGGCTCGTTGACGGGCAGGGGGTCCAGTACCCAGCGCGCCACTCCGTTCAGCCGTTGCAGGATCTCCTCCGCCCGGGTCCCCATGGAGGTGACCGTGTACAGCAGGTACGCCGGTACGAGCAGCAGCAGCACCACGAGCGGGGTGTACGAACGGGTCCACACGGCGCAGGCCAGGGCTCCGAGCGGCCCACACCAGCCGAGCAGGAACAGGGCCAGCACCGCGGGCGGAGCGGCCGTCCCCGCGGTCGGCTGGGAGCCGGACAGCAGGTAGAGGACGATCAGGACACCCACGCACACCGACGTGACCAGCACGGACGCCAGGGCCAGGGACAACAGACGGGTCCGGGCCGACAGCGGCAGCGCGAACCCCTCTGTGTGGCGCGCCTCGCGCAGGGCGGGGAAGGTCGTCACCGCGAACATCACGGCGGCCACCCCGAGGGTCTGGAGCCGCACCTGGTCCATCAGGTCCGACCAGGTCGGCAACGCGGGTTGGTACGCCGAGTACGCCAGCCCGACCAGGGTCGCGGGCACCAGGGCCAGGAACACCGGGCTCACCAGCAGGTGGCGCAGGTTGAACCGGGTCAGGGCCCAGAAGGTCGGGACGCCGCTCACCGGATACTGCCCCGTGCTCCGGTGAGCAGGAGGTAGGCGTCCTCCAGCGAGGGCTCCACCGGCACGCCCGCCGCGGAGTCCGGGTCGTCGACGCCCTCGGGGACGAGCACCCGGTACCGGCCGTCCGCCAGCCGCCACGAGGTCACCCCCGTCTCGGGGCGCGAACCCTGCTCCCACACCCGCCCGCGCGCCCGGGCCACCAGCTCGCCCGGGGTGCCGTCGAAGATCACGCGGCCCTCGTCCAGGCACAGCACACGGCGGCACAGGGCGGAGACGTCCTCGATCTGGTGTGTGGACAGCACCACCGTGCTGCGCACCGCCAGTTCGGAGACGAGGTCACGGAAGCGGATGCGCTGCTCGGGGTCGAGCCCGATGGTGGGTTCGTCGAGCAGCAGGAGCTCGGGGTCACCGAGCAGCGCCGCCGCCAGCCCCAGGCGCTGGCGCATCCCACCGGACAGGCGGCGCACCCTGCTGTGCCTGCGCTCGTACAGGTCCACCCGGCGCAGGGCGCGGCGGACCTCGTCGTGCCGCGCGCGACGCCCGCCCAGCTCCTTGAGCACCGCCACGTAGTCCAGCAGACCGAAGACGGTGAAGTGCGGGTAGAACGAGGGGAACTGCGGCAGGTAGCCCATCCGGCGCCGGATCTCGGTGCGGTCGGCGGCGCCGTCGGGGTCGCGGCCCAGCACCCGCACGTGGCCGCCGGTGGCCTCCAGGTCGGTGGCCAGGCAGCGCAGCAGCGTGGTCTTTCCCGCGCCGTTGCGCCCCAGCAGCCCGGTCACCCCCGGGCCCAGTTCGAGGTCGATCCCGTCCAGGGCCCGGCGGGTGCCGTAGCTGCGGACCAGGCCGCTCACGCTGACCCGGCTCGCGGACTCGGTGCTCGTGGTCACGCGGTCCTGACCCTCCACAGCACGACACCCGCGAGCAGCGCGAGCGCCGTCGCCCAACTGGCCTGCGCGGCGGGAGTGAACAGCAGCAGCGGGTCCATGCCCTCCGCCGCTCCGAGCAGGACCAGGGCCAGCAGCCACGCGACGCCTACGACACCTCCGGCCAGGCTCAGCGCCATCCAGCGGCTCAGCGCCAGGCACCCCGCCACCATGGCCAGCGCGGGCAGCAGCCAGAAGACCGCCTCCGCCAGGGTGGAGACCGAGGGCATCAGGAACGCCGCGGCGGTGCACAGCACCAGGGCGGGCACCAGGACCGCCGTCGTGCGCAGGAACAGGAGCCGGTACCCGGCCAGGGGGGTGACGGACGTGAGGCTGTGCGCCGGGTCCACCCCCCGACCGTAGGCGAGGGCCACACCGATCAGGGGCACGATCGGAGCGGTGAAGGAGAACAGCAGGGAGCCGCGCGGCACCTCGTGCGCGACGACCAGGGCCATGCCCAGGACGAGCACGGTCGCGCCCAGCCAGGCGCGGTAGAGCTGCGGTGTGGCGGCCAGGAGCTTGGCGGTGTCCTCGCGCAGGCCGATCACGGCCAGCAGGCGCTCGATCGGGCCGCGCCGGGGCTGGTCCACCACGTCGCGGAGGTCGGCCCAGCTGCGGTCCAGCCAGCCCTGGTCGGCGGGCAGCAGGGCACGGCAGTGGGAGCAGTGGGTCAGGTGGGCCTCGGCGGACATGGCGGTGACGTCGTCGGCCGTGTGGGCCGCGTACTGGTGGAGTTGGTCGTGGGTCAGGTGCCAGCTCATGTGGTCAGTGCCTCCCGTAGCCGCGCCTTCGCGCGCATGACCCGTGTCTTCACGGTTCCCTCGGGTATCTGGAGGATCTCCGCCGCCTCCCGCACGGTCAGGCCGTCGAGCACGGTGGCCTTGATCGCCGAGCGCAGTTCGGGGGAGAGCTCGTGCAGGGCGGCGCCCAGGGGCCCGTGCTCGATGTTGAGCAGCACGGTGTCCTCGGCGGACGCGTCCCCGATCGTCTCGTACGGTTCGGGATCGCTCTCCGCGATCCACCGGTTGGCGCGTTTGCGCAGTTGGGAGATGAGCTGACGGATCGCGATGGTCCACAGCCAGGCTCCGGCGTCGGTGTCACCCGGGCGGGGGGTGAAGGAACCGGCGTTGCGCCACACCGCCAGGAAGGTCTCCTGGAGGGCGGCGTCGAGTTGGTCGTTGTCGGAGCAGCGGTAGCGCAGCCGGGCCCGCAGCCAGGGGGCGTGCCTCCGGTGCAGGATCTCCAGGGCGTCGGTCTCCCCGGCTGCGACGGCGGACAGCAGCACCGGGTCGGCGCTGTCGGGTCCGTAGTCGGGTGCGCGTCGTCGTGCGCGGCGGAGAAGCTTCACGTGGAGGGCTATCGCGGGTCGGGGACGGAACGGTTCTGACGGGGGCGGCCGGGTTCGGTCGGCCCTGACCTCGGCTTTTCCACAGTACCCGCGCGGCGGTTTCCGAACGGTCGGTACGGTGGGAGAAAATGGGGCGTATGCGCCTGAGGATCTTCCTTGAACCCCAGCAGGGGGCCACGTACGAGGACCAACTCGCCGTCGCCCGAGCCGTCGAGGATCTCGGTTTCGACGCCCTGTTCCGGTCCGATCACTATCTCTCCATGGGCGACCACGTCAGCGGGCTCCCCGGTCCGACCGACGCGTGGATCACCCTGGCCGGTCTGGCCAGGGAGACCTCCCGGATCCGCCTCGGCACCCTCATGACGGCGGCCACCTTCCGCCACCCCGGGCCGCTGGCCATCTCGGTCGCGCAGGTCGACCGGATGAGCGGCGGCCGGGTCGAGTTCGGCTTCGGCGCGGGCTGGTTCGAGGAGGAGCACGCGGTCTACGGGATCCCCTTCCCCGACTCCGCGCGGGAGCGGTTCGACCGCTACGAGGAGCAGCTCGACATCATCACGGGGTTGTGGTCCACCCCGGTGGGGGACACCTTCCGGTACGAGGGTCGGCACTTCCGGCTCGCGGAGGGCCCCGCGCTGCCCAAACCGCAGCAGGGCCCGCACCCGCCGGTGCTGATCGGCGGGACCGGTCCCAAGCGCACACCGAGGCTGGCGGCCAAGTTCGCCGACGAGTACAACGTCCCGTTCAGCTCGCTGGAGGACACCGAGGCGGCCTTCGGGCGCACCGCCGACGCCGTGCGGGCCTCGGGGCGCTCCACGCCGATGGTGTACTCGGCGGCCCAGGTGCTGTGCGCCGGGCGCGACGAGGCCGAGGTGTCCAAGCGGGCCGCCCGGATCGGTCGCGACGTGTCGGAACTGCGCCAGAACGGCCTGGCCGGAACCCCCGACGAGATCGTGGAGCGGATCAGCCGGTTCGCGGCCGCCGGTGCGGAGAGAATGTACCTGCAGGTCCTGGACCTGTCCGACCTGGACCACCTGGAGCTGGTCGCCTCCGCGGTGGCGCCGCAGCTGGACTGAGGGGGGCGTGTGCGCGAGGGGGCCCGAGGGGGATGGCGCCCCACCCGATAACTTGATATCGAGATACAAGTTGGATACCTTGACATCAAGATAACAGCGGGGCTCCCCCCACCCGCTCCCGGCTCGGGCCTGTGAGGTCGACCGCTTTTCGGCAGCGCGTCCCGGGCCCGTGAAGTGGTGCGGCCAGTCGGCCGCGACCGGTGACGATGTGGCGTCGTTGCAGGTCAAAGCGGCCCTGATGGATCACGGAGGCGGTGGGGGTGCTCATCCGCGACCCCCGTGCCCCGGTGATCCGGTTAGGGCGGCCTCAGTAGGTCCCGCATTCGCCCCATGGGGCAGGATGCTGGGGACAAAGTGGCGAGATCAGGAGGCAGACACCGTGTCCGCGAACAGCTTCGGCGCCCGTGACACGTTGCGCGTTGGCGACGAGTCGTATGAGATCTTCCGGTTGGACGCCGTCAAGGGCTACAACCGACTTCCCTACAGCCTGAAGGTGCTGCTGGAGAACCTCCTCCGCACCGAGGACGGCGCGAACGTCACCGCCGAGCACATCACGGCTCTCGGCAACTGGGACGCCAAGGCCCAGCCCAGCCAGGAGATCCAGTTCACCCCGGCCCGGGTGATCATGCAGGACTTCACCGGCGTTCCGTGCGTCGTCGACCTCGCCACCATGCGCGAGGCCGTCCGCGACATGGGCGGTGACCCGGACAAGATCAACCCGCTCGCCCCCGCCGAGCTCGTGATCGACCACTCCGTCGTCGTCGACCTCTTCGGTCGCCCCGACGCGTTCGAGCGCAACGTCGAGATCGAGTACGAGCGCAACTACGAGCGCTACAAGTTCCTCCGCTGGGGCCAGACCGCCTTCGACGAGTTCAAGGTCGTCCCGCCCGGCACCGGCATCGTGCACCAGGCCAACATCGAGCACCTCGCGCGCGTCACGATGGACCGCAAGGGCCAGGCCTACCCCGACACCTGCGTCGGCACCGACTCGCACACCACCATGCAGAACGGCCTGGGCATCCTGGGCTGGGGCGTCGGTGGCATCGAGGCCGAGGCCGCCATGCTCGGCCAGCCGATCTCCATGCTCATCCCGCGCGTGGTCGGCTTCAAGCTCACCGGTGAGCTCAAGCCCGGCACCACCGCCACCGACCTCGTGCTCACCATCACCGAGAAGCTGCGCGACCACGGTGTCGTCGGCAAGTTCGTCGAGTTCTACGGCGAGGGCGTCGGCGCGGTGCCGCTGGCCAACCGCGCCACCATCGGCAACATGAGCCCGGAGTTCGGTTCCACCGCCGCGATCTTCCCGGTCGACGACGAGACCATCCGGTACATGCGCCTGACCGGCCGCTCCGAGCAGCAGGTCGCCCTGACCGAGGCCTACGCCAAGGCCAACGGCTTCTGGCACGACCCGGCCAACGAGCCCGAGTTCTCCGAGTACCTGGAGCTCGACCTCGCCGAGGTCGTCCCCTCCATCGCCGGTCCCAAGCGTCCCCAGGACCGCATCGCGCTGTCCGAGGCCAAGCCGACCTGGCGCCGCGACGTCCGCAACTACGTCTCCGACGACGCCGACGAGGCGGGCGAGGAGTCCTTCCCGGCCTCCGACGCCCCGGCCCAGGCCCCCAACGGCGCCCGTCCGCACAAGGCCGTCAAGGTCACCATGGCGGACGGCACGGAGACCGAGGTCGACCACGGCGCCGTCGTGATCGCCGCGATCACCTCGTGCACCAACACCTCGAACCCCTCGGTCATGCTGGGCGCCGCCCTGCTGGCCAAGAAGGCGGTCGAGAAGGGCCTGTCCCGCAAGCCGTGGGTCAAGACCTCCATGGCCCCGGGCTCCAAGGTCGTCACCGACTACTACGAGCGCTCCGGCCTGACCCCGTACCTGGACAAGCTGGGCTTCAACCTGGTCGGTTACGGCTGCACCACCTGCATCGGCAACTCGGGCCCGCTGCCCGAGGAGATCTCGCAGGCGGTCCAGGACAACGACCTCGCCGTCTCGGCGGTCCTGTCCGGCAACCGCAACTTCGAGGGCCGGATCAACCCGGACGTGAAGATGAACTACCTGGCCTCGCCGCCGCTGGTGGTCGCCTACGCGCTGGTCGGGTCGATGGACGTCGACATCACCACCGAGCCCCTGGGCATCGGCGAGGACGGCCAGCCGGTCTACCTGGCCGACGTGTGGCCCACCGCCGAGGAGATCCAGGAGGTCATGGACTCCGCGATCGCGTCGGACATGTACGCCAGCGCGTACTCGGACGTGTTCGCCGGTGACGACCGCTGGCGCGAGCTGCCCACGCCCACCGGCAACACCTTCGAGTGGGAGGGCGAGTCGACCTACGTCCGCAAGCCCCCGTACTTCGAGGGCATGGGCCAGACCCCGGCTCCGGTCACCGACATCTCCGGTGCCCGCGTCCTGGCCAAGCTGGGCGACTCGGTCACCACCGACCACATCTCCCCGGCCGGTGCCATCAAGCCGGGCACCCCGGCGGCCGAGTACCTCAAGGCCCACGGTGTGGAGCGTCGCGACTTCAACTCCTACGGTTCCCGTCGCGGCAACCACGAGGTGATGATCCGCGGCACCTTCGCCAACATCCGCCTGCGCAACCAGATCGCGCCGGGCACCGAGGGCGGCTACACCCGCGACTTCACCCAGGCCGACGCGCCGGTGTCGTTCATCTACGACGCCGCGCAGAACTACGCCGCGCAGGGCACCCCGCTGGTGGTCCTGGGCGGCAAGGAGTACGGCTCCGGTTCCTCGCGTGACTGGGCGGCCAAGGGCACCAGCCTGCTGGGCGTGCGCGCGGTCATCACCGAGTCCTACGAGCGCATCCACCGCTCCAACCTCATCGGTATGGGCGTCCTGCCGCTCCAGTTCCCGGAGGGCCACTCCGCGGACTCCCTCGGTCTGACCGGCGAGGAGACCTTCTCCGTCACCGGCGTGACCGAGCTCAACGAGGGCCGTATCCCCAGCACGGTGAAGGTCACCACCGACACCGGCGTCGAGTTCGACGCCGTGGTGCGGATCGACACCCCGGGCGAGGCCGACTACTACCGCAACGGCGGCATCCTCCAGTTCGTGCTCCGTCAGCTGATCGCCAAGTAGCGAGAGGCGTACCGAGACCGCCGCCCGCGCCCAACAGGCGCGAACGCGGTGCTTCGGGGGCCGCCACCGTCCGACCGACGGTGGCGGCCCTTCTCGTGTGCAGGGTCCTCGTGTGCACGGGCCCTTCCGCGTTCCGGCCTGGCCGAAAGCTCCCGATATGCTCGGTGCATGCCCTCGCCCCCGAGACCAGGTCCCCTCCCTCGGTACGCGGACCTGCTCCGACGCTCCCTGGCGCTCTGCGCCGCGTCGCTCCTCGCGGTGCTCGCCGCCGCGCCCGCCGCTCGGGCCGAACCCGCGCCCGAGACGGTCGAGGCCCTGGAGGACACCCGGACCCCCGCCGAGTACTACGCGGACGAGCTCGCGGAGCGTCCCGAGGGCGCGGCCGTCATCGTGGACGACTCCCTCGCGGGCCTCGGCGACGTGGCCGAGCTGGAGCGGGAGCTGCACACCCTCTTCTCCACCCTCGACGTCCCGTACCACGTGATCGCCAGCCCCTTCCCCGGACAGGGGACGGACTGGGGCACCGGTCCGGTCCTGCCCGCGGTCGTGGACCGTGTCGACCGCGACGGCGTGTACGTGCACCTGCGGCCCGGGACCTACACCCAGGAGGTGCTGGTACGCGGCCACGACCTCCCGGGCGAGGAGAGCGTGCGCTCGTTGAGCGCCGACCCCAGGCTGGAGTACGACTCCGGACCGGACGAGATCGCCGCCGTCCTCGTGGAACGCCTCAGCGGTGCGGCCCCCGCCCCCGCGCACGGCCACGAGCAGGCCGAACCGGGCGCGCTGGCGGTCTTCTGGGAGGAGTTCCGCCGCGACGTCGACCCCACCCGTTCGGTCGGCGCCGAGAACCTCGGCACCCTCTCCGGGACCCTGTCCGGGTTCGTGCTCGGAACGGGCGTGATCTGGGTGTGGTGGCGTACCGCGCGCGGCCGTCGGCGGCGCCACGAGGTACCCGTGGTGGCCGTGCTCACCCTGACCCTGGCCGGGGCCGCGGTCGCGGGCCCCTACGCCCACATGATGAGCGTGCCCGAGGGCGGAGTGGAGACCGCCTGGAAGACCCCGGACGTGCGTTCCGTCCCGCCCTACGTCGCCAACACCGAGCGGGTCGAACGCCTGGTCTCCGAGACCGCGTCCACGCCGCTGTACGTCGCACCCCTGGTCACGATGGACCGCACCGGTCTGGCCGCCACCGCCGATCGGCTGGAGGACGCCGAGATCCCGGTCCGCGCCCTGGTGATGTCCATGAGCCCGTCCGACGAGTCCGAGGGCGACCCCGAGGTGCTGGCGTACTCCCTGGCCGCGCTCACGGAGGGACCGTCGGTGTACCTGGTCGCCACCACCGACTTCGAGGGCCGGGTCGAGATCGCCGCCGGGTCCTCGGGCCTGGGCATCGACGCCTACGACCTGAGCTCGGCCGTCCGGGACGTGGTCGCCGACACCCCGGCCGAGGCCGTCGAGGCCGCGCTGCCCGCCCTCACCGCACTGCCCACCGACCCCGACCGGCCCGACGCCGAACCCTTCTTCGCGTACACCTACGACGAGGATCCCGGGCCGAGGTCGGAGCGGTTCCTCGGTGACGGCTTCCTGCCCTGCCTCCTGGTGGTCGGGCCGCTGCTCTCCGGGATCGCCTTCGGCGCGCTGCTCCTCCTCGTGGTCGCCGTACGCGCCGCGCGCGGGGGCACGGTCGGTGGTCGGACGCGGATGACGGCACGAGCACTGCGGCGGCTGGCGCTGGCGGAGACCCGGGCCATGGTCCGGGAACTGGAGGCGGCCGGGGACGGCGAGGTTCCCGCGTCGGCCATGCGCGACGCCGACGCCGCCCTGGTCGTGCTCCGGCGCCCCACGGACGCGCTCGACCTCCTCGGGGTCACGGTCCTGGCCCGGCGCGCCCGCGCGGCCATCGACGGCGACCCCGGGGCCGGACGGCGACCGGTCTGCTCGGCCAACCCCCTGCACGGCCGGGCGGACCGTGACGGCAGGGTCGCGGTCGTCCGGGGGCGCCGCCCGCTGTGCGACGCCTGCCTGGACCTCCAGAACGACGCCCGGACCGCGCGCGTGCTGGAGCTGCGGATCGGCGGCGCCTGGGTCCCGCACCTGACGCTGGACCGCGTCTGGGTGCACACCAACTACGGATCGACGCGGCGCGGCCTCGTCGACGGGATTCTGGAGGAGAGCGATGCGTAGGTTCGAGGTCCCCTCCGTCCTGGGGGTGGTCCTGGCCCTCACCCTGGTGGGGGCGGTCCCCGCCGCCGCCTCCCCGGCCGACACCGTGCCGGAGAACGCCTCCGAGGCGATCACCTCCTCGCTGGCCGAGTCGCCGGTCCACGTCGACCCCGCCTACTCCAGCGCCCTGACCGAGGAGGTCCGACAGGAGGCGGTCGACCTCATCGAGGGCTCCGACCTGCCCCTGTACGTGGTCGCGGTGCCGATGGTCGAGGGCGACACCTGGGACGGCGACCCCGAGAACCTGGCCGTCCTGGTCCACGACCGCATGGGCGGGGGTCGGGCCCACATCCTGGTGTTCGCCAACGACCGCATGCACGGGCGGGACTTCGGGAGCGGATCGGACCTTCCCGCCCACTACGGGGCCCTCACCTCCTCCTACGCCACGGGGTTCAGCGGCAACCTCGGCCAGCTGGTCGAGGTCTCGGTGGAGACGGCCCTGTCCGAGGACCCCGAGGCCGCCTACACCGCCGCCAGTGAGGCCTACGAGGAGCAGCGGGAGGACGCCGCCGGACCGATGTCCGGCTTCTGGCGGGGTGACGGGACGGGAGCGCCCGGTTGGCTGTGGCCGTCCGTCGCGGTCCTGGCGCTCCTCCTGGCCGTCGGGGCGGTCTGGCGCTCCCGCCGCGCCCGGGTGCCCTCGATGCCCGCTCTGGCCGTCACCCAGCACGCCGGATTCGACAACGCCGACCGCGCCGCCCTGGACCGGCTGGTCGAGCGGGGCGCCACGGACCTCGTCGAGCTCGGGGAGCGGCTGGGCCAGCTGCGCTCGCGCTCCCGGAGCGAGGAGGCCACCCGGCTCCTCCAACACGCACTGGACGCCCGCTCCGCCGCCGCCAAGGTCCACGACCGCATGATCGCCACCGAACCCACGCTGCCCGACGCGGCCGGGGTCCTCGTCCTGCTCGACATGGCGGAGGACGCCATCCTGCGCAGCCGGTCCCGGTCCCGCGAGCCCAGGGTGCACTGCTACGCCAACCCGCTGCACGGCAACACCACCACACGGACGGACTGGCGCGAGTTCGGCGGCACCCGCACCGTCCGCGTCCCGCTGTGCGCGGAGTGCGCCAAGGCGGTTCGGGAGCGGCGCCGCCCCCGGGTCCTCCCCGACCACCACAGGGGGAGTGAGGTGCCCTACTACGACGTCCCGGCCGAGGAGAGCGTGTGGTCGGCCACCGGATACGGGGCCCTGCGCGACGACCTGGTCGATCGGATCCTGCGGGGCGACCACGCCGATACCCGGAGGTAACGGCCGGGCATCGGATTCGGGGAGACCGGAACCGGGACCGTGTACGGGCGGTCAGTTCTCTGTGGCACCCTGACATGGCGCCCCGCCCGGGGCGCCAGAACGACGTACGAGAGACGGGGCGGGCTGTGGACGACCCTCAGGACCAGGCCATGCGAGTGGAGGAGGTCGGAGGCTTCCGACTTCTGCGCTCCCTGGGGCGTGGCGGTTTCGGGGAGGTGTTCCTCGGTGAGGCCGCGGACGGCACTCTGGCCGCGGTGAAGCTCCTGCACGCCAGCTGGTCCGGCGACGCCGACATGCGGCGCCGTTTCGCCGCCGAGGTGGATCAGGCCCGCCGGGTGAGCGGGTTCTGCGTGGCCGCGATCCTGGACGCCGACCCCGACGCGGCCCAGCCGTGGATCGCCACGGAGTTCATCGACGGCCCCACCCTCCAGGCCTCCGTCGAAGCCGACGGCCCGCGCACGGGAGTGGAGCTCCAACGCCTGTCGGTGGGCACCGCGACGGCCCTGGCCGCCATCCACGCGGCGGGTGTGGTGCACCGGGACCTGAAGCCGGACAACATCATGCTGGCTCCGGACGGGCCCCGGGTGATCGACTTCGGGATCGCCCGTGCGGTCGAGTCGACCTCGGTGACGGCGAGCGGGGTGGTCGGCACCATCGGGTACATGGCCCCCGAGCAGCTGGAGGGGGCCCGGCTGACCGCCGCGGTGGACGTGTTCGCCTGGGCCTCGGTGATGGTGTTCGCCGCCACCGGCCGCGAGGCCTTCCCCGGCCCGACCCAGGCCGCGCGCATCGCCCGCATCCTGGGCGGGGAACCCGACCTCGCCGGCCTGGACGGCGCGTTCGGCGCCACCCTCCGGGCCTGCCTGGACAAGGACCCCTCGGCCCGGCCCGACGCCGAGACCCTCATGCGATGGGTCATCTCCGCTCCGTCCGGTGCCACTCCGGCCCGGGCCACCGGTGGGAACCACACGCCCACCACGGTCGCCCCCGGCCCGGACTCCGACCACACGCACACCGCGGTCGCGCCCTCGTCCGACGCCCGTACCCGCGTCGGTGTCGACCACACCAGGGTCGCCGGTCAACAGCCCACCGGCGTTCCCCCCGTGGACCCCACCAGGGTGGTCGGAACCGCCCAGGCGGCCCCCACCCGCAACTACACGCGCACGGCTCCCTCCGACGCGCCCGAGGCGTCCGCCCACGCCCGGTCGTCAGGCCCGTATCCGTCGGCCCCCGGCGGCGCGCACACCCCGCCGCCGAGCGGCGCGTACCCGCCTCCCAGCGGGTTCCGCGGCCCGAACAGCGGCCACTTCGGAGCGGCACCGCCCTACCACTTCGTCAGTCTCCGGTTCCACGACCCCGCCCACCTGGCCGAGGCGATGCAGCAGAACTGGGGCGCCGCCGTCAAGGTCTTCAGCGAACCGGGCGAGCGCGCGGCCCTGGGTGCCTGGCTGATGGACGACCTGGGCGACACCAGTGTCGACCGCTCCCTGTTCCGTCGCGAGGTCCGGGACGCCAACCTCGCGGTCGCCTCGTTCGTCGCCCAGGTCCGCCCCGACCTGCCGCCCGTCTTCCGGGGCCGGGGTGTGTCCCTGGCCGAACTCCGGGCGTTGTTCTCCGACCCCGGGCCGCTCCTGACCGGTGCCCCGCTCAGCAACGAGATGGTCCTGCTGGCCCGGCCCGAACTCCTGCGGATCCTGAGCGCCCACCAGAGCCCCGAGAGCGTCGAGTACCAGCGGCTCGCGGAGGACCTGGACCGGGGTGAGAACGCCGGGACCCTCCTGCACGGACAGCTCTCCCAGCAGCTCGTGGGGTGGCGGTCGAGCCAGCCCAACGTCAACCCGGCGCTGGTCCTGGCCCTGCTCCTGAACCCGCACCTGATGGTCCCGCCCGACGACAACGGTGACTCCGGGGTCGCCGAGTGGGTGGACATCCTGTGGCAGCGGGTGTCGAACGCCAGTACCCCCGAGAGCGCCGGATACGCGGCGGCGGTCTACGGTTCCCTGGGCACCCTCCAGGCTCTGGCCAGGCAGCGCCGCTACTGGGAGGGCCGCTACGCCGAGGTGTCCACCGCCCACGAGGGGCTCGTGGGCAAGGTGGAGCTCCAGAACCGGACCGGGCGGATCATCCACTGGTGCCGGATCTCCCTCATCGGCCTCCCCCTCGGCCTCTTCCTCACCGTGATGCCCGTGTGGGAGGTGATCCCCGACCTCATGATGTGGGTCGCGCTGCTCGGTCTGGTCGGTCTGGTCGGCGCCTTCATGACACGCCTGGTGCTGTGCGGACCCGCCGACCGTCGGCGGCAGCGGCTCCTGGACCTGCACAACTCCAACCACCAGCTGCCTCAGCTGACCAGCGGAGTGGAGCGCATCCGCACGGACCTGGCCCAGGCACGCAGAATCACCTCCAGCTGATCCGGTCGGCGGGCTCGGGCCCCACCGTCCGGACGGCAGGACAAGAGAGACAAGGAAGGACGCGCTCGTGGACGAGACCACGGACTTGACGCCCGCCCCCCGCGCGGTCGGTCCGTACACCCTGACGCGATCGCTGGGCAGGGGCGGTTTCGGGGAGGTGTTCCTCGGTGAGGCCGAGGACGGTACCCGCGCCGCCGTCAAGCTCCTGCACGCCAACTGGTCCAGTGACACCGACATGCGGCGCCGCTTCGCCGCCGAGGTGGATCAGGCCCGCCGGGTGAGCGGGTTCTGTATCGCGACGATCCTGGACGCCGACCCCGACGCCGCGCAGCCCTGGATCGCCACGGAGTTCATCGACGGGCCCACCCTCCACCGGGCCGTGACCGTCGAGGGACCCCGCACCGGTGCCGAGCTCCAGCGCCTCGCCGTCGCCACGGCCACCGCGCTCGCGGCCATCCACGCGGCGGGTGTGGTGCACCGGGACCTGAAGCCGGACAACATCATGCTCGCCTCGGACGGGCCCCGGGTGATCGACTTCGGGATCGCCCGCGCGGTGGAGTCCACCTCCGTGACCGCCAGCGGCATCGTCGGCACGGTCGGGTACATGGCACCGGAACAGCTGGAGGGCATGCGCCTCACCGCGGCCGTGGACGTCTTCTCCTGGGCGTCGGTGATGGTGTTCGCCGCCACGGGTCGGGACGCCTTCCACGGCCCCACCCAGGCCGCGCGCATCGCCAGGGTGCTCTCGGGGGAACCCGACACCGGGGACCTGTCCGGGCCACTGTTGGACACCGTCCTGGCCTGCCTGGACAAGAACCCGAGGCGGCGCCCGGACGCGCCCGCCCTCCTCCACCACCTGGTCGCGGGGACCGCTCCCGGTTCCGCCGGTCAGTCGTCGGAGCCGCCGTCCCCCGGTCCGGAAGGGGACGCGCCCCGGCCCCCGTCACCCGAGGCGCCGCCGCACCACGCGGCCGCACCGCCCTCGGGCAGGCCCGCGTACCTCACCCCGCCGCCGTCACTGGTACGGCTCCAGAGCTCCTACGGTCCGTCGGCGCCCGACACGGACCCCGACGAGGGCGTCCCGCCCTACCGCTTCGCGGGGGTGCGCTTCACCAGGATCGAGCCGCTGGCCGCCGCCATGCAGGAGCACTGGACCGAGGCGGTGATGATCCTCGGAGACCCGGCCGAGCGGGCCATGCTCGGCTCCTGGGTCATGAACGACATCAACGACACCAAGGTGGACCGCTCCCTGTTCCGCAGGGAGGTCCGGGACGCGAACATGGCCGTGGCGTCCTTCGTCGCCCAGGCCTGTCCGGACCTGCCACCCCTCTTCCGGGGGCACGAACTCACCCTCGCCGGGCTGCGGGAGCTCTTCCACGATCCGCGTCCGCTGATCACCGGCGGGCACGAGGCCAACGAACTCATGCTGCTGGCCCGGCCGCAGCTGCTGCGGCAGATGACGGAGCACCGGCACGAGGACGGCCCGGAGCTGCGCAGACTGGCCCGGGACGTCGAGGAGGCCGAGCGGACCGGGATGGCCTTCCACCGGGAACTGGCCCAGAACCTCAACGGCTGGCGCGGGTTCGAGGGTCGGATGGACCCGGCGCTGGCGCTCACCTTCCTGCTCAACCCCGATCTCATGGTGCCCCCGGACCCGGGGGACATGCCCGGCGCCCTGGACTGGACGAGCGCGCTCTGGTCACGCGTCGAGCTCTCCTCGGGGGCCCGACGGGCGGGGTACGCGGCGGCGGTCTACGGTTCCCTGCCGGCCGTGGTGACCCTGATCCGACAGCGCAGGGTGTGGGCGGAACAGCGGGAGTCCCTGCGCCGTGAGCACAGTTCGCTGGCCGCCGCGGCCTCGGAGTCGGGGCAGATCTCCAGGATCAGGACGATGTTCCTGGCGGCGGCCATCGTCTTCCTGTTCCTGTCCCTGGTCCTCGGAGTGGCGCTCAACGGTTCGGGACTGGGCATGCTGTTCTTCCTGTCGTCCCTCGCCGCGGGGAGCGTCGCGCTGATCATGAGGTTCAGGGAGAACGGGAGCTTCGGGGGGTCCTCCGCGCGTGAGGCGCGCGACCTGCGTCTGCGCAACATCCCCCTCCAGGGGCAGGCGCTGGCGGCGGGCCTGCGCACGATGGACGCCGACATCCGGCGCGCCCGCGAACTCTGCTCGCGCCCGCCCGTCAAGGACTACTGAGGACCGTTCTCGACCAGCAGGTCGGCGCGGTCCCGAGGCGGGTCGCAGGCGTACAGGGCGTTCTCCTGGCGGGCCCACGACGCACGGTGCGGGGCGTAGGTGTCCGCGTCCTCCCGGGCGTCGAGCCTGCGGGCCCGCGTCCGCGCGTCGGCCTCCACCCACACCAGCAGGTCCGGGAGGTCGCGCACGGGGGCCGCCCCCGAACCACACCCCTCCACGACCAGGGTGCCCCCGCGTGCGACGAGGGCGGCGGGGAGGGTGACCCGCTCCGCACCGAACGCCCCGTGCTTCCAGTCGTACCGGTGCCAGGCGGGCGGGCGCCCCTCGGCCAGGGGCAGCAGTACCCACGACCTGAGCAGGGCGGGCGCCTCGGCCAGCCCCTCCCAGCCCGGGTAGAGGTCCTCCATCGTCACCAGGGCCACCGGCTCGTCCCGGTCGGCCAGCGCGCGGCACACCCGAGCGGCCACCATGCTCTTGCCCGACCCGGAACGCCCCTCCACCGCCACGACCCGGACGAGCGGTCCCCGCCGGTCGGCGCCCAGAACCGCCCCGGCCACGTCCTCCGCCCACCCGGGCCGGTCGGTGCTCACCCTCTCCATGCCAACGAACCTAGGGCATGGCCGTGGTCGCCGGACCGGGCCGGGGCTCGAAGGTCCGGTTCCCCGTTCAATGCTTGTAACATTCGACGGAACAACGCCGGAGCGAGCGGACGGAGACGGGGCACGTGGTGACCGAGGCCGGCACGACCCCCGGATCCCAGTCCGCGCTGCGGGAGGCCAACCAACGGCGCGTCGTGGACGTGCTGCGCCGCGACGGAACCCGCACCCAGGCCGAACTGGCCCGTGCCACGGGGCTGTCGGCGGCCAGCGTCTCCAACATCGTGCGGGGCCTGCGCGCCGCCGGGACCGTGTCCGTGCGCGACACCTCCTCCAACGGCCGCCGGGCCCGGGCCGTCACCCTCCTCAGGCCGCCGGGCACCGTCGTGGCCGTGGACTTCGGCGACGACCGGATCCGTGTGGCGGTCGGTGACAGCGAAGGCAACGTGCTGGCCCGCGAGGCGATCGCCTACGAGGTGGCCGTCGACGCCGGGAGGGCCGTGCGCCGGGCCGCCTGGCTGACCGAGACCGCCCTGCTGGGCGCCCGGATCGACCTGGGCACGGTCACCTCCGTGGTGGCCTCCGTCCCGGGGCCGATCGCGCCCGGGACCGGCGAGGTCGGCGCCATCTCCTGCCTGCCCCGGTGGGCGGGGTTCCGCCCCGCGGAGGCGCTGGGGGAGCGGCTCGGCGTGCCGGTGCTGGCCGAGAACGACGCCAACCTCGCGGTGGTGGCCGAACGGGAGCTGGGCGCCGCCCGTGGGGCCGACCACGTCATCCACCTGATCCTCGGGGAGGGCGTGGGCGCGGGCATCGTCATGTCCGGTCGACTCTTCCGGGGCGCGGGCGGTACGGCGGGCGAGATCGGGCACATCGGCCTGGACCCGCGCGGCCAGGTCTGCCGCTGCGGCAACCGGGGCTGCCTGGAGACCTTCGTGGGTACCGGGTACCTGCTGAACATGCTGCCCCGGACCCACGACCTCGCCGCCAGCACGGACCGGGCCCTGCTGCGGGAGATGGTCGCCTCCGCGCGGGAGGGAGACCCCGGCAGCCGCCGCATCGTCGCGGAGGCGGGGAGCGCCCTGGGGCAGGGGGTGGCGATCATGGCCAACCTGTTCAACCCGGACCGCGTGGTGGTCGGCGGCGACCTGGCCGAGGCGGGGGACCTGCTGCTGGTGCCCATGCGCAGGTCGATGGAGCTGGGAACCCTGGGCGGCGCCCTGGCCCAGCTCGAACTGGGGACCAGTGCCCTGGGCGAGGACGCGTCCATCCGTGGCGCGCTGCTCACGGCCGCGCACAGCCTGAGCTGAACCCGGACCTCTCGGCCGCGCCCCGAGGGCGCCCGTCCCGAGGTTTCCGACCCTCCCGTACGGTGTTCACCTTGGCGGCAAGCGTCCTGGCCTGCGTCGATGCTGATTTAACCTTGTGAACTCAAGACTCGTGATGTTTCGGTTATGTGTTCAACAGTTGACGACAAGGTGGACGCGGGGTTCTACTTCACACCATCGATCGCGCATTCTCATCCGCGCTGGTTCCGCAAGAGAGGCCCCCCGCGTTGACCACGAGACGCTCCCCACACCGTCGCCCCACCGCACCCCTGGGCGTCGCCGCCGCCGGTGCGGCCCTGGCCCTGTTCGCCACCGCCTGCGGTTCGCTCACCACGGACGACTCCGCCGGTGAGACCCAGACCCACAGCATCGAGGAGGGATTCCACGTCGGCCTGCTGCTCCCCGAGCTCCAGACCGCCCGCTACGAGGCCTTCGACAAGCCGTACTTCGAGGAGGCGCTGACGGACCTCTGTCCCAACTGCGAGCTCTCGTACGCCAACGCCGACCAGGACGTCGACGAACAGCAGACCCAGGCCCAGGCGATGCTGACCGCCGGGGTCGACGTGCTCGTGCTCGGGGCCGTCGACTCCGAGGCCGCCGCCGGAACCGTGAACGAGGCACGCGGCCAGGGGGTGCCCGTGGTGGCCTACGACCGCCTCGCCCAGGGCGGTGTCGACATGTACGTCTCCTTCGACAACTTCCGGGTCGGTCAGGTCCAGGCCGAGGCCCTGCTGGGCGCCCTCGAACAGGAGGGGACCGCCGGTGACGGCCAGATCGTCATGATCAACGGCTCACCGACCGACCCCAACGCGGGCGACTTCAAGGCGGGCGCCCACGAGATCTTCGAGGGCCAGGTCGAGATCGGCCAGGAGTTCGACACCCCCGACTGGTCACCGGACGAGGCCAACAGCCAGATGGAGGGCGCCATCACCTCCCTCGGCCTGGACGAGATCGTCGGCGTCTACTCGGCCAACGACGGCATGGCGGCGGGCATCATCTCCGCCCTGCGCAGCGCCGGGGTCTCCGTCGACGACCTCCCGCCCGTCACCGGACAGGACGCCGAGCTGCACGGCATCCAGCGGATCGTCTCCGGCGAGCAGTACATGACCGTCTACAAGGCCATCCGCCCCGAGGCCGAGATCGCCGCCGCCATGGCCGTCTCCCTGGCCACCGGCGACGACCTCGAAGCGGGTGAGCACAGCGTCACCGAGGTCGAGGACGCGGATGGCGAGAAGGTCGACTCCGTCCTGCTCGACCCCGTCGCGGTCACCGTCGACGACATCGCGGACACGGTCGTCTCCGACGGCTTCTACACCATCGAGCAGATCTGCACCGACGACTACGCCGACTTCGACTTCTGCAAGGAAGCCCTCTAGCCAGATCCGACGTCCGGGCCGCCCCGCTGCCGGAGGCGGCCCGGACGCGACGCCCCGCGAGGGCCGGGCCGCGTGGAGCGACCGGCCCCGTCCCGCCGGGGCGAGAGAGAGAAACAGGCACATGAGCACACCCGTCCTGGAACTGTCCGGGATCTCCAAGACCTTCGGGGCCGTCAAGGCCCTCTCCGAGGTCGACTTCCAGGTCGACCCGGGGGAGGTGGTCGCCCTGCTCGGGGACAACGGCGCGGGCAAGTCGACCCTCGTCAAGGTCATCGCCGGAGCGCACCCGGCCGACAGCGGCGGCACCGTCCTCTGGGACGGCACGCCGGTCACCATCGGGGCGCCCGCCGACGCCCAACGCCTCGGGATCGCCACCATCTACCAGGACCTCGCCCTCTGCGACAACCTGGACATCGTCGGCAACCTCTTCCTGGGCAACGAGCGCCTCCACTTCCCCGGCACCCTCGACGAGGTCGAGATGGAACGGCGGGCCGTGGAGCTCCTCGACTCCCTGTCGGTGAGCATCCCCGACCTGCGGATCCCCGTCGCCGCCCTCTCCGGCGGGCAGCGGCAGATCATCGCCATCGCCCGGTCCCTGCTGGGCCAGCCCCGCGTCGTCATGCTCGACGAACCCACCGCCGCGCTGGGCGTCGCCCAGACCGCCCAGGTCCTCGACCTCATCGAGCGCCTGCGCGACCAGGGGCTGGGGGTCGTCCTGATCAGCCACAACATGGCCGACGTCCGTGCCGTCGCGGACCGTGCCGTCGTGCTCCGCCTCGGCCGCAACGCGGGCGACTTCCCCATCGCCTCGACCAGCTACGAGGAGATCGTGGCCGCCATCACCGGTGCCTCCGACAACCCGGTGACCCGTCGATCCACCCGTACCGGCTCATCGGCCACGGCCACGAAGGACAAGGAATGAGCCAGCAGACACACACCTCCCAGGACGGCGACACGTCCGTGACGGCGAGCGAACCCCGGCGCGACCCCCGCCTGCTGGCCACCGTCGCCTCGCCCGGCGGATGGCTCAGGGCCCTGCGACGCAACCTCAGGGGAGGGGAGCTCGGCGCGGCGCCGGTCATCGTCGGCCTCCTGCTGATCGCCGTCGTCTTCCAGTCGATGAACGACCGGTTCCTGTCCCCGCAGAACCTGTCGAACCTGACCGTGCAGATCGCCGCGATCGGCCTCATGACCACAGGCGTCATCATGGTCCTGCTGCTCGGTGAGATCGACCTGTCCATCGGATCGGTGGCGGGACTGTCCGCCGGGGTCCTGGCGGTCCTCGCGGTCCGGCACGGCTGGTCCGAGTGGGCGGCGGTCGGAGCGGCCGTGGCCGTCGGCCTCCTCGTGGGTCTGCTCCACGGGTTCGTCTTCGCGAAGATGGGCGTACCGGCCTTCGTGGTCACCCTCGCCGGGCTGCTCGGCTGGCAGGGTGTGCACCTCTACCTCATGGGCGGCGACGGGAGCATCAACACCAGCTCCAGCGGCGCCATCGCGATGCTCACCCAGACCTACTTCGTCCCGGTGGTGGGCTGGTTCCTGGTCCTGCTCGCCGTGGGCCTCTACCTGCTGTCGGTCCTGGTGGTCGAGGGCAGACGCCGCTCGGCGGGCCTGCCGTACAAGCCCCTGGCCGAGGTGCTGTTCCGCACCCTCCTGCTCTCCCTGCCGCTGGCGGGCGGCGTGTGGGTCCTCAACCAGTACAAGGGCGTACCGCTCGCCTTCCTCATCTTCGTGGGCTTCGTGGTGGTGCTGGACCTGGTGCTGCGCAAGACCCGCTACGGCCGCATGGTCTACGCCGTGGGCGGCAGCTCCGAGGCGGCGCGCCGGGCCGGGATCAACGTGGACCTGATCCGGATCTCCGTCTTCGGGATCGCCTCCACCCTGGCCGCGCTCGGCGGCGTCATGCTGGTCTCCCGCAACTTCGCGGCCAGCGTCTCCACGGGCGGCGGCGCCGAACTGATGATGGCCATCGCGGCGGCCGTGATCGGCGGCACGAGCCTGTTCGGCGGGCGGGGGAACGCCTACTCGGCCCTGCTCGGCGGCCTGGTGCTGGGTGCCATCACCTCGGGTCTGCTGCTGCTCCAGATGGACACCTCGGTGCGTTTCATGATCACGGCGGCGGTCCTGCTGATCGCGGTCGTGCTCGACGCCGTCTCCCGTCGCGGACGCAGGACCCACGCCAGGGGCGGCGCCTAGCCTTCCCCCCAGCGCGGCGGCCGTCCTCCCCGGCCGTTCGCGGGGCCCGGGCCGGTTCCCACTCCCACCGGTCTGGGCCCTCCCACGTGCGCGAAGTGTGCGAGGTGCGTCGCTATGGAGGCGACGTCGTCCCATCTCCCTATCTCCTAATCCCGATCGGCCAGAGGGGGATATACCGTCGTCCCCTCATGTTCGCTGATCTCCTCACACCCACGCCCCACACCCTGTTCGGGCAGATCGACGCCTGGGTCTTCCTCCTGACCGCGGCCACCGCCGTCCTCGCCGGGGCGGCCGTCCAGAGCATGGTCGGGCTCGGCCTCGGTCTGGTCGCCGCCCCGGTGATCTCCTTCCTCGACCCCACACTCATGCCCGGCTCCCTCCTGATCGCCGTGATCGTCCTGCCGATGCTCACCCTCGTCCAGGAGTGGCGCCACGTGGACTGGCGCGGCCTCGCCTGGGGGCTGCCCGCCCGCGTTCCGGGAACCGTACTGGCGGTGTGGGTCGTGGCGGTCCTCGAACCCCGCGCCCTCGCGGCGGTGGTCGGCGTCATGGTGCTCGTGGCCGTCGCCCTGACCGTGCGGTCCTTCCGGGTGCGCATCACCCCGGTCTCCCTGGTCACGGCGGGCACCCTCTCGGGGTTCGCGGGCACCGCCACCTCGGTGGGCGGACCGCCCATGGCGCTGCTCTACCAGCACGAACCGCCGGAGCGCGTGCGCGCCACCCTGGCCGCGTTCTTCCTGCTCGGCGGTGCCCTCTCCCTGGTGTCCCTCGGAATCGGCGGGCAGTTGGACGCCCGTACCGCCGCGGCCGGGGTCGCCGCCATCCCCTGCGTGGGCCTGGGGTTCCTCGTCGGAAACCGGATCCGCCGGTGGGTCGACCCGGGGCTGATGCGCAGGGCCCTGCTGTGTGTGGTGACCGTCTCCGCGATCGGCCTCCTCGCACAGGCCGCGCTCGGCTAACCTCGGCCACTCGGGCCGTATCAGGTAAACCCGCTCCCAAGAGGGAGTAATCTACGCCGAAACCTCCGAGGCGGGTGCGGGCCCCGGCGGTGTCCTCCGCAAGGGCCACACCCTTGTGCCGGGGGTACCGTCAGATCCGTAGCCTCGGGGGGACGCCGGGTGTGACCCGCGGGCGAAGGCCCATAAACTCGGGTACGTATACCTGTCGGTAGCCATGTCCGGCCCACGTCAGGGGCCGGAGCGGCAAACGTAACGTGGACACGCTGGACGAGGGGACTGACGAGACAGTGACACTGTTCGAGTCGATACACAATCCGGAAGCGCTCAAGAAGCTCCCGGCCGACCAGCTCCCTGTGCTGGCCCGGGAGATCAGGGACTTCCTGGTCGACTCCTGCTCCCAGACAGGGGGGCACCTCGGTCCCAGTCTCGGCGTCGTCGAGCTGAGCATCGCGCTGCACCGGGTCTTCGACTCACCGAAGGACCCCATTCTCTTCGACACCGGCCACCAGGCCTACGCGCACAAGGTCCTCACCGGCCGCCACGACTTCAGCGACCTGAAGTCCGAGGGCGGCCTGTCCGGCTACCCCTCCCGCGCCGAGTCCGAGCACGACTTCATCGAGAACTCCCACGCCTCCACCTCGCTGTCGTACGCCGACGGCATGGCCAAGGCCAACGAGGTCCAGGGCCGTACCGACCGGACCGTGGTCGCCGTCATCGGGGACGGCGCCCTCACCGGCGGCATGGCCTGGGAGGCCCTGAACAACATCGCGGAGAAGCGGAACCGGCGCCTGGTCATCGTCGTCAACGACAACGGCCGCTCCTACTCGCCCACGATGGGCGGCCTGGCGGACCACCTCTCCTCGCTGCGCATGACCCCCGGCTACGAGCAGGCGCTGGACCTGGCCAAGAACACCCTCAACCGCACCCCGGTGGTCGGCCAGCCCCTCTACGAGGCCCTGCACGGCCTCAAGAAGGGCCTCAAGGACACCATCCAGCCGCAGATGATGTTCGAGGACCTGGGGCTGAAGTACCTGGGCCCCATCGACGGCCACGACGAGCCCGCCGTGGAGAAGGCCCTGCGCCGGGCCCGCGACTTCGGCGGACCGGTGATCGTCCACGTCATCACCCAGAAGGGCAAGGGGTACGCCCCGGCCGAGAACCACGACGAGGACCAGTTCCACGCCCCCGGCCCCTTCGACATCGACACCGGTGAGGCCAAGCCCGGCCCCAAGGTCGAGAAGTGGACGTCGGTCTTCGCCGACACCATGGTGGAGCTGGGCCGCGAGCGCGAGGACATCGTCGGCATCACCGCCGCGATGCTCCACCCGACCGGTCTGAACAAGTTCGCGGACGCCTACCCCGACCGCGTCTTCGACGTCGGGATCGCGGAGCAGCACGCCGCCACCGCCGCCACCGGCATGGCGATGAACGGCCTGCACCCGGTGGTCGCCGTCTACGCGACCTTCCTCAACCGCTGTTTCGACCAGGTGCTCATGGACGCCGCCCTGCACCGCCAGGGCGTCACCTTCTGCCTGGACCGCGCGGGCGTCACCGGCAACGACGGCGCCAGCCACAACGGCATGTGGGACATGTCCATCCTCCAGGTCGTCCCCGGACTCCGCCTGGCCGCCCCGCGTGACGCCGTCCGCATGCGCGCCCTGCTGCGCGAGGCCGTGGCCGTGGAGGACGCCCCCACCGTCGTGCGCTACCCCAAGGGCGCCGTCGCCGAGGAACTGCCCGAGATCGGCAAGGTCGGCCGCATGGACCTGCTGCGCCGCGCCACCGACGGCGGTCACGGCAAGGACCTGCTCATCGTCGGGGTGGGCACCATGGCCCAGGTCGCCTGTGAGGTGGCCGACCGCATGGCCGACCAGGGCATCGGCGTCACGGTGATCGACCCGCGCTGGGTCAAGCCGCTGGACGAGGCCCTGGTGGCCGAGGCCGCCGAGCACTCCGTGGTCGCGGTCGTGGAGGACAACGGCCGTACCGGCGCCGTCGGGGACGCCGTGGCCCGCCTGCTGCGCGACCACGAGGTGGACGTGCCCGTGCGGACCTTCGGCATCGAGCAGGAGTTCCTCGACCACGCCAAGCGCGACCGCATCCTCCAGCAGCAGGGCCTGACCCCGCAGGAACTGTCCCGCAAGCTCACCGAGACCGTGTCCCGGTACGGCGAGCGCGGCGGCCGACACCCCGAACTGGCCGACGAGAAGGCCTGATCCACACCATTCTGGCAGCACCGGAACCGCCTCCGGTGCTGCCAGAATGGGTGCATGACCGACCAGCCCAGCCCGCAGGACGAGACTCCGCTCAGGGTGGCCGTGATCGGCTCCGGCCCGGCCGGGGTCTACGCCGCCGACGCCCTCACCCGCCAGCGCCGCGTGCCGGTCCGGGTGGACATCGTGGACCGGCTGCCCACCCCCTACGGCCTGGTCCGCTACGGGGTGGCGCCCGACCACACCAAGATCAAGGGCGTGGCGCGGACGCTGCGCAGGGTTCTGGAGCACCCGCACGTGCGGTTCGTCGGCGGCGTCGAGTTCGGCACCGACCTCACCCGCGCCGACCTGGCCCGGTCCCACCACGCCGTCGTCTACGCGACCGGGGCCAGCGTGGACCGGCGCATGGGCGTGGCCGGTGAGGATCTGCCCGGCAGCGTCGCCGCGACCGACTTCGTCAACTGGTACTGCGGCCACCCCGACAACACGTGGAACGACTTCTCCCTCGACGCCGAGGAGGTCGCGGTCGTCGGGGCGGGCAACGTGGCCCTCGACGTGGTCCGTGTCCTGGCCAAGACCGCCGACGAGCTCCGGCACACGGACGTTCCCGAGGCCGTGCTGGAGGTGTTCGCCGCCAGCCGCGTGCGCAGGATCCACCTCCTGGCCCGCCGGGGCCCGCTCCAGGCCAAGTTCACCGCGCCCGAACTCCGTGACCTGCTGGACCTCCCCGGCGCGGACATCGTGGTGCGCCCCGAACAGGTGGACATCGACCTGACCGAGATCGGGGCCGACCGCCCCGGGCTGCGCGACGTGTCCCGGGCGGCGCGCACCAACCTCAGGCTGCTGCGCGAACAGGCCGAGCGCGCCCCAGAGGGGCGCCCGCGCCGCGTGGAACTGCACTTCTGGTCCCGACCCGTGGAGATCCTGGGTGAGGACCGCGTGCGGGGCCTACGGGTCGAGCGCACCCGGCTCACCCCGGAGGGACACCTGGAGGGGACCGGTGAGCACGAGGTGCTGGACGTCGGTATGGTGCTGCGCTCGGTCGGGTACGCCGGAGTGCCCCTCGAAGGTGTGCCCTTCGACTCCGGCGCGAGGACCGTGCCGCACGAGGAGGGCCGGGTGCTGGACGCCGGGGGAGCACCGGTGCCGGGTAACTACGTGGCGGGGTGGATCAAGCGGGGCGCCAGCGGGGTGATCGGCACGAACAAGTCCGACGCCGCCGGGACCGTCCGCGCGCTGCTGGAGGACGCCCCCGGCCTGCGTGACGCGGTCCCCGAACCCGTGGCCCTGGAACGGGTGCTGGACGACCGGGGGCTGCGGCACAGCGACTACGAGGGCTGGCTGCGCATCGACACCGCCGAGGCCGACCAGGCCGCGGACCTGGAGCGGGGGGAACGCGTGAAGTTCCGGGACTGGGAGGCCTACCGGCGGATCCTCGGACAGGGCTGAGGTCAGGTCACGTCCCCGGCGGCCGCGTCGTAGGTGTTGCACCCGCCCACGGTCGGGCTGGTGTACCCGGACTCCAGCCAGTACGCCCGGTTGGCCGCGCTGCCGTGGGTGTCGAGGTCACCGCCGCCGTTGAAGTGGAGGTTGACCACGTCCAGGGAGTCGCCCCCGGGGTCCGTGAGGCCGCGCAGCCCGATCCCGGCCATGCACTCGGCCTGGAGTTCGGTGCGGCGCAGGGTGTCCAGCTCGTCGGCCTCGCTGCCCGCGCTGCGGCGGAGGTCGTGGGAGATGGTCAGGATGCCGGTGGCGTACTGCACGTGGTGGGCGTACTCGTGGCCCATCAGCGCGAGCCACACGTCCGCCTGGTGGGTGTCGGGGATCTGCTCGCCGACCTGGCGCACGTTGGGCAGGACCACGGTGATGAGGCCCCGGTCGCTCTCGTAGTAGGCCAGGGTGAAGGAGTCCTCGCTGTCCGTCTCCAGGGCCTCGTCGGTGACGGTGATCTCGGGTAGTTCGGGGTCCAGGCGGAGTTCGTCCATGACCGGCGCCCACAGTTCGTTCAGGCAGGTCCCGGCCTCGTTGGCGAACGCCTCCCAGGAGTCGTCCGAGTCGGTGCGCAGCTCCGGCAGGCCGCAGTCGACCGACTCGGGCATGGCGACGCCGTAGAGCGGGTGGTCGACGATGTCGACCTCCGCCGGGTGCGGCTGGGCGTGCAGGGAGGTGTCGTAGAACGCGGACAGGTCGGTCCCGCCCGTGGAGACGTCCTCCTGCGGGGTGTTCACCACGATGACGACGCTGGCGACGAGCGCGACCAGGGCGACCGAGGCCGCCGAGAACGCCGCCACCAGCACGGCTCTGCCCCGGTCCCGGCGCGGCGGCGGGTACGTCCCCCACTGCGGCTGCGGGTGGTACGTCGGCACGTGTGCCGGGGGCTGCCCCTGGGCCCACGAGGGCGCGGGCGCCTGGTACCCCTGCGGGGCGTGCGGCGGCCGAGGAGGTCCCCACGCCACGTTCGTCCGGGGGCCCCGGGGCGGGTTCGCGCCGGGGACGGGCTGGGGGAGACCCCACTGCCGCCCTCGCGCCGTGTGCGGCGCCTGAGCGCCGAACTGGTGCCCCTGTGACCCGTGTGCCGCCTGCTGCCCGTGTGGCCCCTGCGCAGCAGGGGACGCGTGAGGACCAGGGGCCTGCGCGTGCGGCGGTCCCTGTGGCGGGTTCGCTTGTGAGGTGTGTGTGGGACTCGCCTGGGGCTGTCCCGGCTGCGGCTCCAGCGGAGCGTGCGGCCCCTGTGACCCCTGTGGGCTTTGCGGTGCCTGAGGCCCGTGTGCGGCCTGTTGTCCGTGTGGCGCCTGCGGGGCAGGTGAAGCCTGATACTCCTGAGCCGGATTCGCTGCCTGTGGGGCCTGAGGGCCGGGGACGTGTGGGTGCGGGGGAGTGGCGGGCGGTGGGCCCTGGGGAAGCCCCTGGGGTCTCTGGGGGCCCGGAGGACCTTGCGGGACGTGCGGCGGCTGAGGCCCTTGGTGCGGGTTGGGCGGATGGGCCTGCGGGGACACGGGCCCTGTGTGTGGCGTCCGAGCTGCCTGGGGTGCGGACGGGTCCGGCTCCGGGTCCTGCGGGAACTGTGCCTCGGGTGCCCAGGGGCTCGGGGCGTCGTGGCGGGACGTGTCCGGGTCTTCGGGCGGACGCTGTTGGGCACCGGTCCGCTCCGGGTGGGGAGGATTCTCCCCGGGCTGGTCAGCTCCGGTTCGGTTCTCCACGGGATCGTCCTCGTCGTCGCGCCTACACGGGAACGGCATGCCGGATTCGTACCCACGAATCCGGCAATTGCCGCAGACCTCCAGTATGGGGCTTGAACGAACGGGTCCCGGTCAGGCTCCCCCCGCCTCACTGGGTGCGGAATAGCGAACCCCGAGGTCCTTCGCCATGTTCTGCAGCTCGGACTCGAAGAACGGTTCCATGTCCCCGACCACGAAACTCAGATGTTGGAACACCTCCATACAGACCACGCCATACAGGCGCACCCAGCACGCGGTGAGGACCATGACGGCGCCCTCGGAGATGTCGGGCGAGGTGAATCCGACGGAGTCGGCGAAGGAACGCAGCTCCGGGCGGAGCGCGTCCGGGATCTCCTCGTCCGTCGGCAACGGGAAGCGCTCCTCCGAGACCAGGCGGTCGAAGAGGGTGAAGAAGGTGGAACCGAAACGGCGGCCCGCCTCCAGGGCACGGGTGATGTCGGCTTCGGGGTCCAGTCGGGTCCTCGGCCCGAACATCACCGAGAACTCGGCCTGGTGGGTGATGGCCCAGTTCCGGAAGGCGCGCAGGGAGACGAGGATGCGGCCGTCAGTGTCCTCCACGGGCATGCTGGCGTCGGCGGCGGCCACCACGTCGGCCAGTTCCTCGTACATCTCCGCCGTGATCATCACGAGCAGGGCGTCGATCCCGGGCACGTAGCGGTACAGGCCGGGGGCGGTCATGCCCATCTCACGGGCGATCGCGCGCAGGGAGACCCCGACGACCCCGAACTCCACGAGGTGTCTGCGGGCGATCTCCTTGATCTCGGAGAGTGTGGCCTCGCGCACACGCTCGCGGCGGCTCAGGGTGCCCCCGGTCCGATGGTCGCTTGTGACCGGCGGTTTCGTCATGTGCTGCGGTACACCCCGTCTCACGCGCCAGGGTCGAGGCGCTTCGGTTGTCTCGGTGATGTTGACATCGTAATGCCTGCACGCTTAAGTGAACACCGTTAGCAAACAGTGTTCACGAACATGACGAGCGTTCGCTTGAAAGGGCGGCCCATGCCGACACACACGGGGTTCTTCGGCCGACTGGGGCTCGGCGCCCACCGGGGCCGATGGTGGATCCTGGCCCTCACGGGACTCTTCGCGGCCTTCTCCGTGGTGTGGGGCCTCGGCGTCTTCTCGGACGTCAGCCAGAGCGGGTTCGAGGACCCGGGCTCGGAGTCCTCGCGGGCCATGGACGTGCTCCAGGAGGAGCTCGGACACGACGACATCGACATCATCGCGGTCTACCGCAGCGACGAGATGCGGGTGGACAACCCGACCTTCGCCCAGGCCGTGCAGCGGATCACCGACGGCCTGCCCGAGGAGGTCGCCGGATACGAGCTGTACCTGGACGAGGACCTCTCGGAGGTCGAGCGCGGCATGCTCGTGTCCGAGGATATGCACGCGACCTACGTGCCGGTCACCCTGACGGGCGAGACGCACGAGGAGCGCCTGCACCAGTACGAGGCCACGGCGCGCGCCCTGGAGTCCGGCCCGTTGGAGACCCACCTGGGCGGCCCCATCGCGGTCGAGCACGAACTCTCCGAGACGGCGGAGAGCGACATCATCCGCGCCGAGCTCATCACGCTCCCGGTCCTGCTCCTGCTGCTGGTCCTGATCTTCGGCGGGCTGGTCGCCGGTCTCGTACCGCTCGCCGTCGGCGGCCTGGCGATCCTCGGGTCCCTCACCGTCCTGCGCGCGCTCACCTCCGTGACCGAGGTGTCGGTCTTCGCCATCAACGTCGCCACCCTCCTCGGCCTGGGGCTGGCGATCGACTACGGCCTGTTCATGGTCAGCCGCTTCCGTGAGGAGCTGGGACGCGGGCGCACCGTCCCCGACGCGGTCCGCCGCACGGTGGACACCGCCGGTCGTACCGTCGCCTTCTCCGGGGTGACCGTGGGCATCGCCTTCGCGGGCCTGCTGTTCTTCCCGCAGCCCATCCTCAAATCCATCGGTTTCGGCGGCATCGCCGTGGTGGCCTTCGACCTGATCGCCGCCCTGGTCTTCCTGCCCGCCCTGATGGCCGTGGTGGGACGCCGGATCGACCGTCTCGCACTCCCGCTGCCGCGCCGGACCGTGACGGGTGTGATCGACGAGAACGCGGGGGCCTGGGCGAGGTTCGCCCGCACCGTGATGCGGGGCCCCGCCGTGTCCCTGGTCGCCGTCGGCTGCGTGCTGGTGGCCTTCAGCTCCGGGCTCGCCTCAACCCAGTTCGGCGCCACCGACCAGCGCTACCTGCCCGCCGACGCCTCCAGCAGGGTCGGTACCGAGGCCATGGCGGAGGACTTCCCCGCCGGGCAGGTCGGCAGGCTGCACGTGGCGGTGCTCGGTGACAGTGGCGAGGAGGCGGTCGAGGAGTACGTGGAGCGCCTCGACGCCCTGCCCGGCGCGGTCCGCACGAGTGTCGCCCGGGCGGAGGAGGGCGTCGCGCACGTGGAGGTCGCCTACCAGGGCGCCACGGACGACCCCGAGGTGCAGCGGCTGGTGCGTGACGTGCGCGCCGAACCCGGTCCCGAGGGCGCCGAGGAGACCCTCGTGGGCGGTGTGGCCGCCATGCAGCTGGACAACCTGGACGCGATCGTCCAGGAGGCCCCGAAGACGGTCGCGTTCATCATCGGTTCCACGCTGGTGCTGCTCTTCCTGGCCTTCGGCTCCGTGGTGCTGCCCGTCAAGGCGGTCCTCATGGGCGCGCTGTCCCTGGGCGCCTCGCTCGGCGTGGTGATCTGGGGCTTCCAGGAGGGGTTCTTCGCCGGGCTGCTCGGGTTCGACCCGGTCGGCACCATCGATCCCACGTACCTGGTGCTCATCATGATCGTCTCCTTCGGGCTGGCGATGGACTACGAGCTCTTCCTGCTCAGCCGGGTGCGTGAGGAGTACCTGCGCAGTGGCGACAACACCCGATCAGTGGCCCTGGGGCTTCAGCGCACCGGCCGGATCATCACCAGCGCCGCCCTGTTGCTGGGCGTGGTGCTCGTGGCGATGGGCACCTCGGGGCTGCTCTTCCTGAAGATCATCGGAATCGGACTCGCGCTCGCGGTGCTGGTCGACGCCACCCTGGTGCGCGCGGTCATGGTGCCCGCCACCATGCGTCTGCTCGGTGACTGGAACTGGTGGCTGCCGCGCCCGCTGCGGTGGTTGCACGACCGGATCGGTATCTCGGAGGGCGGCGACGAGGAGGAATCCCCCGAGCTCAGCGAACGGCGGGAGCGGGTTCCCGCAGGGGTCTGACCCCGAACCCCGGAACCCCGCCCGGCCGCGTGCCGGGCGGGGTTCCGCGCGTGGTGGAGGCTTGCGTGAGGAGCGCCCGGGGTCATGACGTCTCCGAACGGCCGGGGCGGGGCCCACCAGCCCTCAGTCCTCGAAGAGCTCCTCGACCCGGCCGACACTCAGGCTGAGAGGCGTAAGGGCCCGGCTCCCCTCGGGGAGACCGGGCCCTTGGCGACCGGGGGCCTAGAAGGCCTTCGGGGCGCCCTCGTGGAACGGCTTGCCGTTCACCTCGGTGGACACGCCGACCTTGTCCAGGTACGGGGTGATACCGCCGGTGTGGAAGGGCCAGCCGGCGCCCGTGATCAGGCAGAGGTCGATGTCGGCGGCCTCGGCCACCACACCCTCGTCCAGCATGATCCGGATCTCCCTGGCCAGGGCGCGCAGGGCCCGGTCCAGGATCTCCTTCTCCTCGGACGGGGAGTCCCCGCCCTTGAGGAGCTCCTTCACCTCGGAGTCGATGGTCAGGTCCGGGGCGAAGATCGCCGTCTTACCCGCCTTGACCACGGCCTCCAGCTGCGGGGACACCGCGAAGCGCTCCGGGAACGCCTCGTGCAGGGTCTCCGCGACGTGCAGACCGACCGCCGGGCCGACCAGCTGGAGCAGCATCAGCGGCGACATCGGCAGACCCAGCGGCGCGACCGCGCGGTCAGCGACCTCGGGCTCCGTGCCCTCGCCCACGGCACCCAGCACCTCACCCATGAACAGGGTGAGCAGACGGTTGACGACGAACGCCGGGGCGTCCTTGCACAGGACCGAGGTCTTCTTCAGCTTCTTCGCCGTGGCGAACGCCGTGGCCAGCGAGGCGTCGTCGGTCCGGTCGCCGCGGACGATCTCCAGCAGCGGCAGGACGGCGACGGGGTTGAAGAAGTGGAAGCCCACGACCCGCTCGGGGTGCTGGAGCTTCGACGCCATCTCGGTGATGGACAGCGAGGAGGTGTTGGTGGCGAGGATCGCCTCGGGGGAGACCACGGCCTCCACCTCGGCGAACACCTGCTGCTTGACCTCCATCTTCTCGAAGACGGCCTCGATGACGAAGTCGGCGTCCGAGAAGGCGTCCTTGGTGAGCGAACCGGTGACCAGGGCCTTGAGGTGGTTGGCCTTGTCCTGGTTGACGCGCCCCTTCTTGAGGAGCTTGTCGACCTCACCGTGGACGTAGTCCACACCCTTGTTCAGACGGTCCTGGTCCAGGTCGGTCATGACGACCGGCACGTCCAGGCGGCGCGCGAACAGCAGGGCCAGCTGCCCGGCCATCAGACCGGCGCCGACGACGCCGACCTTGGTGACCTTGCGGGCCAGCGACTTGTCCGGCGCGCCCGCCGGGCGCTTGGCGCGCTTCTGCACGAGGTCGAAGGCGTACAGGCCGGCCTTGAGCTCGTCGCTCATGATGAGGTCCGCGAGCGCCTGGTCCTCGGTGTCGAAGCCCTCGTCACGGGTGGCGGTCTTGGCGGCGGCGACCAGCTCGACGGCGCGGGCCGGGGCCGGGGCGGCGCCGTGCAGCTTGCCCTCGACCACGAAGCGGGCCATGTTGACCGCGTTGTCCCAGGCCTCGCCCTTGTCGACCTCGGGGCGCTCCACGGTGACGTCGCCCTTGACGACCTTCGCGGCCCAGCGCAGGGACTCCTCGACGAAGTCGGCGGGCTCGAAGATCGCGTCCGCGATCCCCATCTCGAAGACCTGCTTGCCCTTGATCATCTTGTTCTGGGCGAGCGGGTTGTCGACGATCAGCTTGAGGGCCTTCTCGGCGCCGATCAGGTGGGGCAGCAGGTACGTGCCGCCCCAGCCGGGAACCAGGCCGAGGAAGGCCTCGGGGAGCGCGAAGGCCGGGACGCCCGAGGAGACGGTGCGGTACGAGCAGTGCAGCGCCACCTCGACGCCGCCGCCCATGGCCGCGCCGTTGACCAGCGCGAAGGTCGGCACGTCCAGTTCACCGAGCTTGCGGAACGTGTCGTGGCCCAGCTTGCCGATGGCCTCGGCCTGCTCGCGGGTCTGGATCGCGGGGACGCCCGTGAGGTCCGCGCCGACCGCGAAGATGAACGGCTTGCCGGTGACGGCCACGGCCACGATGTCGGTGCGCGCCTTGGCGGCCTCGATCGCGGCGTCCAGGCTGAGCAGGCCGCCGGGGCCGAAGGTGTTCGGCTTGGTGTGGTCGTGCCCGTTGTCCAGGGTGATCAGGACGGCGGTGCCAGCACCGTAGGGGAGCTCGACATCGCGGGAGATCGCGTTGGTGACGACCTCGTCCTTGAAAAGCTCGCGGGCCTCTTCGATGGCGGTGCTCACTTGCCCCCCTCGTAGTTGGTGTTCTCCCACAGGATGGTCCCGCCCATGCCCAGGCCCACGCACATGGTGGTGATGCCGTAGCGGACGTCGGGGCGCTCGGCGAACTGGCGCGCCAGCTGCATCATCAGGCGGCCGCCGGAGGAGGCCAGCGGGTGGCCGACCGCGATGGCGCCACCCCACGGGTTGACGCGGGCGTCGTCGTCGGCGATGCCGAAGTGCTCCAGGAAGGCGAGCACCTGGACGGCGAAGGCCTCGTTGATCTCGATCAGACCGACGTCGTCGATCGAGATGCCCTGGCGGGCGAACAGCTTCTCCGTGGCGGGGACCGGGCCCACACCCATGACCTCGGGCTCGACGCCGGTGAACGAGAAGTCGACCAGGCGCATCCTGGCGTCCAGGCCCAGCTCCTCGGCGACCTCCTCGGCCATGAGCAGCGTGCCGGTGGCGCCGTCGTTGAGGCCGGCGGCGTTGCCGGGCGTCACGTTGCCGTGCGCGCGGAACGGCGTCTTGAGACCGGCGAGCGACTCCATGGTGGTGCCGGGGCGCGGCGGCTCGTCCTGCGTGGCCAGGCCGAAGCCCTTCTCCGCCGAACGGACCAGGGTCTCGACCAGGTCGGGCTGGATCTTCCCGTCGGCGTAGGCCTTGGCGACCTTCTCCTGGCTGCGCACCGCGTAGGCGTCGGCGCGCTCCTTGGTGATGGTCGGGTACCGGTCGTGCAGGTTCTCGGCGGTGTTGCCCATGACCAGCGCGGACGGGTCGACCAGCTTCTCGGAGATGATGCGGGGGTTGGGGTCGACGCCCTCGCCCATGGGGTGGCGGCCCATGTGCTCGACGCCACCGGCGATCACGACGTCGTAGGCACCGAAGGCGATGCCCGCGCCCGCGGTGGTCGCGGCGGTGAGCGCGCCGGCGCACATGCGGTCGATGGAGTAACCGGGGACGCTGCGCGGCAGCCCGGCGAGGATCGCGGCGGTGCGCCCGAGCGTCAGGCCCTGGTCGCCGATCTGGGTGGTGGCGGCGATGGCGACCTCGTCGACGCGCTCCGGGGGCAGGCCCGGGTTGCGGCGCATCAGTTCGCGGATGACGCGGACGATCAGGTCGTCGGCGCGCGTCTCGGCGTAGAGGCCCTTGCCTGACTTGCCGAACGGGGTGCGGACCCCATCGACAAACACGACATCGCGGGCAGTTCGCGACACGATGGCCCCTCCTTCTCCAAGCGTTGGGTGGACTGTATGAGTCCATGCTACTCGCCAGTAACAAATAGTGCGAGCGGCGGGGCCCCTCACTTCCGAAGTCGGGGGAGGCCCCTACTTTCGGCGCTTGTGGACGCCCCGGCCGACGCGGTTCGCTGAGGGTGGATTCCGAACGAGGGGGACACGGGGACGACGATGCCACGACCGGACACGGAACACCAGGAACTGCTCAGAAAAGCGCCCAGGGCACCGCTGCGGCGACTGTGGGAGTACGCCCGCCCGCACTGGCGGGCGTTGGTCGCCGGAGGCGTCCTCACCTTCCTCGGCGGGATCACCGGCCTGGTCCAGCCGCTCATGGCCAAGTACGTGATCGACGCTCTGGGTAGCGGCGCGTCCGTCTCCGGGCCGATCCTCGTTTTGCTGGGCGTGGTGCTCGCGGGAGCCGTGATCGGGGCCCTCGGCGCCTTCGTCCTCGAACGCACCGGCCAGAGCGTCGTGCTCGGCGTGCGCCGCACCCTGGTGGGCCGACTCGTCCGACTGCGCGTGGGCGAACTCGACCGGCTCAGGCCGGGCGACCTCGTCTCCCGGCTCACCGCCGACACCACGCTGCTCAGATCCGTCGCCACCAGCGGTATCACCAACCTCTTCACCAGCGCGGTCCTGCTGGTGGGCGGCATCGTCGTCATGGGGGTGCTCAGCCCGCTCCTGCTCCTGATCACGCTGGGCATGATCGTGCTGGTCGGCCTCCTCATGGGGATCGTCCTGCCCAGGATCGGGCGTGCCACCCAGGCGGCGCAGGCCTCGCTCGGTGAGATGGGCTCCCTCCTGGAGCGGATCTTCGGCGCCTTCCGCACGGTCAAGGCCTCCTCCGCCGAACGGGCCGAGATCGCCCGACTCGACGAGTCCGCCGTGGAGTCCTGGCGCCGGGGCGTGTCCGTGGCCGGGTGGACCGCCCTGTCGGGCACGCTGTCCATGCTCACCGTCAACACGAGCTTCCTCGTGGTGCTGGGCGTCGGCGGCGGCATGGTGGCGGCGGGGACCATGAGCGTGTCCACGCTCATCGCCTTCCTGCTGCTGCTCTTCTACCTCATGGAACCCATCAGCACCCTCGTGCAGTCGGCCACCGAGCTCCAGACCGGGCTGGCCGCCATCCGCAGGATCGACGAGGTCACCGACCTCGACCAGGAGGACCCCGGACGGGCTCCTACCGAACCCGCCTCACCCCGACCGGCCGACGTCTCCCTCACCGACGTCACCTTCCGCTACCACCCCGACCTGCCCCTGGTACACCACGGGGTGAGCTTCGCGGCGTCGGGGCCCGGACTGACCGCCCTGGTCGGTCCCTCGGGGTCGGGAAAGACCACCGTCTTCTCCCTGATCGAACGCTTCTACGACGCCACCACCGGCACCGTGCGCCTGGACGGCACCGACGTCCGTGACTGGCCCCTGGAGGAGCTGCGCTCCCAGATCGGCTACGTGGAACAGGACGCCCCGGTCCTCGACGGCACCCTGCGCACCAACCTCACCATGGCCGCCCCGAACGCCACCGAGGAGCAGATCCAGGAGGTGATCCGCACCGCCCGCCTCACCGACCTGGTCCGGCGTCTGCCCGGCGGACTGGAGAACCCGATCGGCCACCGGGGCGTGACCATCTCCGGGGGCGAACGCCAGCGGGTGGCCATCGCCCGCGCCCTGCTCCGCCGTCCGCGCCTCCTCCTGATGGACGAGGCCACCTCCCAGCTGGACGCCGCCAACGAGGGGGCGCTCAGGGAGGTCATGCTGGCGGCGGCACACGACACCACCGTGATCGTCGTCGCGCACCGGCTCTCCACGGTCACCAGCGCCGAGCGGATCGTGGTCCTGGAGACCGGGCGGGTACGCGCGGTGGGAACCCACGCCGAACTGGTCGAACACGACTCCCTCTACCGGGACCTCGCCGCCGGTCAGCTCCTCGCGCCGGAGCCCGCGGGCACCGACGACTCCCGGGAGGAGCCCGCCGTGGTCAGTCTCCGAGAGTGAGGAAGGAGGAGGCGAAACGGTCGACGTTGAGGCGCAGGCGCTGGACGCGCTCCTCACGGGTGATGGTCTCCGCCGGCTGGATCAGCGCGGACTCCCGCCTGCCCCGCACGTACGACGGGCAGGCCAGGTCCGCGCACACGTACAGGCCGACCGTGTCGCCCTGGCGTCCGGCCTTGCCGGGCTTGGGGGCGCTGAACAGCCGGACGCCGCCCGCGGGGTGCACGGTCAGGCAGAACGAGCAGGTCATCGACTTGAAGAAGTTCGCCTTGCGGTTTCCCGTCGGGAGCCGCAGGGCGATCCCGAGCGGTTCCTCCCCGGACTCGATCACCAGGTAGGCGCGGCCCGGCGCCTTGGGGTCGGTCCACCCGAGGAAGTCCGTGTCCTCCCAGTCCAGGACCGGCAGGGTCGCGGGAAAGGACAACCGCTTGGTCTCGCCCTTGGGGCAGTTGACGAACGAGGAGCGGATCTCCTCGTGGCTCAGTTCGCGCATGGCTCTCTCCGGTGGACGGCGGTGACGACTGACGGATCATGCCAGGAGGGACGGGTGAGTGCGAGTCCTTTTCGCACGTGGGGCTCCTTCCCCCGAACCCCGTGCGCACACCCGCTCCACAGGGAGGGGCCGGGAACCCCCCAGGGAGTTCCCGGCCCCGGTGAGCTCGGGTGTGTCGCTCGTGTCAGAGGAGCGCGTTGGCCTCACGGTGGCGACCGGCGGAGTTGTAGGCGCCCGCCAGGTCGCGGCGCAGCCGCATGATGAGCCGTCTGACCTCCGGGTCGCCCGAGGAGTTGAGCGCCACCCTGTAGGCCTCGCGGAGCACCTCGACCGCGTCGTCCGTCCGGCCCGCCTGCGTGTAGGCGCGGCCCAGCCGGTGGTGCACCGTGAGCGTGTCCAGGTGGCCCTTGCCCAGGCGGCGACGGCGCCCGGCCAGCACCATGCGCAGCTGGGAGACGGCCTCCTCGTACCGGCCGGCCATGCTCTGCGCCGCGCTCAGGCCGAGCCGCAGCTCCTCGCGGCGCTCGGTGGAGGCGACGTCCTCGATGGCCCGCGCGTAGTGGGCCACGGCGGCGTCCACCCGTCCGCTGCGCCGGTAGCACACGGCCAGGCGCATGCGCGCCTCCACCGTGTCCTCGTCGGCCGGACCGAACTGGCTCTCCCGCTGACCGAGCAGGATCTCCCACTGGGCGGCGGCGTCGGCGGGGCAGCCCACGTCCTCCAGCGCCCAGGCGAGGTTCTCCCGGATGATCTCGGTCCGGGGGTGGTCCTCGCCGTAGACCGCGACGGCCTCGCCCAGGGCCAGCTCGAACTGCTGTACGGCGGCCTGCCGCCGACCCATCTGGGCGTACTTGGTGGCCAGGTTGTTCCGGGCGGTGATGGTGTCCGGGTGCTCGGTGCCGAGGCGCTCCACCAGGGACTGGAGGGTGCGCTCGAGCGAGGCCGCGCGCATCCCGGCCGTGGGCCCCTTGGCCACCGGGGCGGACGAACCCGTCCGCCGGGGCAGCGGCCGGTCCCCGGCATCGCTGGCCACCCTGCCCGCCGGGGCCGGTACCTGCTCAGGCACGGCGGCGGGCTCGAACTGATCATCAGAAGCGGGCATGGCGGCCTCGGTCGACTCGACCTCGGCAGAACGCGTCAACCCCGCCTCGCGTAGCAGCGCACGCCAGAACGACAAGCAGACTCACCACATTTCCCTGATCACACGAGCCGGGAGCCTTGTGGGCCCACGGTTCGGTACACACCCGTTGAGGAACCGCCCTGAGTTTTCAGAGCACGTTTCTATAACTTAATCGGACAGCGGGCTATGGAACAGGCGTGAACCACCCTTGTAGGGGGGTGAGTTCAGTCACGTCTGGGTTCAAAGTGGTTGAAGAGGGTAGTGATCAACCTTTTTCGGCACCGAGCAACGCTGTGGCCAGCGGTTCCGCGGTGAGCCCGATCTGCCAGTTCCTGGCGCCTCGTGTGCTCAGGAACTCACCCACGGAGTCCGGATCCACGGCCTTCGGCGGCGCCCAGGCCAACCTTCTGACGGTGTCGGGCAGCAGAAGGTTCTCGGTCGGCATCACGACGTCCTCCGCGATCCCCGTCACGGTCGCCCGCGCGGCCTCCAGACGGCGCGCGGCCTCGGGCGCGCGGTCGGCCCAGCGGTTCACCGGCGGAGGACCGTCACCGGGGGCGTTGGGGCGCGGGAGCTCCGCCTGCGGCATCTCGCGGGCCCGGTTCACCGCCTTGATCCACGTGGTGAGGTAACGGCGGGCCAGCTTGATCCCGAACTGGCGGATCTTGGTCAGGTCCGTCGTGCCGCGCGGCATCGCCGTCGCGGCCTCCACGATCGCCGCGTCCGGCAGCACCCGACCGGGGGAGATGTCGCGCTCCTGGGCGATGCGGTCGCGCTCGTACCAGATCTCGCGCACGGCGGCCAGGGAACGCTGGTTGCGCACCTTGTGGATGCCGGAGGTGCGCCGCCAGGGGTCGGCCCGCGGCTCCTTGGGCGGGGCGGCCAGCACGGAGTCGAACTCCTCGCGCGCCCACCCCAGCTTGCCGGTCTCCTCCAGCTCGGTCTCCAGGGCGTTCCGCAGCTCGATGAGGATCTCCACGTCCAGAGCCGCGTACCGCAGCCAGTCCTCGGGCAGGGGGCGCTGTGACCAGTCCACCGCCGAGTGCTCCTTGGCCAGGCGCACGTTCAGGAGGCGCTCCACCATGAACCCGAGCCCGACGCGCTGGTAGCCCAGCAACCGTCCGGCCAGCTCGGTGTCGAACAGCCGCTCCGGACGCAGGTTGACCTCCGTCAGGCACGGCAGGTCCTGGTGCGCCGCGTGCAGCACCACCTCGGCGCCGCCCATCGCGGAGTTCAGCTCGCCCAGGTCGGGGCACGCGATCGGATCGATGAGCGCCGACCCGGAGCCCTCACGGCGGAGCTGCACCAGGTACGCGCGCTGCCCGTACCGGTACCCCGACGCGCGTTCGGCGTCCACCGCCACGGGCCCCGAACCCGCGTTCAGGGCGGCTATGACTCCGGCGAGGGAGTCGGCGTCGGAGGTCACCTCGGGCATGCCCTCGCGCGGCTCCCGCAGGAGGGGCGCCCTCTCCGCGTCGTCGTCGGGTTCGCGGGGGTCGGTCTTGGAGTTCAACGCGTTCGCCACACCACTACGGTATGCGCTGTCGCCACCGAACGCAGATACGGGCCGTTTCGGGATCGTCGGGCGATACCGGCCGACCGCGTCCCGCGCCGGGGCCGGGGGCGCGTCCGGTCGCGGTTCAGGGGCGGGGCCGCTGGCGCGTGATGTCGGTGACGTCGAGCGGGGGAAGCCCCGACGCGGACGCCAGCAACGCCAGCCAGGCGTTCACGTGACCGGACAGGTCGTCGGACTCGGGGGTCCACGAGGCGCGCATCTCGACCTCGGTGGTGGCGCCCTCGTGGGCCTTGGTGCCGAACCCCTCGGTGGTGGCCCGGGTGACCGTGCCACTCAGCGTGTGGTGCGCGGCGCCCTGGGCCTCCAGCGCGTCGGTGAGCCAGCTCCAGGCGACCGGGCCCAGCAGGGGGTCGGTCGCGATCTCCGACTCCAGTTCGGAGTTGGCCTGGCAGACCACACGGAAGGGCCCGGGCCAGTCGCGGGTGCCCTCGGGGTCGTACAGGACGATGAGCCGCCCCCAGGCGATCTCCTCGCCCTGGACCGAGACCTCGGCGGACACGGCGGCGGAGTGGGGCGCCAGCCGCTGGGGTGAGGGGATCTCCCGAACGGTGATCTCGGGGCGGATGAGGGGAGAGCGCAGGGCCTCGACCGCTCGCCGGAACGTCTCTTGAGCGTTCTCGGCGCTACCGACATCGGGCATGGTGGAAACGTCAGCCTTCATTAGGTGGTGATCACGCGTCCTGGCGGGGGTAGTCGGGACGTGCCCCGCCGACGGTGTGATGGTGGGCACGGACTCGACCGTGGCACGACCGACCCGCGCCGGGCCGCAGTTCCCCCGGCGTGTCGGTGTTTTGTGATGATCTTGGGACCGCCCGGGCACCCGTCCGCCCCGGTTCGACCCCGCGCGGACGGGATCGATCCTCCCAGGGTGAGCACCGACTCCGGCGATCCGAGTGAGACCACCGGGGCGGGCATGGCACGATTCAAGGGTGACGCTTCAAGAATCTCCCTTCCTACGCGCCTGCCGGCGCCTCCCGGTGTCCCACACTCCGGTGTGGTTCATGCGCCAGGCCGGGCGCTCCCTGCCCGAGTACCGACGGGCCCGCGCCGACGTGCCGATGCTTGAGGCGTGCGCGCGGCCCGACCTGATCACCGAGATCACGATGCAGCCGGTGCGCCGCTACGACGTGGACGCCGCGATCTTCTTCAGCGACATCGTGGTGCCGCTCAAGGCCATCGGGATCGAACTGGACATCAAGCCCGGTGTCGGCCCCGTGGTCGACGAGCCGATCCGCGACGCCAGCGGTATCAAGCGCCTGCGCGAGATCGAACCCGGCGACGTCCCGTACGTCACCGAGGCGGTCGGCCAGCTCGTGGGTGAGCTCGGCGACAAGCCGCTGATCGGTTTCGCGGGTGCCCCGTTCACGCTGGCCTCCTACCTCATCGAGGGCGGGCCGTCGAAGAACCACGAGCACACCAAGGCGCTGATGTACGGCGAGCCCGAGCTGTGGGACGAGCTCATGCGGCGCCTGGCCACCATCTCCCTGGGCTTCCTGCGCACCCAGATCGAGGCGGGGGCCAGCGCGGTCCAGCTCTTCGACTCCTGGGTCGGGGCGCTCAGCGCCGAGGACTACCGCGCCTCGGTGCTGCCCTACACGTCGTGGATCTTCGGTCAGCTCAGCGAGTACGAGGTCCCGCGCATCCACTTCGGTGTGGGCACCGGTGAGCTGCTGAGCCTGCTCAGCGAGGCCGGGGCCGACGTGGTGGGCGTGGACTGGCGGGTGCCCCTGGACAAGGCCGTCCAGCGGGTCCAGCCGGGCACGGCGCTCCAGGGCAACCTGGACCCCGCCACCCTGTTCGCTCCCTGGGAGGTCGTCGCCGACCGGACGCGCGACATCCTCGCGCGGGGCCGCGCCGCCGACGGCCACATCTTCAACCTCGGCCACGGCGTGCTGCCCAGCACCGACCCGACCATGCTCGAACGGCTCACCGCCTTCGTACACGAGGAGACCGCCTCCTAGGCGCCGTCGCCGGGTCCCGCTGCGCGAGGCCGCGTAGCAGCGTGGGGGAGACGGCCGCTCGCATCGGTGGCGGCGGAGCCGCCACCGGCGCGAGCATCCAGAAACCCGGACCAGGTCCCGCACACACGTGCCGAGGGCCGGTCACCGTACGGTGACCGGCCCTCGGCACGTTCGTACGTCCTCGAAGGGTCAGCGCCCGTCCCCGTCGTCCTTGGGGCCGGGGCCGCCCTCCTCGGGGCCGCCCTCCTCGGGGCGGACCGGCTCCGGCTCGCGGGCCGGAGCCTCGTCGTCCCGACTCCCGCCCCCGTTCGCCTCCCCGGCCTCGGGGGCGCCGTCCCGCCGGGCCCGACGGCGTCCGCGCCACACCCACAGCGGCCAGGCGCCGACCGCCGCGAGCACGACGACGAAGGGCAGCAGCCAGCCCGCGAGCACGGCCAGCCCCTGACCCAGGCCCACCAGCGCACGCCAGCCGCGTTCCAGACCGCCCAGGAACCCGACGGAGTCCCGGACGGGTTCCTCCAGGTAGGTCGTCGGCGGCTGGAGGGTCAGGTGCACCGTCGAGTAGGAGGTCTGGCCGTCCAGCACCTTCAGCCGGGCCTGGAGCGCCTCCAGGTCCTCCTGCCGCCGCTGGATCTCGCCCTCCACCCGCAGCAGGTCGTCGACGTCCCGGGCCTCCTCCAGGTAGCCGCGCAGGGTCTCCAGAGCGGTCTCCGAGGACTCGATCCGGCTCTCGACGTCCGCGACCTCCTCGGTGACGTCCTGCACGGACCGATCCAGCATGGAGCGGTCGCCGAGTTCCGCCAGCTCCTCCAGCACGCCCTCGTAGCCGTCCTCGGGGACGCGCAGGGTCAGGACGCCCTCGGGATGGCCGTCCCGGGGCGTGGAGAGACTCTCGGACTCCACGTAGCCGTCGGAGTCGAGGGTCAGCCGCTTGGCCAGCTCGGCGGCCTCGGCCACGTCGTCCACGCGCACCGTCATGTCGGCGGTGTGGACCAGCCGCCGGTCCGCCACCTCCACGTCCGTGCCGGAACCGGCCTCCGTCCCGGCGTCCTCCTCGACCTCCACCGCGCCCTCGGCCGACTCGCGCGCGGCGTCGGCCCGCTGGTCGGGAACGGCCAGGTTCGCGGGGGCCGAGGCGCCGCCGTCGGAGGAGGCCCCGCACGAGGCCAGCAGCAGCACGGCCAGGCCGGAGGCGGCGGTCAGTCCGGCGGCACGTCCCACACGGGACGGTGTCAACGCTGAAGTGTCCATGCCGCTTCGACGCACGCCGCCCGGCCCCCGTTTCCGCCGCACCATAACGGGACCGCAACGGCCGCCTACGGGGACGGCGGATCACTGTGACCCGCGGCATCTGGGAAGCTGGTGACATGCCTGAAGCACCGCATGTCGTCGTGATCGGGGGCGGCGTCTCCGGACTCACCGCCGCGCACCGCCTCAACGGCCGGGGGGTCACCACCACGGTGATCGAGGCCGCCGACGCCCCGGGGGGCAAGCTCCGCGCCTCGCCCGTGGCCGGGGTGCGGGTCGACGCCGGTGCCGAGGCGGTGCTCGCCCGCCGCCCGGAGGCCCTCGACCTCTTCAACGAGCTCGGCCTGGACGACCAGGTGGTGCACCCGGGTCCCGGCAGCGCGGCCATCTACAGCCGTGGCCGCGTCCGTTCCCTGCCCAAGGGACAGCTCATGGGCGTCCCCGGGGACCTGCGGGCCCTGGCCCGCAGCGGCGTCCTCTCCCCGGCCGGAACCCTGCGCGCCGCCCTCGACCTGGTGTGGCCCCGCACCCGGGTGCGCTCGGACGTGCCCGTGGCCGCCTACGTCGGCACCCGCATGGGTCGTCAGGTCGTGGACCGGCTGGTCGAACCCCTCCTGGGGGGCGTCTACGCCGGACGGGCCGACGAGCTCTCCCTGGACTCCACCCTGCCGCAGATCGCGCCGATGGCCCGTCGGGACCGTTCCCTGATGAGTGCCGTGCACGCGAGCCTGAGCGGTCGGGGATCCGCGCCCACCAGGTCCGGGCCGGTCTTCGCCTCCCTGCGCGGGGGCGTCGCCTCGGTCGTGGAGGCCCTCGTGGCGCGACAGGAGGACCTGCGTACCGGCACCCGGGCCCACTCCCTGGAGCGGGGCCCCCGGGGCTGGAGCGTGCGCCTGGACGGCGCGGGCGGGGAGCGGGTCGACTGCGACGCGGTGCTGCTCGCCTGCCCCGCCGCCGAGGCCGCCCGCCTGCTGGCCGACACCGAACCCGAGGCCGCGCGGGAGCTGCGCCGGATCGAGTACGCGAGCATGGCGCTGGTGACCTTCGCCCTGCCCGCCTCCGCCTTCCCCCGGCCGCTCACCGGCACCGGATTCCTCGTCCCGGCGGGGGAGGGGCTGACCATCAAGGCCGCCACGTTCTCCAGCAACAAGTGGCCCTGGCTGGCCCAGGAGCTGGGTAGGGTCAACCCGGGGGAGGACCTGCTGGTCCTGCGCTGCTCCATCGGCCGGTTCGGGGACGGCGGCTCGCTCGACCGCTCCGACGAGGAACTGGCCGAGACCGCCCTGGCCGACCTCGCCCGCGTGACCGGTCTGCGCGGGACCCCGGTGGAGACCCGGGTGACCCGGTGGACCGACGGACTGCCGCAGTACGCGGTCGGCCACGCCGACCGCGTCGAACGGATCCGCTCCGGCGTGCGACGCCACCCCGGCCTGGGGGTGTGCGGCGCCGCCTACGGGGGCGTGGGCATCCCCGCCTGTGTCGCCGACGCCGGACACGAGGCCGCGCGCCTGGCCGACACCCTCACCGACCACAGCCGTACCACCGGCGGCGACCAGAGCGCCGCCGGACCGAACCAGCAAGGAGTCAACCCGTGACGGGGCAGCAGAACGAGGCCGTCGCCCAGGACGGCACCGACCTCAACAAACTCATCCGCTACACCATGTGGTCGGTCTTCCGGGTCGACGGCCTGGAGGGCGTGGACCGCGCCGCGGCCACCGAGGAGCTCCAGGGCCTCCTCGACAAGGCCGACGGGCAGGGCGTCACCACGCGGGGCAGCTATGACGTCCAGGGCTTCCGGGCCGACGCCGACATCATGTTCTGGTGGGTCGCCGACACCCCCGAACAGCTCCAGGGCGTCTACTCCGAGTTCCGGCGCACCCGGGTCGGCCGCGCCAGCACCCCGGTGTGGTCGGTCATGGGCCTGCACCGACCCGCCGAGTTCAACCGCGGCCACGTCCCCGCGTTCCTGGCGGGCGAGGAGCCGCGCGACAACATCTGCGTGTACCCGTTCGTGCGCTCCTACGAGTGGTACCTGCTGCCCGACGACGAGCGCCGCGCCATGCTCGCGGAGCACGGCCGCATGGCGGCCCCGTACCCGGACGTCCGGGCCAACACGGTGTCCTCGTTCGGTCTGAACGACTACGAGTGGCTGCTGGCCTTCGAGGCCGACGAGCTGTACCGGATCGTGGACCTCATGCGCCACCTGCGCGGCGCCAAGGCCCGCCTGCACACCCGTGAGGAGCTGCCCTTCTACACGGGGCGCCGCAAGAGCGTGGCCGAGCTGGTCGACTCCCTGCCGTAACCCGCACACGTGGACGAGGACGGCCCCCGCACCGTCGGGTGCGGGGGCCGTCCTCTGCCGTTCCGGTGTCCGGACGCTACTCGACGCGGGGGGCGACGTGCGGCGCACGGCGGGTGGCGATCACGTAGAAGGGGAGCGAGACGATCGTGAGCAGCACCAGGGCGCTCATGAGGTAGATCAGCGCCTCCCCGGCGGGCAGTCCCAGGCCCCACGCGGCGATGAAGGCCACGCCCGTGGCGAGCATGCCCAGCACCACGTAGATCCGCTTCCCGCGCGGCTTGGGGTACTCCATCCGGCTGACCATCAGCCAGGAGACGAGCAGCACCGCCGCGACCCCGGCCAGCAGCGGCGGGTCCAGCAGCACGATGGTCACCACGGCCATCGCCCCGAACGGGCACGGAAGGCCGGTGAAGTAGTTCGCGTCGGGGGCCTGGCAGGAGAACCGGGCCAGCCGGACGATCACCGCGAGCAGCACGGCGCCGCCAGCCAGGACGGGCAGCACGCCGGTGCCGCCGGCGATGGTGCCCCACACCACGAAGAAGAAGGCCGGGGCGAACCCGAAGCTGATCACGTCGGCGAGGTTGTCCAGCTCCGCGCCCATACCGCTGCCGCCCAGCTTGCGGGCGACCCGGCCGTCGAGCACGTCGAGGGTGGCCGCGACCATCAGGAGGCCCACGGCCGTGGCCATCGCCGACTTCGGCAGCGGACCGGCCGCGCCCAGGGCCAGGTGCGCGGCCTGCGCCGTGGCCAGGGCCCACACCGCGAGGAAGCCGCACAGGGCGTTGCCCAGCGTCAGGTAGTCGGCCACGCCCAGGCGGAGCCGGGGCGCCTCCCGGGAGGGGTCCGAGGCGGCCCGTGCGGCGGGGACGGCCTCAGTCGGCGTCAAGACGGGTTTCTCCGGCGCGGACCTTCTGGCCGACCTCCACCGCCGGGGCGACCCCGGTCGGAAGGTAGACGTCGACGCGTGACCCGAACCGGATGAGGCCGATCCTCTCGCCTTGCTCGACCTTCTGCCCCGCAGCGAGATACGGGACGATACGCCGGACCAACGCGCCGGCGATTTGAACGACCGTGATCTCACCGATCTCGGTTTCAAGGGTCCAGATGACGCGCTCATTACGCTCGCTGTCCTTGTCGAAGGCGGGGCGGAAGCCCCCGGGGCGGTGCTCGACGCCGGTCACGACTCCGGCGAGGGGCGCACGGTTGACGTGCACGTTGAGGGGGTTCATGAACACCGCGACCCGGATCCGCCCGTCGGGCTGGGGGTCGAGGCTCTGTACGACGCCGTCGGCCGCGGACAGCACCCGACCTGTCGCCGGACCCCGCTCGGGGTCACGGAAGAACCAGGTCATCCCCGCCGCCAGGGCGATCACCGGGGCGGCGGCCACGGCCCCGGCCCGGGAACGACGGGCGAGCAGCGCGGCGGCACCCGCGGCGCCGAGCGCCGGGACGAGCCACGGGGCGGAACCCTGGGCCATGCCGAAGCGTGGTCGTGCCGGGTGGCGCGGGGAGGCGGAGGAGGAAGGTGAGTCGTCGGTCATCGAGCGCTTTCGTCGCGGGTCGGTCGGTCGCCCGCACATGGGTTACCGCTGTGAGGGGGGTGAACCCGGCGGTGGCCTGGTTCGCGTGTGCGCGGTCACCGGGTGGGGCCCCGCCGCGCGCGCCCCGCGGTCGACTTCTGGCCGAACGTCGGTGCGCTGGTGAGATTATCGCTGATCCTGGGGGAACGGGGATCGGTCCGGTTACTCGGACGCCCCGTGCGGACGAGAGTTCGACGCCCCGGACCAGGATGCCATGCCGCCTACTCCGAGGGCTCCAGGTCGAGGGCAACGGAGTTGATGCAGTACCGGAGGTCGGTGGGGGTGTCGTACCCCTCCCCGCGGAAGACGTGACCCAGGTGGGAGTGGCAGGTGGCGCATCGCACCTCGGTGCGCACCATCCCCAGCGAGGCGTCCTCGTGCAGGGTGACGGCGTCGGAGTCGGCCGGGTCGAAGAAGCTCGGCCACCCGCAGTGGGAGTCGAATTTCTCGTCGGAGCGGAAGAGTTCGCTCCCGCACCCCCGGCAACGGTAGACGCCGGAGGTCTTCGTGTCCACGTACTCCCCGGTCCAGGGGCGCTCGGTGCCCGCTTGGCGGAGCACGGCGTACTCCTGCTCGTCGAGGCGCTCGCGCCACTCCTGGTCGGTCCGGGGAAGGTCCCTGGGTGCCCCGCCGTTGGTGTCCGGGGCCTGGTCCGCTGCGTCAGCCATGGTGACGACGCTACCCGGAAACGCGCTCCGGTGCCGACAGGGGACACGGTGTGAACGAAACAGTCCCAAACCACACACTCCAGGTAAATCATTCTTAAGAGCCACATACACCTAACTTCACCTTTGGTGACGTTCGGTGTCGGTGGGCTCGGGTACGGGCTCATGAACAGGGGTCAGTGATCGAGGGCACTGAGGCAGGTGGCATGGCTGTTGCGGCTCAACGGGCACTCGGAGTGAACAGGCGACCTCTGCGCGTCGGCCGGATCCGGTACGGACTGTGGTGGCTGGACCAGGCCACCGCGGGCCCCCGGTCGCGGATGCGGGTCGTCGGGGACGGCGCCGCCACCGTCGGCCGGGAGTTGCGCTGGGCCGCCGAGCTCAGCCTGCGTTCGACCGTCGCCGGGATGGAGTACGCGCGTCCGGAGCCCTGGGGGGACCGCAAACTGTTCGGGTTGGTGACGGCGATCGCCGTCGGCGCCCTGGTGGTGGCGGTCGTGCTGGGGATGGGCATGGCGCAGTGGGCGATGACGTCGTCCAGCGCCATGGTCTTCGCGGCGGCCGGGGCCGTGGCGGTGGGACTCACCCTCCTGCCGCTGTCGTACCTGGTCTTCGTGTCCCGGCCCGGACGGGTCCGGAGCGAGGAGTCGGAGGGGCCGATCCGGGGGGAGACGCCCGACGCGGGCCCGAACGCGGCGGATCCGGAGGAGGACCTCCTCAGCACGATTCCGCGCGCGAGGGTTCCCCACACGGAGAGATCGGGTGCGGGCGTCACGAGGTAGCGACGAACGGCGGGCGTGACCGGTCCCGCCATGAGGGTGGGAGGGGTGCCCCGCGCGGGGCACCCCTCCCGTCGCCGTGCGGCGGGCACGGGGACCGGGGGAGCGGTGCGCCGGGTCGGGGTCGGGGTTCCGAGGCGGGGTTCAGGCGTCGAAGTCGTACTGCAGCACGTACGCCGAACCGTCCATGGTGATCTCGTTGAACTCCACGGGCCGGTGGTCGGCGGTCAGCGCCGTGCGGGCCACCTCCAGCACGGGGGTGCCCGCGGCCAGGGTCAGTTCCTCCGTCTCCTCGGGAGTGGGCATGCGCACCCGGATCTCCTCGGTGAAGTGGGCGGGGGCGTGCCCGAGCTCCGCGAGGCGCGCGTAGATCCCCCCGGGGCCGCTGTCGTGGGCCCGCACCCGTTGCGCGGCGGGGGTCTCCTCCCGCCCCGACCACAGGTGCGGCGACAGGTGCGAGACGGCGCTCTGCACCGCTCTTCCGTCCACGAGGTAGCGCCGGGAGCGGCGCACCACCGTGGCCCCCTCCTCCAGCTCCAGGGCCCGCAGGACGTGGTCGTCGGGGACGAGTTCGTCGACGACGAGCCCCGCCACCTCGTACCCGCGCGTGTCGCTGTCGGTCCGCCAGATGGCCCGTCCGGCACCCCACAGGTCCTTGGACAGGCGTCGGGCGCCGTGTCTTCTCAGGGGCCGGAAGGCGCGCACGTAGATGCCCGACCCCCGCACGGCCACGGCCAGGCCCTCGTTGATGAGTACGGACAGGGCCTGCCGGGCGGTCGCCCGGGCGACGCCGTGCCGCTCCATGAGGACGTTCTCACCGGGGAGGCGGTCGCCGTCGGCGTACCGTCCGGAGCGGATCCGTCCTCGTAGTTCCTCGGCTATCTCCCGGTACACCGGAGGGGACCCGTTCTCGGACGTCGGCACCACGTTCATCCTCTCGCCCAGGGGGCGCGCCGGTGAGCCCCGCCGGCGCGGTGTGTTCGTTCGCAGCGCTTCCCGTGGGAGGCACACAACGGGTATGTCCGGTTGCGGGATGGTTCATGCGTCATTGTGGGGCGACCGAAACCGACCGGTTATGGGGAGGACTTGCGGAAGTCCCTATTCCCTGAGGTAACGCGTGAACAGGTGGCCGTCCGCCTCCAGCAGACGCGCCATGCGCAGCGGGGTGGTCCCGGCCGAGGTGTGCTCCGGGGCGCCCGGCGTCCCCGGGCCGCCGGTGACGATCCGGGGTGACCCCGCGCCCAGCAGGTGCGGGCTCACCGTCAGGCAGAGCTCGTCCAGCAGGCCCGCCGCCACGAACTCCGCGAGCAGGTGCGGGCCGCCCTCGGTCAGCACCCGGTACAGGCCGCGTTCGGCGAGGGCGTTCACGATGTGCTCGGGGCCCACCGAGACACCGTCGACCACCACGAGGTCGGCGTGCTCGGCCACGAACTCCCGGAGCTCGGCGGGCGCGCCCGCGACCGTGAACACGATCGTGCGGGCGTCCCCGGGGGCCGTGGTGAGCAGCTCGGCGTCCAGTTCGAGGGAGCGCGACACCACCGCGACACGCGGTGTGGCGGGGCGGCCCTCACGCAGGCGCGCCCACACCTCGCGGGGACGCACCGGCCGGTAGCCCTCCTTGCGGGCGGTGGCGGCGCCGACCAGGACGACGTCGCACAGGCCCCGCAGCACCCCCATGACCCGGCGGTCGGGGTCCGAGGACAGGTCGCGGCTGCGCCCCGAGGGGCCGATCGCGCCGCCGTCGGCGCTGGACACCATGTTGGCGCGCACCCAGGGCCGGTCCAGGGCCAGCGGGTAGGCGTAGGCCTCGGCGAGGTCCACGTCGGTCCGGCCGGGGACGGGCAGGAGTTCGCGGAAGCGGGCGGGCTCCGGGCTCCGGCCCGCGCTGTGAGTGTTCGACATGGTCACCCAGGTTAGGGGTGCGGCACGCGCGGACGGCGTAGGGGCCGGGTCCCGTCAAGGGTCCCGGCCCCCGGGCGGCCGCTCCCCGGGCCCCTCCAGCCCCCGGGGAGTCGTACCGCGCGGCGCCACCGGTCAGTCGTGGCGGTGCGAGACGCGCCGCAGCAGGATCAGGGCGCGGTCGATCACCCGGAGGGGTCCGCCCGCCGTGACGAACGGCCGCCCCTCCACGTCCGGCTCGGCGGTGTCCAGCACGGTCTCCCAGGCCATGCCGTACTCGGTGCCGGGAAGCTTGAACTCCACCGCCTCCGGGCCGCTGTTGAGCAGCAGCACGAAGGAGCTGTCACGGATGCGGCGCCCGCGCGCGTCGGGTTCGGTGATGGCGTCCCCGTTGAGGAACACCCCCAGCGCCCGCTCGCCCGTCCTCCAGTCGTCCCCCTCCATGGTCGACCCGTCCGGGCGCAGCCACGAGATGTCCGGCAGACCGTTCGACCCCGCCTTCGTTCCCTCCACCGGGCTGCCCTGGAAGAACCGGCGACGCCGGAAGACGGGGTGCTCGCGCCGCAGCCGTGCCAGGTCGCGCACGTAGGCGAGCAGGTCGTTGCCGGGGTACTCACCGGTGAGTCCCGCGCCCTCCCAGTCGATCCACGCGATCTCGTTGTCCTGGCAGTAGGCGTTGTTGTTGCCACCCTGGGTGCGTCCGATCTCGTCCCCGTGCGAGAGCATCACCACCCCCTGTGACAGGTACAGGGTGGTGAGGTGGTTGCGGACCTGTCTGCGGCGCAGGGCCAGGATCGCCGGGTCCTCGGTGGCCCCCTCCACCCCGTGGTTCCAGGAGCGGTTGTCGTCGGTGCCGTCCCGGTTGTTCTCGCCGTTGGCCTCGTTGTGCTTGTCGTTGTAGGAGACCAGGTCGGCCAGGGTGAAACCGTCGTGGCAGGTGATGAAGTTGATCGAGGCCACCGGACGGCGCCCGTCGTCCTGGTACAGGTCGCTGGACCCGGCCAGTCGCGAGGCCAGCTCTCCCTTGACCGGTTCACCGCGCCAGAAGTCGCGCACGGTGTCGCGGTACTTGCCGTTCCACTCCGTCCACAGCGGCGGGAAGTTGCCCACCTGGTAGCCGCCCGGACCCACGTCCCAGGGTTCGGCGATCAGTTTGACCTGGGAGATCACCGGGTCCTGCTGGACGATGTCGAAGAACGTGCTCAGCCGGTCCACGTCGTGGAACTCGCGGGCCAGCGCCGAGGCCAGGTCGAAGCGGAACCCGTCCACGTGCATCTCCAGGACCCAGTACCGCAGCGAGTCCATGATGAGTTGCAGGGAGTGCGGGTGGCGCACGTTCAGGCTGTTCCCGCAGCCCGTGTAGTCGAGGTAGTAACGCTGGTCCTCGTCGCTGACCCGGTAGTAGCCCAGGTTGTCGATGCCCCGCCAGGACAGGGTGGGGCCCATGTGGTCGCCCTCGGCGGTGTGGTTGTAGACCACGTCGAGCAGCACCTCGATGCCCGCCTCGTGCAGCGACTTCACCATCGCCTTGAACTCCTGCACCTGCTGTCCGCGCGAACCGCGCGCGGCGTACCCGCTGTGCGGGGCCAGGAAGGCCAGGGTGTTGTAGCCCCAGTAGTTGGTCAGCCCCCGGGCCACCATCGCGTGCTCGGGCACGAAGTGGTGCACGGGCATCAGTTCGACGGCGGTCACCCCCAGGGAGGTGAGGTAGTCGATGACCTCGGGGTGGGCCAGCCCCGAGTAGGTGCCCCGCTGGTGTTCGGGGATGGCCGGGTGGCGCATGGTCAGCCCGCGTACGTGCGCCTCGTAGATCACCGTCTGGTGGTACGGGGTGTTGGGTCGTGTCTCGTTGCCCCAGTCGAAGAACGGACTGACCACCACGCACTTGGGCACGTATCTCGCGCTGTCGGCCGTGTTCCTGCGGTCGGGGTCGGCGAAGTGGTAGCTGAAGAGCGATTCGTGCCAGGTGAGGTCTCCGTTGAGCGCCTTCGCGTAGGGGTCGGTGAGCAGTTTGTTCGGATTGCAGCGCAACCCCTGGTCGGGTGCGTACGGGCCGTGGACGCGGTACCCGTACTGCTGTCCCGGCCCGACACCGGGCAGGTACCCGTGCCAGACGAAACCGTCGTACTCGGTCAGGGGTACGCGTGTCTCCTCTCCGTCGTCGTCGAACAGGCACAGGTCCACCTGTTCGGCTGCCTCGGAGAAGAGGGAGAAATTGGTGCCGGAACCGTCGTAGGTCGCACCGAGCGGATAGGAACTACCTGGCCAGACTTCCACCATAGGCGTCGTCAGTCTCTAGGTTTCGGGGCCCGTAAGGGCGTTTTTGATGGTGACGACTTCTTTCTTCCGCTTCGGCCGCGGAAGTATGCCGAACTGGGCCGATGTTCGTTCTCGGCTGCCCGTTCTGCACTTTCTGCGGCTTATGCGCGGGGGTGGAAAGGGAGGGGGAAAGGCGTTGCGGAGGGTGCTCCAGAGCATTCCCGGTGCCGACCCCAGGGTCGGCACCGGGTCACGGCGGGTCGGACGCGAGTCCGGCGGCCGGATCAGCGCCGGGGGCGGGCCCGGTCCAGGATCAGCTCCGTGTCCACGCCCCTGGGCAGCGTCCCGAACACGTGGCCCCACTCGCCGCCCAGCCGGGACGTGGTGAACGCCTCGGCCACCGGGGTGGGCGCGTAGCGCAGCAGCACCGACGCCTGGAGGGCCAGGGCCATCAGTTCCACCACCGCCCGGGCCCGGTACTGGGCCTCCTCCGGATCGCCCAGGACCTGGCCCAGCCGCTTGAGGGCGGCGTCGTAGTGGTCGTCGGAACCGGCCGCCGTCTCGAGTTCCGCGAGGAAGGCCTCCACCGACTCCGGAGCCTTCGCCATGGCACGCAGCACGTCCAGGGCGGCCACGTTGCCCGACCCCTCCCAGATGGAGTTGAGCGGTGAGTCCCGGAAGAGACGGGGCATGCCCGACTCCTCCACGTACCCGTTGCCGCCCAGGCACTCCAGGGCCTCGGCCGCGTGCACCGGCTGGCGCTTGGTCACCCAGAACTTGCCCACGGCCACGCCCAGGCGGCGGAAGGCGGCCTCGCCCTCGTCACCCCGCACCGCGCGGTCCACCGACCCGGCCAGCCGTGTCATGAGCGCCGTGGCCGCCTCGGACTCCAGCGCGAGGTCGGCCAGGACGTTGCGCATGAGCGGCTGGTCCACCAGCGGAGTACCGAAGACGCTCCGGGTCTCGGCGTGGTGCAGGGCCTGCACCACCGCCGCGCGCATCCCCGAGGCGGAACCGATCACGCAGTCCAACCGGGTGCTGTTGACCATCTCGATGATGGTGGGCACGCCCCGGCCCGGCTGCCCGACCGGGTACGCCACGGCGCCGTCGTACTCCAGCTCGGCGGAGGCGTTGGACCTGTTGCCGAGCTTGTCCTTGAGCCGCTGGACGAACATCCGGTTCCGGGCGCCGTCGGGCAGCACACGCGGTACCAGGAAGCAGGTCAGCCCCTCGGGGGCCTGCGCCAGGGTGAGGAACACGTCGCTCATGGGGGCGGAGGTGAACCACTTGTGGCCGGTGAGCAGGTGGTGGCCCTCGCGGGTGGGCACGGCGCGGGTGGTGTTGGCGCGGACGTCCGAGCCGCCCTGCTTCTCGGTCATCGACATGCCCGCGAGGAGCCCGCGCTTGGTCAGCGGCGCCCGCAGCCCGAAGTCGTAGGTGCGGGCGGTGAGCAGGGGTTCGTACTCCGCCGCCAGTTCGGGGGAGTGGCGCAGCGCCGGGACGGCCGCGTAGGTCATGGAGATCGGACAGCCGTGGCCGCTCTCCGCCTGCGACCACAGGAAGAACTTGGCGGCGCGGGCCACGTGGGCGCCCTCGCGCGTGTCCGTCCAGGGCGCGGCGTGCAGGCCGTGCTCCACGGCCTGGTCCATGAGCACGTGGTAGGCGGGCTGGTAGTCGACCTCGTCCACACGGTGGCCGTAGCGGTCGTGGGTGCGCAGGACCGGAGGGTAGGCGTTGGCGGACTCGCCCCACGCGCGCACCCGCTCGGAGCCCGCCGCGTCGCCGATCTCGCGCACGTCCGCCTCGGCCCAGCCCGCGCCCTCGCGGCGCAGGCCCTCAAGGAGGGCGGGGTCGTCGGCGGCGCTGTAGTCACCGAGCGGAGTGGCCTGGTTGAACACTTCGTGTGTGTCGGGCATTCCGGCTCCGATCCGGGTTCGGGGGTGGACGGGTGCGGGAATCCTATCCCCGCCCGGAACACCCGACCGAACCCGGTTCGGTCGCGCACCCGCCTCCGCCTTGACCGGGCCCGTTCAGGGCCACAGGAGCCCCCGCTCCCACGGCGCGGACACGTCCGCGCGCCGGTACCGCAGGCGGGTGTGGCGCCGGTCCGGGTCCGCCTGCCAGAACTCGACCTCCGTGGGCGTGAGCCGGTACAGACCCCAGTCGTCCGGCACCAGGCCGGGGTCGGCCTCCAGCCGGACGCGGCTCTCCTCGGCGGTCGCGTGGACGGTCTCCAGGCTGTCCAGGGGCTGGCTCTGGCGGCCGTGCAGTCCCGCCACACGGCCCTCCAACGGGCGGGCGGTGAAGTCGGCGGCGCGCTCCTCTGCTCCGGCCAGGTGCACGGGACCGCGCAGCCGCACCTGGCGGCCCTGGAGCCCCCAGAAGAAGAGGAGCGCGGCCCGGGGGTTGTCGGCGAGCTCCCGGCCCTTGGTCGAGGTCGTGGTGGTCGCGAACGACCATCCCTCGTCGGTGAGGTCCCTGAGGATGAGCACCCGCGCGGACGGAGCGCCGTCGGCGCCGGCCGTCGCCAGGGTCATCGCGTGCGGCTCGGGCACCCCGGCCTCGATCGCCTCGCCCAGCCACGCCACGAACAGGTCCACCGGGTCGTCCGGGGCCGCGGAGGGGTCGAAGCTCGCCAGCGGGCCCGCGAACACCCGCAGACCGCGCAGGAGATCCCGGATTCCGTCCCGTCCCGCCATCGCACACCCCGTCCACCCGGTCCGCTCGGAGTCCAGCACTCCGAACCTACCCAACCCCGGCCGCCCGGGGCCGCGAAACGTCGTCACCGCCCACCAGGATGGAACCGGCACCCGCTCACCCCCTCGAACCCCCTGGAGACCCCGTGGGCCACGACACCACCCGGCTCGACCCGAGCGTCCTGCTCACCGACATGCGGGCCGACCCCTACTTCCCGGACCACCTCGTCGAACGGTGCCGGGAGGTGCTGGTGTCCCTGTGCGAACGCATCGAGGCCCGCGGTCCCGCCGACCTCACCGCGCTCTACGCCCTCACCCACGCCGCCACCGAGGAGGTCAACGCCCTGGAGGAGGAGTTCGAGGCGGCCGGAAGCGAGATCGAGACCGTGGCCCGTGACGACATCGGGGGTTCCTTCTGGCTGGTCGCCACCGCCTACGGCTTCACCGACGCCGACCCCGAGGAGCTCATCGCCACGCGGGACTGGTGACCGCCGGATCCCCGTGGCGGCGTGGCCGCTCCGGACGCGGTCGGTCACCGACGGCCCTGTCGGCGGTCGTACCGGTGTGCGTCCGCGCTGATCCCCCTGGTCGGCGTGTCCACGGCTCTCCCGAACGCGGTGGCACCGGGCGGCCCGCCGGTCGGGCACCCCGCCCGGTTTCGTACCGAACGTCCTCGGTACGATGCGCTGGTCGTGGCGGTCAGGACCCGCCACGGGGGGACGGGACGGCGGGGCGTGCGCGCCAGGAACGCCGCGAGGGGGAGCATGACGGACTCGGGACAGACGGCACACTCCGGATGGCTCTGGGGGCTGCTGGGCAGCGTGGTCCTCACCCACACCGCGCTCAACCTCGTCCGACCCCTCATCTCCTACCGCACGATCGCCGTGGGCGGGGACGCCGTCGAGGTCGGGCTGGTGACCGCCGCCTACGCCCTGCTCCCGCTGGTCATCGCGGTGTCCCTCGGCCGCTTCACCGACCGCGCGGGCCGCATCGCCTGGCTCGCGGGACTGGGCTCGGTGGTCCTGGCCGTCGGCAGCCTCCTCCTGGCCGGTTCCGGGGGCCTGCTCGGACTGGCCCTGTCCAGCACGGTCGTGGGCGTGGGTCACCTGCTGTGCATGGTCTCCGCCCAGGCCCTCATCGCCCGCTACTCGCGCCCCGAGCACCTGGACCGCGACTTCGGCTGGTTCACCGCCGCGGCCTCCCTGGGCCAGCTCGTCGGTCCGCTGATCTCCGGCGTCATCCTCTCCGACTCCTCCGGTCCGGAGCTGATCTCCGCCACCTCCACCGCGCTGCTGGTGGCCGGGGCCGTCGCCGCCCTGGGGTTCCTTCCGCTGATCCCGCTGGCGCGGCTGAGCCCGCTGCGGCGCACCGACGAGCAGAGGGCCGCGCCCCCGGTCCCCACACGGGACCTCCTGCGCCGCCGCCGGATGCCCTCGGCCCTGCTCACGAGCCTCGCGCTGCTCACCGCCGTCGACATCCTCACCGCCTACCTGCCGCTCATCGCCGAGAGCCGGGGGCTGTCCCCGATGCTCGTCGGGGTCCTGCTGAGCCTGCGCGCCGGTGCCTCCCTGCTCTCCCGGCTGACCCTGCCGTGGATGCGGCGCCGCTGGTCGCGCAGGGCGCTGGTCATCACCAGCACCTCGGTGGCGGCTGTCGCGCTGACCCTGGTGGCGCTGCCTCTGGGCGGATTCGCCGTCCTGGCGGGGGTGCTCGTCGTGGGCGGGTTCCTGCTCGGCCTCGGGCAGCCCCTGACGATGGCCCAGGTCACCACCCTGGCCCCGGAGGGGGCCCGTGGCGCGGCCCTGGCCCTGCGTATCTGGGGCAACCGGCTGGGCCAGGTGGCCGTGCCCGCGGCGGCCGCGGGGGTCGCGGGCGCGGTGGGCGCCCCGGGCGCGCTGCTGTTCTCCGCCGCGATCCTGCTCACCGCGGCGGTCGCCGCCGTCTGACCCGCTCCCGGACGCGCCGCCGACTCGTCCCGGACGCGCCGGGGTCGGGCGGCCCTCCGGGCCGCCCGACCCTCACACCGACGCCGTCCGCACCCTCACGCCAGGGCGTGCCGGGCCGCGACCGCGGCGTCGTAGCGCTCCAGCACCACACGCGCGAGCTCGGGCACGTCCCCGAGGACGTCCGCGACCACCGCGGCCCCCGCCGCCGTCGACTGCGCGCGGACCCGGTCGGAGAAGAACCCGGGCGCCAACAGGTAGCCGCTGACCGCCACCCGGCGGTGCCCGCGCTCCAGGAGCTCCCGCACCGCGTTGCCCGGGCTCGGCTCGGCCGCCGAGGCGTACGCCGCCACGACCTCCGTCCACGGGCCCCGTCCGGCCAGCTCGCGGGCCATCGCCCCGATCACCTCGTTGGCCCCCGCGTCACTCGACCCGGCGGAGGCGAGGACCAGCGCCGTCCCGGGCTCGGCGTACGCACCGGCCTCCGCCAGGCGCCGCTCCACCGCCTCCAGCAGCAGCGGATGCGGACCCAACGTCTCGGAGTAGTGGATCCGCAGCCACGGGCCGCGCTCACGGGCCCGATCGAGGACCGACGGCAGGTCCACCTTGCTGTGGAACGCGGCCGTCAGCAGCGCGGGCAGGACCACGACCTCACCGGCGCCGCCGGAGGCGAGGCCGTCCAGTGTCTCCTCGACCCCGGGTTCCACGTGGTCGAGGAAGGCCAGGCGCACGTCCAGCCCCGGCCTCAGGGCGCGGACCCGGTCGAAGACGGCGGAGACCGCCGCCGCCGACCTCGGGTCCCGGCTCCCGTGCGCCACCGCCAGCAGCGGGATCGGGGCGCGCGGCCCCGCATCCCCGTCAGCGCTCATACGTGGATCCCGCACTCGGTCTTGCCGGTTCCGGCCCAACGCCCGCTCCGGGGGTCCTCACCCGGCTCCACACGGCGGGTGCACGGCTCGCAGCCGATCGAGGGGTACCCGTCGTACTGGAGCGGGTTCACCATCACCCCGTTCTCGGACATGTAGGCGTCCACCTCCTCCTGGGTCCACCGGGCGATCGGATTGACCTTGGTCATCCGTCGACGCCGGTCCCACTGCACCACCGGGGTGTCCCGGCGGGTGACCGAGTCCTCACGGCGCAGCCCCGTCAGCCACGCCGAGTACGGCTCCAACGCCCGCTGGAGGGGTTCCACCTTGCGCAGGTGGCAGCAGATGCCGGGGTCACGACCGTGCAGCCGGGGGCCCAGGACCAGGTCCTGCTCGGCCACGGTCCGGGACGGTTCCACGTTGATCAGGGTGATGTCGTAGACGGAGGCCACGGCGTCACGGGTGCCGATGGTCTCGGGGAAGTGGTAACCCGTGTCGAGGAAGATCACGTCGATCCCGGGAGCGGCCCTGGACGCGAGGTCCACCATGAGCGCGTCCGCCATGGAGGAGGTCATGCAGAGTTCGGAGCCGAAGGTCTCGGCGGCCCAGGCGATGATCTCCGGGGCCGAGGCCTCCTCCAGCTCACGCGCGGCACGCGCGGCCAGCTCCGGTCCGCCCGTCGTGGCGATGGTGGCGTTCATTCGTTGCCTTCCGTCGGTCTGGAGGGGGCCCCGCCCGCGGAGAACGAGGCGGAGCGCAGGCCCACGTACTTGACCCGGAACACCCGGGCGCAGGACAGGCAGGCCCAGGGGTAGCCCTCACCCCTGACGGCGGCGCCCTCCTCGGGCATCAGGTCCTCGTCGCCGCAGTAGGGGCAGTAGTAAGGCGCGGCCCTTTCGGACACGGCACACCTCTTCCTTCCAGTGGACCCGGCCCGGGGCAGGGGGCCGGGCGGGCCCGGGCGAGCACCGCCCGGACCCGGGGTCAGGTCGTCACTTCAGGTCCGCGTCGTCGGCGCGGCCCGCCCAGGCGGCGAAGTTCTCGCCGTCCCCGCGCTGCTCCCGGAAACGCCGGAGCACCCGCTCGACGTAGTCGGGGAGGTCGTCGGCGGTGGTCTTCAGCCCGCGGATCTTCTTGCCGAAGGCCTGGGTCAGTCCCATGCCGCCGCCCAGGTGGATCTGGTAGCCCTCCACCTGCTCGCCCCGGTCGTTCATGACCAGCTGGCCCTTGAGACCGATGTCGGCGACCTGGATGCGCGCGCAGGAGTTCGGGCAGCCGTTGACGTTGATGGTCACCGGCTCCTCGAAGTCCGGGAGCCGCTTCTCCAGTTCGTCGATGAGGGTCGCGGCGCGGTCCTTGGTCTCCACGATCGCCAGCTTGCAGAACTCGATGCCGGTGCAGGCCATGGTCTGGCGGCGGAACACGCTCGGGTTGACCTGGAAGCCCTCGGACTCCAACGCGGCCGTGATCGACGGGACCCGCTCCTCCTCGATGTCGAGGATGACCAGCTTCTGGTCGGCGGTGGTGCGGACGCGGTCCGACCCGTGCTCCTCCGCGATCTCCGCGACCCGCAGCAGCGAGGTGCCCGAGACCCGGCCCACCTTGGGCGCGAAGCCCACGTAGAACCGGCCGTCACGCTGGCGGTGCACGCCCACGTGGTCGCGGCGCACCCCCGGGTCTAGCTCGGGCTCCGGGCCGTCGGGGAGCGCGTAGCCGAGGTACTCCTGCTCCAGGACCTCGCGGAACCTCTCCGCGCCCCACTCCTTGATGAGGAACTTGATCCGGGCGCGGGTGCGCAGGCGGCGGAAGCCGTAGTCGCGGAAGATCGCGCAGACCCCGGCCCACACCTCGCTCACCTGGTCCGGTCGCACGAAGGTGCCGAGCCGCTGGGCGAACATCGGGTTGGTGGACAGCCCGCCGCCGACGAACAGGTCGTACCCGGCCTCGCCCGACACGTCGCGCACGCCCACGAAGGCCACGTCGTTGATCTCGTGGTTCACGCAGTGCACGGTGCACCCGGACAGCGACGACTTGAACTTGCGGGGGAGGTTCGAGTAGAGCGGGCTCCCGATGTGCTCGGCGTAGATCTGCTCGATCTGCTCGGTGGGATCCAGGACCTCGTCCTCGGCCACCCCGGCCAGGGGGCAGCCCAGGATCACGCGCGGGGTGTCCCCGCAGGCCTCCGTGGTGGACAGCCCCACCGACTCCAGCTTCTCCCAGATCGCGGGGACGTCCTCGACCCGGATCCAGTGGTACTGGACGTTCTGCCGGTCGGTGATGTCGGCGGTGTCGCGTCCGTAGTCACGGGAGATCTCCGCGACCGCCCGCAGCTGGGCCGCCGACAGCTGGCCGCCGTCGATGCGCACCCGCAGCATGAAGAAGCGGTCGTCGAGTTCCTCGGGCTCCAGCACGGCGGTCTTGCCGCCGTCGATGCCGGGGGCGCGCTGGGTGTAGAGGCCGAACCAGCGGAAGCGCCCGCGCAGGTCGGCGGGGTCGATCGAGTCGAACCCGCCCTTCGCGTAGACGTTGATGATCCGATCGCGGACGTTGAGCCCGTCGTCGTTCTTCTTGTTCTCCTCGTTCTTGTTCAGCGGTTCGCGGTAGCCGAGGGCCCACTGGCCCTCACCACGGCGGCGCTTGGGTGGGGCTGACGTGGGTGCCTTGCCGGGCTGCGCGGAAGAGGGAGGCATCGCGGGTGTCTCCGTTGGGGTCGCGGGGTGCTCACGGTCCCGGCGCCCGCACCACTGGCCCGTGGACACCGCACGTCGTCGTGGACGGTGTCACGGGTGAAGTCCGTGTGGGAGTTCGAGGAAGAGGAGGAGCGCCGGGGCCGCGCGCACCCCTGAGGGTGCGTCAAAAGGCGGCGAGAGTTATCCGACGCTGCAACAGATGGCGCTGCTGACCCGAAGGAAGTCCACGTGGCGGCGCACGCGGAGCATGGGGTCGAGGACAGCGTTCATGTTTCGAGAATGACACGGGCGTCCGGCGCTTGTCCAGGTGTGCCCCAGGAGCCCGAATGTGAGTCACGTCATGCCCGCGTGGTGCCGACCGCTCCGAGGAGCGCTAACGTTCTCCCTGTGGTGGGATTCTGGGAGGGCCTGTGGCGCATGGCCGACGCCTGGCTGCGACGCCATCCCGTCTTCCACAGCGGCACGCTGCTCGTGCTGCGCACCATCCGTGCCCTCTCCCGTGACCGGGTGGTCGGCCTGGCCGCCGAGTCGGCCTTCTTCGCCCTGATCTCCCTCCCCGCGCTGCTGCTCTGCCTCCTGGGCGCCCTGGGTCCGCTGGCCATGGTGTTCGGGGAGGACCTCGTGGTGGAGATCCGCGAGTGGATGCTGGACCTGGCGGCGCGCATCCTCACCCCCGCCACCGTCGAGAGCGTGGTGGAGCCGCTGGTCGACGACTTCCTCGGTGGCGTTCCGGGCGGGGTCCTCTCGGTGACCTTCGTGGTGTCCCTGTGGTCGGGTTCGCGGGCGATGAACGTCTTCATCCGCTCCATCACCATCTCCTACGGTCTGGACGAGCTGCGCGGCTGGCTGTGGCAGCGGGTGCTCGCCTTCTTCGCCTACCTGGGCGGGCTGCTGTTCGCGGTCCTGGTGCTGCCGGTGATGGTGGCCGGGCCCGACATCGTCCACGAGCTCCTGCCGCTCACCGTGGGCCGCCTCAACCTGTTCTACTGGCCGCTCGTGGGTCTGCTCGTCACCGCCGCGGTGACGCTGCTCTACGCGCTGAGCGTGCCCGTGCGCACGCCGCTCTGGCGGCACCTGCCCGGGGCGCTCCTGGCCACCCTCGTGCTCCTGGCCGGGTCGGCGGGCCTGCGCGCCTACCTGGACGCCTCCTTCGGGCAGGTGAGCATCTACGGTTCGCTGTCCGCTCCCATCGCGATCCTGGCGTGGCTGTACGTCATGGCGATCGCCGTCCTGGTCGGGTCCTCGCTCAATTCCGAGATCGACGCCCTGTGGCCCACGGTGCGCACCGCCGCCGCCCGAGCGGAGCTCGCCAACCGTCACTTCGAGAGGGCCGACCGGCTCGCCCAGCGGCGCGAGCAGGCGGTCATCGACACCCTCAACGGTCGCTGACCACAAGCGGCCAGCATGACCGTCCAGCCGGGATCCTCGGTATTTTCGTACCGCGTCCAGCGGGAGGCCGCGAACCCGCCGCCCCGAGCCTGGACCTCCCCCCGAAAGGCCCCCCGTGCCCTCCCCCTCCGGGCCCCCGAACCACGCGTCCACACGCCTGCTGGTCGGCTCGATCATGGCCGCCTCGCTCGGCTACGTCCTGTGGTCTTGTCTCACCTTGGACCATCCGCTTCGTACGGGATCCCCGTTCTCCCTGTGCGCCCTGGTCCTCGTAGTCCTGTGCGTGGTGCTCTTCGCGGCCCTGCCCCAGCGCTCCGGCGCACCCCCGGAGGGACCGGGGTGGCACGCGGCCCTCGTCTGGATACCGTGGCCGTTCGCCCTGGGTCCCCTGGTTCTGGTGTCCTCCGAACCGGGTCTCCTCCCGTGGCTGTGGCCGCTCCTCCTACTGCCCCTGACGGCGTTGGTCCTGGTCTTCCTCTCCCATCGGGCCCGTCGGCGCTCGGGTCCCGACCGGCCCCGAGGGTACGCGACGCGTCCCGCGCGGAGCTTCGGCACGGCCGCCCTGACCACGGCCCTGGTGAGCATCACGCTGCACTTGCTCCTCACCAGCACGGCCCTGAAACAGGGCGGACCCTCCTTCTCCCTCGTTCTGTGCGTGCTGGTGGCCGTGCTGGTCACGCAGATCCTCCTGGGAGTCGCCCGCGCCCTGCCAGCTCGGACCGCCGGTACCGAGGAGCCCCGCGCCGACGGTGGTGCCGTCTTCGTCTGGGTGGCCTGGCCCATGGTTCTGGTCGCGGCGCTGCCGACGGTGACCAACCTGATCCACCCGGACGGCGCCTCGTCTCTGTGGCCCCTCGGCCTGTTCCCGCTGGGCGCCCTCGGCTTCGCGGTCCTCAGCACACGCGCGTTCTCGCGGGAACGCGCCGAACGTGTGAAGGAGGGGGGATCCGCGTGAGGTCCTCGTCGACACCGACCGTTTCTCTGACTCACCGACTGCTGGGAGAGGGCCGATGAGACTCTCCGCCGTGTTCCTCGTGGTCACCCTCCTCTCCCTGGTCCTGGCCCTCTACCTGGGATTCTGGGGTCCTCCGTTCCCCCTCGTGCTCATCGTCGGGTACGTCCTCGGCGCCCTGAGCGTGTACCTGGTGCGGATGGCGTTCCTGATCTCGCCCGCCGAGGACGAGCGGGAGCGGCGCGCCGCTGGAGGCCTGCACCGGTTCCTGTTCGGGATCGTGGCGCACCTCCTGTGCGCTCCGCTCCTGGCGGTCACCGTGATCACCCTCGTCTGGCGCGGCTCCTGGGGGGTGGGTTTCCTCCTCGTGTTCACCGTCCCCCTGTACGTCCTGGCGATCGTCTGCCAACTACGGGAGGCCGGGCGCCCCCCCGCCCCGGCCGGGGCCGATGATCGTCGGCTGGGGCGCGCACGTGGTTCCTTCTCCGGGCTGGTCGGTCCTGCACCTGGGTGTCCCCTCACAGCGCCCGGGCGGACTGAACAGGCTGAACCCCCGGCTTCAGGTGGACGGCGAGAACGTCCTGAGCCTGTCGGCGGGTCAGCGGGCGACGGTCGTCCTGCCCCCGGGGCGGCACCGGGTCCGCGCGCTCATCTCCCTGCAACGCTCGGCGCCGCTGGAGGTCGACCTGCGCCCGGGGGAGGAGGCGCACGTCGAGCTGCGCTACTGGCCCAACCCCTGGGCGAGCGGAGGGCGACGGGCCCTGGAGCTCGCGAGGGTCGGCGCACCCGCCGCCCGTGGGCCCGGGCCTCCCGTGTGAGCGGCGGGCGCGTGGGCAACCGCCCACCCCATGGCCGGATCCGGCCAATTTCGGCGTGAACCTGATCGCCATTTGGGGTGTCCTCTCCAGCGTGAGTAGGTTGCCCAGGCGTGCCCCCACACCCTCCTGCGCGAGTCGCAGCAGGTCAGTGGTGTCGGGTGGCCAGCACGCGGGGGTGGGACGGGGCAGGTGTCCGGTTCCTTGATGGCGAAACGGAGTGAACATCCTCTGAGACGGTCAGTATCATCACGTGCAGCATTGACTACTCGTGTGCCGTTCGACCCCCGTTGGCGGACTCCGTCACGCCGCGACCGACCGTCATCGCTGATCGTCCCCCTGCTCCCGTACACGAACAGGTTCACGTTCCCCATGCCTTCGGAGACACCATGAGTCGGGCGTCCCGTCCGGAGCACCCCCGGCCCACCGCCGTCATCGTCATCGCGCCCGACGAGCGCAGCGCGGAGATCGTCATCGAAGGGCAGCGCCAGGTGGTGACCGGGCTGGCCCCCAAGGAGACGCGACGCGCGGCGCTGGACGTCGCCACCGGCTACGCCGCCCACATCGGGCAGCCGGTGCTGGTCGACGCGCGCGACGCCAACGGATACTGGCGCCTGGTCGCGACCCCCTCGGGCGTCGTGCAGGCGGCGGACCAGGCGCTCTCGGACCGGTCCCAGCAGTCCGCGCCCGGCGGGGCCGCCGCCGGACCGGCCTCGGACCAGGACTCGTCACCCCCGGCGGAGGGCAGGGGCGGCGCGGGCCGCAAGGTCCTCATCGGGGGAGCGGTCGTGCTCGCCCTGCTGCTCGTCCTGGGCGGCGGTGTGGTCGTCACCAACGTCATGCTGGGCGGTTCCGCGCCCTCCGCCGAGGACGAGGAGCCCGACCCCACGGGAGTCCCCCTGGAGTTCCCGCCCCCGCCGGGTTACGCGGGCACGGTCGACTTCAGTGAGGAACTGGCCCCGGAGACCCAGCCCGGCATCAGCCGTGACGGTGCCTCCCTGGCCTACATCGACCCGGGGGAACAGCTCAACCTCCTCGGACCCGAGGGCACCCGCGAATGGTCGGTGGACCTGCCCTTCGAGGCGGGCGCGGGCCTCGGCGCCCCCCGCTTCGTCGAGTACGGCGGCGAGGACGCCATCGTGATGGAGACCGCCGACACCCTGTGGTTCTGGCCCGTCTCGGGTGAGGGCGCCGTCAGTGTCGCGCTCCCCGAGTCCGGCTCCGCCCGGTACGCGGGCGACTCCGTCCTGGTACGCACCGAGGACGCCTCGTACCTGCCCATCGACGGCGAGCTGGTGGAGTTCGAGGCCCCGGGCAACTCGGAACCGATGCTCGCGACGAACGGCCGCGCCCTGACGGCCGTGCTCAACGGTCCCTGGCAGTGGGTGCAGCCCGGCGAGGATGACGAGGAGGTCCGGGCGGAGAGCCCCCACGGGGCCGGTGACATGGAGAACGTCGTCACCGCCCTGCGCGAGTACGTCATCGTGCGCTGGGAGGCGCAGGGCGGCGACGGCTCGATCCTGGCCTTCCACGACCGCGAGGACGGCGCCGTGCTCGGCGCGGCGGAGATCGCGGAGGACGCCCTGGAGGGGGTCAGCCACCTCTCCGGGCCGATCGGCACCGAACTGGTCGCCTACGGTCCGGTGCTGTTCTCCCCCGCCACCGGTGAGACGACCGTCGTGCCGGGCTTCGCACCCGAGATCACGGTCGGTGAACAGGTCTTCGGAGAACTGGAGGGGAGCCGGGTGGCCATGGACGCCACCGGCACGCCCACCGAGGTTCACGAGGACGCACAGACTCCGCGCGGCCTTCTCGGCGACCGCGCGGTGGTGGTCCACGAGGGCCGCCTGTATGCCATCTCCCCTGAATAGTTCACTAGCAAGCGAAAGAAAGGAGTGGGATGTCCCTTAAGAAGCGGGTATTCACCGTCACGGCGGCCAGCCTGTTCATGGCCGGCTTCTCGGTGACTCCGGCCTTCGCGGCCGAGACCGCGGAAGAGACCGTCCCCGATGTCGCCCCTGAGGCCGCCCCCGCGGCGGTCCAGGAGCCTGCCCCCCTGTTCGAGGCGACCCCCGTCGTGGAGCAGGCGTTCGAGGAGGTCGCCGCACCTCCGGTGCTCATCGACCTGCCGATCCTGCCCGACCCGGGTGACGGCGAGACGCCGGGTCCGGACCCGATCGATCCTCCGGACCCGATCGACCCGCCCGACCCGGTCGACCCGCCGGACCCGGGTGACGGCGAGACGCCGGGCCCGGACCCGGACCCGACGGACCCCCCGGACCCGGACCCCACCGATCCTCCGGACCCGGACCCGACGGACCCCCCGGACCCGGACCCGACCGACCCTCCGGACCCGGACCCGACGGATCCCCCGGACCCGACGGACCCGCCGGAGAACCCGGACGGTGGTACCGACCCGGGTGACAACAGCCCGCCCCCCGGCGACGACTCGCCCGGGGCCAAGGCCCCGAGCGCTCCGGCGCCGGCCGCCGGTGACACCACCGGTGGCGGCGAGCTCGCCGCCACGGGCGTCGACATGTCGGGCTTCGTGCTCGGCGGCGCCGTCGTGGCCGGTATCGGTGCTCTGGCCCTGTGGGTCGGCAGCCGCCGTCCGGGCATGGCTGAGTAACACCGCGTCCACTCCCGCGTTCTCGCGGGGCTGACGTGGGGAGGGCCCCGCCCGCCGGAGGAATCCGGTGGACGGGGCCCTCCCGTGTGACTCAGGACCGTGGACGCAGCGCGGAGGCGAGCAGGAAGGCCGCCACCCCCGCCGCCGCGATCGCCCAGAGGGCACTGCCGAGCGTGAGCGAGTCGGCGAGGAAGCCCACCAGGGGAGGGAAGGCCAGGAACCCGGCACGGCCCAGCCAACCCACCACCGTCACCCCGTCGCCGGTACGGACCCCGGGGATGTTCCCGGCGGCGGCCAGCGTCAGCGGGAACAGGGTGGACACGCCCAGCCCCATCACACCGAAGCCGATGACCGTGGTCACCGGGTGCGGCAGGAGCAGAGCGAAGGCCAGCCCTCCGGCGGCCAGCAGACCGCAGGCGTGCCCCACCGCCACCGCGCCGAACCGGTCGGTCACCCGGTCGCCCAGCAGGCGCCCCACCGTCATCATCGCCTGACAGGCCACGAACGGCATGGCGGCCAGGAACAGCGGCGCGCCCAGTTCGGTGCTCATGTACACCGCGCCCCACGAGGCGGCGGAGTCCTCGATGCCACCGGCCATCATGAGCAGCACGCCCAGCATCCCCAACAGGAGGAGGCCCTTGGCGGGGATACGGGCCCGGCTGCCGTCGTGGCCGTTGACCCCGTCCTCGCGCTCGGTGTTCTCGGGACCGGGCAGCAGCATGCGGCTGATCGCGAGGTTGACCACCACCAGCACCGCCGTCACCCCGGACAGGTGCCAGAGGATCGGCACGCCGGAACCGGCCATGGCGGCGCCGAGGAGACCGCCGGAGACCGCCGCCAGGCTCCACACCGCGTGGAAGGTGTTGATGATGCTCCGCCGGTAGCGGCGTTGCACGCGCAGACCGTGGGAGTTCTGGGCCGAGTCGGTCCAGGCGTCGGCGGAGCCCATGACGAAGAGCGCGGCGGCGAGCATCCACCAGTTCTGCGCGAGGGCGATGAAGGGAAGCGCTCCCAGGGAGAGCAGACTCGTTCCCACGGCGGTCCGCCCGCTGCCGAACCAGTGGATCAGCGGTCCCGCGAGCATCCCGGTCAGGATCGCCCCGAACGGCATCGCCGCGATCGCCAGCCCCAGCTCCGCGTTGGTCAACCCCAGGTGGACCTTGATCACCGGCAGCCACGGCACGGCGTTCGTGTACGTGAACCCGTTCACGAAGAACAGGGTGGACACCGCGACCCGGGCGCGTCTGGCCTCGGGCGGGGGTCCGGTGGACGTGTCGGTCTGCGCGTTCAAGGAGGGCTCCAGGAGTCGATTCGGTGCGTGCGGATGGTATCCGGCGCGCGGTCCGGGACACAGACATTTTCTCGGGGTCCAGGGCCGGGCTTGCCATGGGACCCGGAGCCGATTTACATAGGGGGTCCGTCCCCGTCGACGTGGAACCCCGGAGGTCCCACCCCCACCCCCGTTCTCCCATCAGAGGCCCCTGACACCGGCCCGCCCCCGCGGCCCGCTCCCGCGTAGGCGCCCCCTGCCCGCCGACTCCCTCACACCGGGACGCGCCGTGCCCTGACGGCCCCGGTCGGAACCGGAAGATCAGATGATCAGAACGAGCGCGCTGCGAGAAACGCCCACGCTGACCGGGAAGAGCGTACGACTGGTTCCCCTGGGACCCGAGCACACGGACGCCTACTTCGCGGCGGGCCTCGACGAGGAGGTCAGACGTCTCACCGGATCCCACGGCCACATCACCTACCAACAGGCGCGCGACTGGTGCGAGAGTCGCGCGGGTCGCACCGACCGGCTGGACCTGGCCATCATCGCGCCCCGGGACGGCCGGTACCTGGGTGAGCTGTCCATCTACGGGGTCTCGCCGGAGAACGAGACCGCCGGGTACCGCATCGCCCTGTCCGCGATCGAGTTCACCGGGCAGGGGCTGGGACGGGAGGCCACCCAACTGGTCCTGGAGTACGCGTTCGAGCAGATCGGTCTGCACCGGGTCTGGTTGTACGTCTACGCCTTCAACATGCGCGCCATCGCCGTCTACCGTTCCTGCGGCTTCTACGTGGAGGGGCGGCTCCGTGACGCCCTCCTCTGGGAGGGGCGCCGCCACGACGCCCTGCTGATGGCGGTGCTGCGCGGTGGGACCCGGGGTCGCTGACCCCCCGGGACTCCGGGCAGGGGTGGTTTTTGCCCCGACGCGGGGTTGTGACCCGTATGAGGAGGGGTATGCCGGTAGCACTTTTCCCGCGGCCCACTCCACACTGCCGGAAGGAGCGGCGCCGGGCTCCGCGGCCCTGGCGCCGGTGAGGACATGAACCCGGTACCCGTCTCACTGCCCTTCACCAACCGTTCCGAAGCCGGACGACACCTCGCGGAGAGGGTGCGTCCCTATGCCGTCGACGACCCGATCGTGCTGGCCCTGCCCCGCGGCGGGGTCCCGGTCGGCGCGGAACTCGCGGAACGCCTGGGCGCCGACTTCGACGTGCTCATGGTCCGCAAGATCGGCCTGCCCGGGCATCCCGAGACCGGGGTGGGCGCCATCGCCGAGGACGGGCAGGTCATCTACGACGACCGCGCCCTGGCCCGGATGCGGGTGCCCCGCCAGGCGCTGTCCGACACCGTGGCCACCGAGCGGGACGAACTCGACCGTCGGCGCCGCGCCTACCGGGGGGAGCGCCCGGCACCGAGGATCGCGGGTCGCGACTGCGTGGTGGTGGACGACGGGGTCGCCACCGGCGGCACCGCCCGCGCGGCACTGCGCATGCTGCGCCAGGCGGGTCCGTCGCGGTTGGTCCTGGCCGTGCCGGTCGCGGCGCCGGAGGCGTTGGAGGCGCTCCAGGAGGAGGCCGACGACGTGGTGGTGCTGACCGCGCCGGAGAACTTCCAGGCCGTGGGGGAGTGGTACCGGGACTTCGACCAGCTGTCCGACGACACGGTCATCGGGATCCTCTCCGAACGCGAACGCCTCTCCCGGGGGCCCGACGTCTCCCGGGGAGTGCGGATCCGCGCGGACCAGGTCCACCTGGACGGTGACCTCACGATGCCCACGGCGCTGCGTGGCGCGGTGGTGATGGCCTTCGGGGAGGGGCGGGCCGACCCCGGGTGGCGGGCGACCGCCGCGTCACTGCGTCGCGCGGGGTACGCGACCCTGCTCCTGGACCTGCTCACCGAGGGGGAACGGGCCGCCGACGGCGCGGAGGGCGGCGAGGAGGCCGACACCGCGGTGCTCGGGGAGAGGCTGAGCGCGGCCGTCTCCTGGCTTCGGCGCGCCACCGACGCGGCCAGCGAACCCGTGGGTCTGCTCGGATCGGGGCCCGCGGCCCCGGCCGCCCTGGTGACGGCCGCGCGCCGGCCGGAGGACGTGGGCGCGGTGGTGGTGCACGGCGGACGCGTCGACCGCGCGGAACCCCACCTGGCGTCGGTGCTGGCGCCGACGCTGTTCCTGTTGGAGAGCGGGGACTCGTTCGTGCGTGAGTTGGGCGAGTGGACCCGGGGCCGGTTGGCCGGGCGTTCCGAGCTGAGGGTGGTGTCCGGGGCCGAACAGCTGTTGAGGGGTGACCTCGGATGGCGTCAGGTGGCGGTGGAGGCGTCGGACTGGTTCGACCGGAACCTCGCACGCGGGCCGGGGTGAGGACCCGCACCGGCCACGGGCCCGGACGGGGTTCGGGGCGTGTGTCCGGGTGCCGACGGCGTCGGCACCGGAGGAACGCGGAAACGAGAAAACCCGCGGCGCCCTCGACGTGTCACGTCGGGGCGCCGCGGGTTATCGGGGCCGGGGCCAGCGGGAGAGATCCGCGCGGCGGGAAGCTCTAGGCGGCGTTGGCGCGGCGCATGCGGCGACGGCGCTCGGAGGCGCGCTCGTCCTCGTTCAGTCCGCCCCAGGTGCCGTACTTCTCCGGACGCGAGATCGCATAGTCCAGGCAGTCGGTCCGCACCGGGCAGGCCGCACAGATCTCCTTGGCCTTGCGCTCGCGAATCTCCCGCTCCGGCTGGCGTTCGCCATCGGGGCCGAAGAAGAGCACAAGGTCCTCGCCCCGGCACGCGGCGGCATCCTGCCACCCCCAGCTCGGGCGGGGGCGCAGCGCGGCCTGCCGACGTACCTGAGACATGCTTGAACCACCTCTACTGAAATCACTAGTAAGCTGTCTGAAAAAGCTTCAGTCACCAAAAGTTGGTCATGCGGCGTGAGGCACCCCGCACGACGCAAACGTCGAGCGGTGTTGACGTTGTTCCCCGGTGTGGCTGAGACCACGAGAAGCGCCGTCACGAAGGCGATGCCTGTCGATGAAGGGGTGCTCTCACGCGAACGGCCGCGGAGGCGGTGACAGTCTCCGTCTGTGCCGGTACGTAATCATGCCATCCCCGCTCCCGATCCTGCACGGGGGGTGGGGAAATTGCTCATCCAACCGTTACCGAAACCTGATGCCTGACGTCCGGTCTCTGGTTGTCTGTCAGATTTTGTCGCACATCGCCAGAACTACCGTCTTGCGAAGGACACAGCACATCGTATGGGGCGATGTCCCTCCTGCCTAGGGGGTCCTCCTGATGCGCCCATCACATTGTGGTCCGCCCGTGCTCGCGAGATTGGGTGTGACCGTATGTCCTCACACAGCGCGACGGGCTCCGGAGTCCGAACCGCCTTGCCAGTAGGGTCGGTGTATCGCGTGGCGCCTCGCGGCGCACCGTCTCGCCGTACCCCCTCCCGCCCGTGGCGCCTCCGGCGCCCCGGCGGCCGTGTCGCCCCGCCCACCCGGTTCCGGATCCCTCCGGTCCAGGACGCCCCTTAGGGGAAGGATCAGGGAAAGAGGGAGGAACAGGTCATGGTGCGTCCGCGTCCCAGACGATAGAAAACAGGGTGCGCTCGTTCTCCGTCCGTTCCGGAGGTCACGCGCACCACCCGCTCACGGGACCGAACAAGCACGGGACCGAACCAAGGAGACGAACACCGTGGCCCTCTTGAGGCTCATCCTGAACATCATCTGGCTCTTCGTCGCCGGATTCTGGCTGGCAGTCGGCTATGTCATCGCCGGCCTCATCTGCTGCCTCCTCATCGTCACGATCCCCTTCGGTATCGCGTCCTTCCGCATGGCCAGCTACGCCATCTGGCCCTTCGGTCGCGACCTCGTGCGCAGGCCGGGCGCCGGCGGCGGTACCACCGTCATGAACGTCATCTGGCTGATCGTCGCCGGTTGGTGGCTGACCATCGGCCACATCACCACGGCGCTCGCCCTGGCCATCACGATCATCGGCATCCCGATGGCGTGGGCCTCGCTCAAGATGATCCCGGTGGCCCTGGCCCCGTTCGGCAACGAGATCGTGCGCGTCGGCCACCCCCGTGAGCCCTGGCAGTTCTGAGACGACCGGCCCCACCGGAACCGTTCGACCCCGAGAAGGGGCCGGACGGTTCCGCGCGATCGGCTGACCTTCCCCGACGTCCGGTGGAACCAGAACGCCCGCCGGTGCATCTCCCTGACATCTCCTCCCACATCCCCCGGAACAGTGTCGTCACGTGACCGTCGCCTTCGGAGCGGTCAACGCGCAGCAATCCATAGATCGGAGTCCATGTGCAAGCCCAGCGGCCGGGAGTGTGGGCGCTCCTGAACAAGTGGCTCGTCGCCCGCAGAGCCCGAGCCGAGCGTCTCGCCCAACTGGAGGAGCGGGAGAAGGCCGCCGAGGCCGAACCCGAGGTGGTAGAGGAAGCCGCCCCCGAGCCCGAGGACGTGGGCGCGGGCGACCTGCTCAGGGTGGTCAGCGACGTCGCCTGGCGGATGCTCATCATCGGCGTCGTGGCGGGCCTGCTCGTCTACGCCGTCATCTACCTGTCCGTCGTCACCCTCCCGATCGTCATCGCGGTGTTCGTCACCGCGCTTCTCATGCCGCTGGCCAAGTGGCTGCGGAACAAGGGCCTGGGGCGTGGTTCCTCCACCGCCATCGCCGTCCTCACCGCGCTGGTCGTCCTCGGCGGCGTGATCACGATGATCATCCAGCCGGCCATACAGGGCTTCGACGGGATGATCGCCAGCGTCTCCAGCGCCCTCACGGGGCTCCAGGAACTCCAGATCGAGCTCCCCTTCGGCCTGGAGGCGGACCCGGCCTTCATCACCAACGCGTTCACCAACGCCTGGGACCAGATCCAGGGGATGATCACCGACAACACCCAGGAGCTGGTCAACGGCGCCTGGACCGCTGGCGCGGCCGTCCTCCAGATCCTGATCAGCCTGGTGCTGATCATCGCCCTCACCGTGTACTTCGTGCACTCCGGGGACAAGCTGATCGACTGGTTCGTCACGCTGCTCCCGCCGAAGTCCCGCCCGGGCCTGCGCCACGCGAGCGGTGTGGCCTACGGCGTGATGGGCCGCTACGTGCGCGGTGTGGCGATGGTCGGTTTCATCGACGCGGTGGGCATCGGCATCGTCCTGCTCATCTTCCTGGACGTGAACCTCGCCATCCCGTTGATCGTCCTGACCTTCGTGGGCGCGTTCCTGCCGGTCATCGGCGCCTTCCTCACCGGCCTCCTGGCCGCTCTGGTGGCCCTGGTCGCGGAGGGCTGGGTGATCGCCCTGATCATCGTGGTGGCGGTCGTCGTGGTCCAGCAGGCGGAGAGCAGCATCTTCGCCCCCCGCATCTACGGCCAGGCCCTGGAGCTCCCCTCTCCCATCGTCCTGATCGCCATCACGGCGGGCGGCATCCTGGGCAGTATCCCGGGCATGTTCCTGGCGACCCCGGTCGCCGCCGTGCTCGCCGCCCTGCTCCGCAACCGTCCGCCCGCGCAGCAGGAGGACACCGAGCCCGCGGAGGTCGCGGAACGCACCTCGGAGGCTCCACCGGAGAAGGAGGCGGCGGTCGTGGTCGTCGCCCCGGTGCCGGAGACCACGGCACGCGAGGACACCCCCGACAGGGAGTGATCCGGTCCCGTGACCCCCTCCCCCGGGAATGCGTCGCGCCCCCGGTCCCGTTGTGGGGTCGGGGGCGCGGCCGTGTCCGGGTCGCGCCGGGGGAAATCCCTCGCACCGTCCCCGCCCCATGCCGTTAGGCTGGGTCGGCCGGTCCCGAGGACACGTCCGCCGCCGCCCCGTCGCGGCGCCACCGCCGAACCAGCCCCTCCGGGGCCGGTGCGAGACGTGTCCCGACCGCCCCGAACCCGCCAGACCACCTTTGAGGATGCCCCACCCATGTTGATCGCCACCGACCTCGAACTGCGCGTCGGACCTCGACTCCTGCTGGAGCCGACGACCTTCCGTGTCGCCGCGGGGGACCGGATCGGACTGGTGGGCCGCAACGGTGCGGGCAAGACCACCATGACCAAGGTGCTCGCGGGGGAGGGGCTGCCCACCGGCGGCACGGTCACCAGCTCCGGCAGCATCGGGTACCTTCCCCAGGACCCGCGCACCGGCGACCTCGACGTGATCGCCAAGGACCGGGTGCTGTCCGCGCGCGGGATCGACGAGGCCCTGAACGGTCTGCGCGAGGCCGAGAAGAAGATGGCCAGCGACCACGAGAAGACCCGCAACAAGGGCGTGCGCCAGTACGCCCGCTGGGAGGAGCGCCTCCACGTGCTGGGCGGGTACGCCGCCGAGTCCGAGGCCGCCGCGATCGCCTCCAGCCTGGGTCTGCCGGACAAGGTCCTGTCCCAGCCGCTGCACACGCTCTCCGGTGGTCAGCGCCGCCGGATCGAGCTGGCCCGCATCCTGTTCAGCGGTGCGGACACCCTTCTGCTGGACGAGCCCACCAACCACCTCGACGCCGACTCCATCGTCTGGCTGCGTGACTTCCTCAAGCACCACCAGGGCGGGCTCATCGTGATCAGCCACGACGTGGAACTGGTCGAGCACGTGGTCAACAAGGTGTTCTACCTGGACGCCAACCGCAGCACCATCGACATCTACAACATGGGCTGGAAGCTGTACCTCTCCCAGCGCGAGGCCGACGAGCGCCGTCGCCGCCGGGAGCTGGCCAACGCGGAGAAGCAGGCCGACACGCTGCGCAAGCAGGCGGACCGGTTCCGGGCCAAGGCCTCCAAGGCGCGTGCCGCGCAGCAGATGCTCAACCGCGCCGACAAGCTGCTGGACGGGGTCGCGGGGGTGCGTCAGTCCGACAAGGTCGCCAAGCTGCGCTTCCCGGACCCGGCACCCAGCGGTCGCACGCCACTGATGGCCGAGGGGCTGTCCAAGTCCTACGGTTCGCTGGAGATCTTCGCCGGTGTGGACCTGGCCATCGACCGGGGCAGCCGCGTGGTCATCCTGGGCCTGAACGGCGCGGGAAAGACGACCCTGCTGCGCCTGCTCGGCGGCGTCGAGGAACCGGACACCGGTGAGGTCGTCCCGGGGCACGGGCTCAAGCTCGGCTACTACGCGCAGGAGCACGAGACCCTGGACGTGGACCGGAGCGTGCTGGAGAACATGATGAGCGCGGCCCCGGACCTGCCCGAGGTCGAGGCGCGCAAGACCCTGGGGTCGTTCCTGTTCACCGGCGACGACGTGAGCAAGCCCGCCGGAGTGCTCTCCGGTGGTGAGAAGACCCGGTTGGCCCTGGCCACCCTGGTGGTCTCCAGCGCCAACGTGCTCCTGCTCGACGAGCCCACGAACAACCTGGACCCGGCCAGCCGGGAGGAGATCCTGGCGGCGCTGCGCAACTACAAGGGCGCGATCGTCCTGGTGACACACGACGAGGGCGCGGTCGCCGCACTCCAGCCCGAGCGCGTCATCATGCTGCCCGACGGCGTCGAGGACGTGTGGAACGCCGAGTTCGAGGACCTCATCGCACTGGCCTGATGCCCGGTCCCGGACGCACGGAGGACCCCGACCCCTCGTGGGCCGGGGTCCTCCGTGCGTCCGGGGGCGGTGGCCGTCGGAGCGTGTGGGGTCGGCAGTGACGCCCAGAGCACCGGGAGGTTCACCCGGTCCCATTTCGGGCCTGGTTAGCGGTCTTCCGAAACCCGGTCCAACCGGCGTGGCGCCGGGCGAATGTGGCGGCGTGTGGACGGGGTGTCCGATCATGGCAGTGGTTCCGGACGGTGGGAGACCCCACCACCGTGGAAGGGAAGAGATCTGTGAGTGACGCGTTGAGGAAGGGCACCCGAGTGTCGGGAGCGGACCGTTCCGAGTTGGCCGCACAGCTCAGGCACCGTTACGACGAGGGTGAGAGCATCCGCAGTCTGGCGGCCGCGACCGGTCGCTCCTACGGATTCGTGCACCGGCTGCTGAGCGAGGCCGGAGTGGAGCTGCGGGGGCGCGGTGGGGCGACACGCAAGGCCTGATCCCGGCGGCGAGCCCGGGGTTACCGGCGAGTAGGGTCGGTGGGTAGCCAACCGACGCGACGGAGGAACCCATGGCACAGGACCCGCGGGAGTCCGGGAGACAGGAACTGCCCACCGGCGAGGAGCTGGCCCGGGCCGGACTGGGGCTCACGGTGGACGGCGCGGTCGCCCGCGTCACCATCAGCCGCCCGGAGCGCCGCAACGCGATGACCGGACGCACCTGGACCACCCTGGCCCACATCGGCCAGGCGCTCCCGGACGATGTCCGAATTGTCGTCATCGCCGGGGAGGGTGACATCTTCTCCGCGGGGATCGACCTCAACATGTTCACCCCCGAGGGGGTCGACGGGGAGCGTTCGATCGTCGCCGGACTCGCGGACGGCTCCGCCGACGAGGCCGACCTGGACGCCTACATCTCCGAGCTCCAGCAGGGGTTCCTCTGGCTGCGTCGGCCGGACCTGGTGACCATCGCGGCGGTGCGCGGCCACGCCATCGGGGCCGGCTTCCAGCTCGCGCTCTCCTGTGATCTGCGCATCCTCGCCGACGACGCCCGATTCTGTATGAAGGAGCCCGCCCTGGGGCTGGTGCCGGACCTCACCGGCACCAAGCCCCTGGTGGACATCGTGGGCGTGCACCGCGCCACCGAGATCTGCCTGACCGCCCGCAAGGTCGGCGCCGAGGAGGCCCGCGAGCTCGGCCTGGCGACGCTGGTGGTCGGCGTCGACGAGCTCGACGGCGCGGTGGACGACGCCGTCGCCGCTCTTCTGGCCACCAATCCCGAGGCCGCCGTCGCGACCAAGGCCCTCCTCCAGCAGGCCGGGGACAACACGCTCGAAGAACAGTGCGCGGCCGAGCGCCGCGCACAGGTGGGACGCCTCACCGCCCTGGCCAGAGCCATGACGGCGGGAGCCTGACCGCACACGGGGGACGGGAGGGGGGAGACCGGTATCACCGGTGAAAAACCCCCATCCCGTCCCCGCTTCCGAACGATCTCTAGTACGCTGCTGCAAGCGGTCGATGAATGCCGCGCGCATCCGAGCGCGCCGGGCCGCCAAGACGCGGAGAGCGTGTCGACACCGGTCGACGTCACTCTTGACCCGAAGAGCACACGAGCCCACTCAGCTGAGGCCGCTTCCGCGTGTGATCAGGCGCGTTTGTGTGATTTCTTCGCTGGGTCCGCTGTGACCGTGTGGAGCCTTCCTCGAAACGCCGCCAAACGATGAGGAAGGTACACGTCACTTGACGACGGACACTGCCGTAATGCCCGCTTTCGACAGCCTGGGGCTTCCCAAGGACATCGTCGACGAGCTGGCCAAGAACGGTGTGACCAACCCGTTCCCGATCCAGGCCGCGACCATTCCCGACGCCATCGAGGGCCGTGACGTCCTCGGGTGCGGGCGCACCGGATCGGGCAAGACCCTGGCCTTCGGCCTGCCGGTCCTGATGCGCTGCGCCGAGCGCCGCGCCGCCGCCAACCGCCCCCGGGCCCTGATCCTGGTCCCCACCCGCGAGCTCGCGCACCAGGTGCGCGACGCGCTGCGCATCTACGCCCGCGTCCTGGGCGTCAAGGTCGGCGACGTCGTCGGCGGCAGCTCCTACACCCGACAGATCAACGAGCTCCGGCGCGGTGTCGACCTGCTGGTCGCCACCCCGGGCCGTCTCACCGACCTCATCGACCAGGGCGCCTGCGACCTGGGCGACGTCGAGATCTCGGTGCTGGACGAGGCCGACCAGATGTGCGACATGGGTTTCATGCCGCAGGTCAGCGAGCTTCTCGACCAGGTGCGCCCCGACGGTCAGACCCTGCTCTTCTCCGCCACCCTCGACGGTGACGTGGACAAGCTGGTCCGCCGCTACATGAAGGACCCGCAGACCCACTCCGTGGACCCGCCGGTCTCCCAGGTCACCACCATGGAGCACCACCTGCTCAAGGTGCTGCCCCGCGACAAGAACAAGATCGTCGCCCAGATCGCCGCGCGTGACGGACGCACCATCCTGTTCGTGCGCAGCAAGTACCGCGCCGACACCATCAGCGAGCAGCTGATCGAGGCCGGTGTGCCCTGCGCCTCCCTGCACGGCGGCAAGACCCAGAGCGTGCGCACGCGCACCCTGGCCAAGTTCCGTGAGGGCAAGATCCAGGCCCTGGTCGCCACCGACGTCGCCGCTCGCGGCATCCACGTCGACGGCATCGACCTGGTCGTCAACATCGACCTGCCCACCGGTCACAAGGACTACCTGCACCGTGGCGGCCGTACCGCCCGGGCCGGTTCCTCGGGCGCCGTGGTCTCCCTGGTCGCTCCCAACCAGCGCCGCCTGGCCCGACGTCTGCTCAGCGACGCCGGCGTCGACGCCAAGCAGCACCTGGTCAACCCCGGTGACGAGCTGCTCTCCGAGGTCACCGGCGCCAAGGAGCCCAGCTGGGAGCCGTGGATCGAGCCGCCGGAGCCCGTCCGCGAGCGTCGCGGCCGTGGCGGCCCCCGTCGCGGTGGCTACCGTGGCGGCGGCGGTGGCGGCTACCGCGGTGGTGGCGGCGGCGGTTACCGCGGCGGCGGTGGCTACCGTGGCGGCGAGTCCCGCGGCGAGGGCGGCTACCGTGGCGGCGAGCGTCGCAACGACCGTGGCGAGGGCGGCGGTGGCTACCGCGACCGCGACTCCCGTGGCGAGGGCGGCTACCGAGGTGACGGTGGTTACCGCGGCGGCGATGGCGGCGGCTACCGTGGCGGCGAGCGCCGTGGCGAGGGTGGCGGCTATCGTGGCGGCGACCGTCGCGGCGGTGGCGGCTACCGTGGCGGGGACTCCCGTGGGGGGTACCGTGGCGGCCCGCGTCGCAACGACCGCTACGACTCCGCTCCGCAGCACTAGGGCAGAGCACTGAAGCACCCGAGGCGGGTCTGACCACAGGTCGGGCCCGCCTCGGCATCGTTTACGGTCCTTTACCGCCCCTTCGCGTGTCCCCGGCGGCCGAAACTCCCGCCCAAGTGGACAGTTGGTCGGAAAACCCCGATATCGAACGCGGGGCCGCACACCGCTCGAAGGGGAACGAGTGACCGTCCTCAACAACGCTCTGGTCGCCCTCAACGACTTCTTCTGGACCTTCTTCCTCATCCCGCTGCTGGTGATCCTGGCCCTCTACTTCACCGTGCGGTCGGGGTTCGTCCAGATCCGTCTCCTGCCGGAGATGTTCCGGGTCATGCGCAGCAGCCCGGGGACGGCCCCCGACGGCGGCAGGGAGATCTCGGCGTTCCAGGCCTTCGCCCTCTCGGCGGCCTCGCGGGTGGGGACCGGCAACATCGTCGGCGTGACGCTGGCGATCATGCTGGGCGGTCCCGGCGCGGTGTTCTGGATGTGGCTGATGGCCGGTGTCCTGGGTGCCGCGTCGTTCGTGGAGTCCACCCTCGCCCAGCTGTACAAGGTGCGGACCAGCACCGGGTTCCGTGGCGGTCCGGCCTACTACATGCTCTACGGACTCGAACGCCGCTGGATGGGCGTCCTCTTCGCGGTCATCATCACCATCACCTTCAGCCTGGTGTTCAACTCGGTGCAGGCCAACGGCATCACGGGTGCGATCGGTACCTCGGTCGAGGAGTTCGGCGTCCCCACCGGGTTCTGGTTCGACGCGGTGATCGGTCTCGGTCTGGCCGCGCTGACCGGCGCCGTCATCTTCGGCGGGGTGCGGCGCATCGCCAGCGTCGCCCAGGGCCTCGTCCCCCTGATGGCGATCCTCTACGTCCTCCTCGGTGTCGCCGTGGTCATCGTCAACATCGAGGCCGTCCCCGGGGTGTTCGGCAGCATCTTCGCCCACGCCTTCGGCCTGCGCGAGGTCGCCGCGGGCGGTGTGGGCACCGCGATCCTGTGGGGGATGCGGCGCGGCATGTTCTCCAACGAGGCCGGTCTGGGCTCGGCGCCCAACGCGGGTGCCACCGCCTCGGTCTCCCATCCGGCGAAGCAGGGGCTGGTGCAGACCCTGGGCGTGTACTTCGACACCTGGCTGGTCTGCTCGGTGACGGCGTTCATCGTGCTCCTGTTCAGCACCGAGTTCGCCCCCGGTCAGGAACCGATCGTGGTCGCGCAGATGGCACTCCAGAGCTCCCTCGGCAGCTGGGCGATCCACGCCCTCACCGTCATCCTGTTCCTGCTCGCCTGGACCTCGCTGCTGGGCAACTACTACTACGGTGAGTCCAACCTCCAGTTCCTGGACGCCGACGACCGACACCTGACCTACTTCCGGGCCGCCGTCCTGGCCTCCATCTTCATCGGCTGCGTCGCCCCGCTGACCCTGGTGTGGAACCTCGCGGACATCGCCATGGGGGTCATGGCCACCGTCAACCTGCTGGCCATCGCGCCGCTGTCGACGGTCGCCTTCCGCCTGCTGGGCGACTACAGCCGCCAGCTCCGCAACGGGCTGGACCCGCAGTTCAACCTGGCCAAGATGCCGGACCTGAGGAACGTGCACTGCTGGGGCGACCCCGGGGGCCCGCTGCCCGACGAGGTCGAGCGGTCCGAGGGGGCCGCGCCGAGCGACGCCGAACCGCAGGACGAGCCGACGCCCGGTGGCGAGGGCATGCACGACCCCGACCAGGACCACGACGGCGACCACCCGGACGACGACGGCCGGGAACCGGGCCGCGACGACTAGGTCGCGGAGAACCTCGGTCACCAGGACAGAGGGAAACGTGAATCATGCCCATAACTCATTCGGACACGAAGATTGTGTGCGCGAACTCGTGCGCTGATTCCAGCATCCCACTGTTATCATGCGTCGATCACTCGTGACTTGCACGGCATCGGAAAAGACGATGCTTAGCAGGCGTGACGAGGCGGGACACGAGAACGGATGGGATGCCACGATGAGACCTGAGGAAGACAACCCCCTGCTTTCCGGCCTTCCCGAATCCCAGTGGAGTGAGGAGGAGGTGGTCGATTACGACATCCTCGCCGACCTCATCAGGGACGCGATCGGAGTCCTCTCGAAGATGAAGCATGAGGAACGGTCGAAGGATGCTCCCGACCAGAAGAGGATCGATCTGGTCTCCGAGCGCCAGGCAAGACTTTCGGAGAGCCTCAGGGACCTGCGCATCGCGGATGCGGGGACTGCCGACGACTTGAGAATCGAAAGCCTTTCGATCATCAAGAACGGAACGATCTGACAGGCGCGATGAACCTCACCCCCCAGGAATACGAGAATGTACGCCTTTCCCCGAAGCAGAACGAGCAGATCTTCCTGGAGGAGATCGCTCCCCAGCACCTCGATGGAGGTGTCAAACAGGAGAATCCGAGTCTCGTGATCATCGGTGGGGCGACCGGGTCCGGCAAGAGCGGTATCACCGAAATCGTCCGAAACGCACTCGACAAGCGTGGCGGTGCGGTCCACATCAACATGGACGACTTCAACCCCCACCACCCGCAGTACACGGAACTGCGAAGGAGGTCGCCGGAGGAGTCCGGAGCCCTTCTCTGGGACGACGGCCTCTCCTGGTGGAACAGGGCCCAGGACTACGCGAGCCACCCGGACCGTCGCGGGGACGTGTTCATCGAGTCCGCCCTCCGCAGCCCCGACGAGTTCGAGAACATCGTGCAACGGTTCAGGGAACGCGGCTACGAGTCGAACAACGCCGCCCTCATGGGAGTGAACGACGCCCTGAGCCTCCAGGGAGGTCTCCACAGGTATGTCAAGGCGGTGGCCAAGTACGGCGTCGGCCGCTACGTCGATCCGGAGATCCACAACGAGTGCTACGTGGGCGTGGAACGTGCCGCCAGAGCCATCGATTCGGGAGAACTGGGGAAGGTCAACACCGTCTTCTTCCAACGCGGTGGAATATCGAACACCCCGAGCCGGGGGATGGGTGCGCTCGAGAGGCTGAACACGGAGAGGAGTACTCCGTTCAGCGCACAGGAAGCGCTCCATTTCGAGAACACCCAGGAGAGGATCAGGAACACGATCACCAGGAGTGACAAGTTCGACGCGCGGGAGAAGCGGAAGCTCTTCCGTGAGTTGGACACGATCGACGAGAAGGCGCAGGGTCTGTTGCGGCCCGGCCCGTCCGGGCAGTCGAAGGCCTCCCGGACCAGCAACCTCAGAAGACTCGCTTCCGCGGGACCACGCGCCCTGCCCGGAGGGAACGGCGGAAGGAACCAGGGGATCGAACGCTAGCATCGGGGACCCTCGCACGCTTTCGGAGGACCGTCCAGCGCCATTGGGCTCCAGGCCCCCGGTCGAGCGGCCCGGTACTGCTGGGTCTGTCTCGATCCGGGGCTCGGGCGGTCAGGGGGCGGCCGGGCCGGGGTACCACCCCCGGGGCGCGGAGGCGAGGTCGGAGCCCCGAGTCTTCCGGACGAACACCACCGCGACCACGGCGATCACCGGTCTGCGGCCGACGAGGTCGCGCAGCGCGCCCCACACCGGGATCGTCACCAGACGCGGGGCTTTGCGGACCGTGGTTGAACACCAGGGCCGCACAGCCCCGCAGGGGAAGAAGTCGTATCACTCGACGGTCGTGCCGAAGAGGCTGGCCGGGATGACGCGGTGGAAGGGGCCTCGGAGCGTCTCCGACCTCGGGGGACAGTGGCGTACTCGGCTTCCTGCCCGCTCACCCCAGGTACCCGTAACGCCCCTGCCCACGGGGCTGTCGGCACACTCGCCCGCTCCGCCATGTGTGGGGCCGCGACGGATGTACAAACGAAAATCGTTTTCGGTTACCATTCGGGGAGTCCCCAACCGAACCCGACGGAGTACTCCCGTGTCCGAACGGACCACATCGGAGCGCGACTCCGCGCCCGATCCCTCACTCGGTGACTCGATCGCCCGCGACTGGGGCGACCAGGGCGACGAACTGCCCCCCTCCGACTGGGGGCGGCGCGCCGACTCGCGCCGCACCGGAACGGTCTGGCTGTTCGCCCTCCTCATCACCGCGATGGCGGTGGCCCACTCCTGGCTCACCGACGAGCTCACCAGTCAGGCCTTCCTGGCCTGGGCGACCATCTTCACCGCCATCAGCTTCCAGGCGCTGCCCTTCCTGGTCTTCGGGGTGGCCCTGTCGGCGGCGCTCATCGCGTTCGTTCCGACCTCGGCCTACCAGCGGTTCATCCCGAGCAAGCCGGGGCGGGCGGTCCCCGTCGCCGGTGCCTCCGGGGCGCTCCTGCCCGGCTGCGAGTGCGCCTCGGTGCCCATCGCGGGGAGCCTCATCAAGCGCGGGGTCGCCCCGGCGGCGGCGCTGACCTTCCTGCTGGCGGCCCCGTCCATCAACCCCATCGTCATGATCGCCACCGCCGTGGCCTTCGCCGGGCAGCCGGAGATGGTCCTGGCCCGCTTCGTGGCCTCGCTGCTCGCCTCGGTGGTCATCGGGTGGATCTGGGTGCGCTTCGGCAAGGCCGACTGGCTGCGTCTGCCCTCGCGCACCCATGCCCCCGGAGCCTCCAAGTGGCAGGTCTTCCGCGAGTCGATGATGCACGACATGATGCACGCGGGCGGCTATCTGGTGGTCGGCGCACTCGCGGCGGCGACGCTGAACGTCATGGTGCCCCGTGAGTGGCTGCTGGCCGTGGCCGAGGCGCCGATCATCTCGGTGCTGGTGCTCGCCCTGCTGGCCATCCTCCTCTCGATCTGCTCGGAGGCCGACGCCTTCGTCGCGGTCAGCCTCACCGACTTCTCTCCGACCGCCAAGCTCGCGTTCATGGTCATCGGCCCGATCGTGGACCTCAAGCTGATCGCGATGCAGGCCGGGGTGTTCGGCTGGCGCTTCGTCGCCCGCTTCGCCCCGATCTGTCTGGTGGTCGGCCTGCTCAGCACGTTCCTGATCGGAGCCGTCCTCCTGTGAACCGGATCGCCCAGGGGCTCACCCTCGTCCTGCTCGGCGCCGCCGCGCTGACCAGTACGGTCCCCACCAACCTGTACCTGAACTGGGTCAAGGCGGGTTTCGGCCCGTTCCTGATCGCCGCCGGAGTGGTCATGGTGCTGCTCGGCGTCCTGGTGATCGTCGCGGAACTACGCGGCGAGACCCACGCCCTGGACGAGGAGGACGCGGTCCCCGAGGACACCTCGGCGCGTTCGGAGCTCGACCACGCCGTCGCCGAGTACGGCGGTGGAGGGGGCGGCCACGGACACGACCACTCCGTCGCCCCGAGGGTGGCGTGGCTGCTCCTGCTCCCCGTGTTCGCCGTGTTCGTCATCGCGCCGCCCGCGCTCGGCTCCTACACGGTGGAGAGCACCGGGGGTTCCTCCGGTCCGCCGCCCCGTGACGAGCGGGCACCCTCCCGCTTCACCGACGAGCTGAGCCAGGCCGCCCCCGACGAGGTGGTGCCGCTCGACGTCCAGCAGTTCGTCATGCGCGCCTGGATCGACGAGGAGCGCGAACTGTCCGGCCGCGAGGTCGAGCTCACCGGGTTCGCCGTGCCCGCCCAGGACGGGGAGGGCTGGTACCTGGCCCGGCTCCAGATGGCCTGCTGCGCGGCGGACGCGGTGGTCAACAAGATCCTGATCACCGACCATCCGGCGCCGGAGGCCGACACCTGGTGGACGGTGCGCGGCACCTGGGTGGAGCCGGAGGGGGACCTCTACGACGTCTCCCAGCACGAGATCACGACCACCTCGGTCGTGGAGGTCACCAACCCTCCGGACCCCTACGAGTAGTCCGGAGTCCCGCCCCGCGAGCGTTCTCCCGCTCGCGGGGCGGCGCGGGAGGCGAAAGAACCCTCTCGCGCACCTTCGTACGTTTCGGTCGCCACACCGGAGACCATTCAAGGGTTTCTTATTGCCCTGAGTAACAATGGGTGCGTGGCAGAACGGAACGAGCGATCCTGGAGACCCTGGCGCGCGCTACGTCCGCGCAGCATCCGAGCCCGGGTCACGCTCGGTGCCCTGGCCGTCCTCTCCCTGGTCATCTGTATCCTCCTCAGCGCCTCCATCCTCCTGATCCGGGAAGTGACGCTCACCGAGCTGCGTGACCGAGCCGCCGAGGGGGCCCGGCACGTGGCCGACCACATCATGACGGAGCGTTACGACGGCCCGATTCCGGCCTCCGAGCCCATCGTGCGTTTCCAGGTGATCGACTGGGAGACCGACCAGGTCCTGGCCTCCAGCGTGGCCCTGCAGGGGGTGCCGTCGCTGATCGAGGAGGACCCCGCACCGGACGACTTCCGCGTCGACGAATTCGTCTGCGACGTCATCCCCGGGGACGAGACGGGCGACTGCTTCCAGGTGGTGGGGTACGTCGTCGACGGCTCCGCCTACGGTGACAACGTCATGGCGGTGGCCGCCACGCGTACGCCGCTCATCCTGGGCGACAAGGTCCTGGAACTGGTCATGCTGGGCACCTCGGCGCTGCTGATCTTCGGTTCGGGCTTCGTCATCTGGTACGGCGTGGGCCGTGCCCTGAGCCCGGTCACGCGGATCAGTGACGAGATGGAACACATCTCCGTCAGCGACCTGCACCGCAGGCTCCCGCTGCCCAGGAGCGACGACGAGATCGCCCGCCTGGCGCGCACCGCCAACTCCAGTCTGTCCCGCCTGGAGGAGGCGGTCACCCGGCAGCGCCGGTTCGTCTCCGACGCCTCCCACGAACTGCGCAACCCCATCGCGGGCATGCGCACCAAACTGGAGGTCGAGCTCTCCGACCCCGATCCCGACCTGCGCGCCAGGGAGCGGCTGCTGAGCGGTCTCCTCTCCGACACCGAACGGTTGGAGAACATCGTCGAGGACCTCCTGGAGATGGCCCGCCTCGACACCGACCGCGCGCAGGCACGCGAACGGGTCGACCTCGCGGAGGTCGCCCAGCTGGAGTTCTCCGGCCAACCCGGCCCGCCCCAGGTGTTCGTGCACACCTCGGAACCGGTGTACGCGCTGGTCAACCGGTTGCGCGTCGTCAGGGTGCTCACCAACCTCGTCGCCAACGCCACACGCCACGCCAACGGCCGGATCGACGTCATCGTGCAGCACCACGAGGGAGCGGCCGTGGTCGAGGTGCACGACGACGGGTCCGGCATCCCGGTCAAGGACCGGGAACGGGTCTTCGAACGGTTCGCGCGGCTGGCGGAGTCCAAGGAGCGCGATCCCGGCGGCAGCGGACTGGGACTGGCGATCTCCCGGGAGATCGCGGGCGCCTACGGCGGCACCCTGGTCGCCGGACACAGCGACCTGCTCGGCGGCGCCCTCTTCACCCTGACCATCCCGGACCCACCGGAGGGCCAGTGAGAGCCAGGAAGCGCCCGCGCGCCGAGCAGCCTCCGGAACGGCGCCCGCCGACCGAGGAGACGCGACGTCCCAACTACTTCCTGCTCGGCTTCGTCGGGGCCCTGGGGGTGCTCAGCGCCTGGCTGCTGGTGCAGGCCCTGACCAGCGCCCGGGCGGTGTTCGTCTACATCCTCGTCGCGCTCTTCCTCGCGATCGGGCTCAACCCCGTCATCGAGGCCCTGCGGCGGCTGCGGCTGCCCCGCTGGGCCGCGATCCTCTCGGTCTGCCTCGGCCTGGTGGCCTTCCTGGTCGTGTTCGTGTGGGCGATCGTGCCGCCCCTGACCGAGCAGGTCAGCAGCTTCGCCACGTCGTTGCCCTCGTCCCTGGACCAGCTCCAGCAGTCCGCGTTCTTCCGTGACCTCGACCGGCGCTACGACGTGCTCGGCCGTATCGAGGGCGTGGTCTCCGGCGGCGACTTCGGCCAGCAGGTCTTCGGCGGTCTCGTCGGTGTGGGGCAGGTGGTGTTCAACTCGCTGTTCGCCACCTTCACGGTCCTCATCCTCACCCTGTTCTTCATGGCCTCGCTGCCGGGCATCATGGACGTCACCTACCGGTTCGTGCCCCGCTCGCGCCGGACCGGGGTCCGGGAGATCGGGGACGAGATCGTCCAGCGCATCGGGGCGTTCATCGCCGGGCAGTTGCTGGTCGCGGCGCTCGGCGGTGTGGTGGCCTTCCTCTTCCTGTGGCTGACCGGCTCGGCGTACGCCCTCACCCTGGCCCTCGTGGTCGCGGTGACCGCGTTGATCCCGCTGATCGGCACCACCATCGGGGCGGTGGTGGCGTCGCTGGCGGTGGCCATCGGTGACCCGTGGATGGGCCTGGTCACGCTGGTGTTCTTCCTGATCTACCAGCAGATCGAGAGCTACGTGATCGCGCCCCGGGTGATGCGGCACGCCGTGGACGTGGTGCCCACGGTCAACATCACGGCGGCGCTGCTGGGCGGCGCGCTGCTCGGGCTGGTGGGCGCGCTGCTGGCCATCCCCACGGCGGCCGCGCTCACCCTGGTGCTGAAGAAGGTGGTCTTTCCCCGGTTGGAAGAGCGCTGAGCCTCCCCGAAGCAGCCCCTAACCTGGGACGAATGGGGCACAGGTGGGGTCAGGTGTGGCGCGTGGCGCTGCTCGCGGTGTGGGTCGCCGTGTTGGCGTGGGCGATCCTGCGGGGACCGGACCTGGAGACGGTGCGGGACTGGACCACGAACGCCGGGTTCTGGGGCGCGGTGGTCTACCTGGCCGCCTACGTCCTGGCGGTGCAGGCGCTGGTGCCGCGCCCGGCCCTGAACATCGCCGGAGGGCTGCTCTTCGGCCTGGTGGTGGGGGTGGTCCTCGCCCTGGTCGGAGGGGTGTTGGCCGCCGTCGCGCAGTTCGCGGTGGCCCGGTACGTGGCCGGGGACGCGCTCTCACGCCGTCTCCCCGAACGCGTCCGGACCCGGCTGGAGGGGCTGGTGGGACGACGGGCGCTGTTGGCCGTCGTGCAGCTCCGGCTCATCCCGGTGATCCCCTACCAGATGGTCAACTACGGCTTCGGGCTGACCGGGCTGCGGGTCGCGCCCTTCGCCCTGGGAACCGCCCTGGGGTCGCTGCCCGCCACGGCGGCGATGGTGGTGGTCGGCACCGGCGGGATCGACCTCGGGTTCCCGGTGGCGGTGGCCACCGGTGCGGCGGCCGCGCTCCTCGCGCTCGCCTGGTGGCTGCGCTCGCGCCGGCGCCGCGTGCGGGAGCGGGAACAGCGGGCCCGGGCCTGATCCGGTGCGGCCCGGCCCGCCGTTCGCCCGACTCAGCCGAACAGGGGCACGTCGTCCGGATCGGGCCGGTCGAGCTCGAACGGGAGGATCTCCCCGCCGTCGCTGTCGGTGACACGGGGTTCCTGGAGGATCTCGGGCTCCCCACCGGCGCGGTTGCGCACCACCATCACCCCGGAGTAGCCGCTGTGGTCGTTCTCGGTGGCGACGAAGGGCACGAGGCCGGGGCCGGTCCACTCCCGCGAGTTGAGGGTCCGCAGCAGGCGCTCGCGGTCCAGGTCGGGGCCGACCTCCATGAGCAGCTGGGCGAACAGGGTCGCCTGCACCATGCCGTACACGGTGGTGTCGGTGAAGGGTGCGCCCTCGTTGTACTGCTCGTGGATGTCCCGGTAGAAGGCGGTCCACGGGTCGTCGCTCTGGGCGGCCATCGGGAGGAACGCGGTGATGATGAGGCCGTCGGTGAAGGCCTCCGGCGGGACGTCCTCGGCCGGAGTCCCCTCGGCGTACTCCTCTATGAGCTGGGAGACGATCTCCACGTCGCCGCCGAAGCTGGGCGCCACCCACTGGGGTTCGTAGCCGATCGCCTGGGCCTCCAGGATGGCCAGGCCGAGGAAGGCCGGGATGCAGTAGCAGACCGCGACGTCGGCGTCGGCCGCCTTGAGCTCGGCCACCTGTCCGTCGAGCTCGGGGACGCCCGGGTCGTAGGACTCCCAGGCGACGATGTCGTCCATCAGGTACTGCTCGATCCCCGCGTGCGAGGCGGGGCCCACGTCGTCGTTCTGGTAGAGGAGGCCGACGTCGTCACCGGGGAAGTTCTCCGCGATGTAGGCGCCCTGGACCTTGGCCTCCTTGGAGTAGTCCACCTGGAAGCCGTAGCTGTACGGGTACTCCTCCGGCTGGTCCCACGCGAGTGCGCCGGAGGAGACGAAGAGGTCCGGGACGCCCTCGTCGTTCAGTTCCTCGATGACCGACTCGTGGGTGGGGGTGCCCAGACCGCCCAGGAGCGCGAAGACCTCGTCGTCGTCGATGAGGGAGCGCGTGACGTCCATGGTCCGCGCCGGGTCGAAGGCGTCGTCCTCGACCCGGTAGTCGATCCGCCTGCCGTGGATGCCGCCGTTGTCGTTGACGTAGTCGAAGACGGCGCTCGCCCCGGTGGAGACGTGCACGAACCCCGGGGAGGCCGGTCCGGTCAGCGGCTGGTGGGTCCCGATGACGACGCTGTCGTCGGTGACCCCCGTGGTGAGGGCGCCGGGGGAGGCCTCCTCGTCTGACGACTCGGAGGCGCCGCAGGAGGCGGCGAGTACCGCGACGGCGAGCGCCGCGGCGGCTGTTCCCAGTGTTCGCATGTGGATTCCTGAACTCGTTGTGCCTTCGCTACGGGGGGCCTGGTGGCCCTTTGGGGGAAAGCGGCTTCGTGCTCGGGAGAAGGAGAGTGAGGCTGCGGTGCCTACTCGCCAGTACGTTACCGGCTGGTAAACATCATACGAACGGGCTCCGCACCTGCAACCCGCGGTAGCCCCCACGGAGCTGCGAGGTCGTCGCTCCGGCGCCCGGGGAGGCCGCGCGGATCGCGCGCTCGGGAGCGGAACACGACGGCGTCACTTCAGGAAGGCGCTCCTTCGCGACAACGAACAGGACGACGGGGCGCTGACGCAAGCCCGTGCGGCTCGGGGGCGTTCCCGTCGTTCCCGTGGTCCGGAGGCGCCGCAGGGGCGGCGGGCGCATCGCGACCGTGGGCGCCGGCCCCTGCCAGCCGCGCGCCGACACGCCTGATCGGCTCGGGGGAGGGGCCGGAGAGCCGACGGGGCCCTCCGCTGTCTCCCCCCCGAACGCCTCGGGTCGGGCGACCACTGAGCGCCCGACCGGAGGTGCCGTCCGTCAGGGGCGGACGGGCCGCGCGGGTGCGCGGCCACCGTCCGTGGGAGTCCGGTCCAGCAGCTCGCGGGCGAGCCGCGCGATGCGGTCCGAGGCCTGGTCCACCGGACTGTCACGGCGCCAGACCAGCAGGTGCCTCAGCTGTATCGGGGCGCCCTCCAACTGCCGCACCACCACGCCGCGGCCCGACTCGAAGTCCGCCTGGCACGGTGCGATCGCCCGTCGGTCCGCGATGAGATCGCGGATCTCCGATCTCTCGTAGAGCCGGTAGGGAACGTGCGGACTGAACCCCGCCCGCTGGCAGGCCAGGTAGAAGCACTCCGGCCAGCCCGTGCCGTCCGGTGGCGTCAGCGCCCACGGGCACTCGGCCAGGTCCTCCAGGCGGATGTGCGTCTCCCGCGCCAACGGGTGCTCCGACCACAGCGCCACGTGCAGGGGGTCCACCGCGAGCATCGCCCAGGCCAGCGGGCCGTCGGTCGGCAGGTCGCGGTCCACGTAGTCGATGGTGGTCCCCAGGTCCAGACGACCGGCCCGGACCAGGTCGGTGACCAGCTTGGGGGAGTACTCGGTACGCACGTGCACCGGGACGTCGGGGAACACCTCCGGCAGCCGCGCCGAGAGCTCCACGGTGAGGGGGCCGACCCCGCCGACGCGCAGCGTGCTCGGTGAGGCCCCGCGCGCCGTGATGTCGTGCAGCAGGTCGTCCATCGACAACAGGACCGCGCGTGCCCGGACCAGGACGAACTCACCGAGCTCGGTCGGCCGTACCCCCGAGCGCCCCCGGTGGAACAGGGGCCCGCCGACCTCGCGTTCGATCCGCTGCAACTGGGTCGTCAGCGCGGGCTGCGACGTGGACAGCGCGGCGGCCGCCTTCGTGACGCTGCCGGTGTCGGCCAGGAGGCAGATCGTACGGAGATGGCGGAGTTCGAGGTCCATGCGTGGAATCTAGGGCGCCGGGGGGCTCCGTGTACAGACGTCGCGGCCAGAACGGGCGAGTCGCACATCGCGTGTGGTCCACCGTCTCCGATCCGACCTTCCGTCCAAGGTCGACCGGTCCGGGTCGACCTGGGTTCCGTGTCGGGCGGTTCGTTGGGATAAGGTGCCGTGCGTCACCATATAGTTGGATGGCCTACTACTTCGCGGGCACCCGCGGAGCCGGTCGGTCCGAGGCGCACCTGGGCGCCCAACCGTGGGAGAGTTCATGGCGGTCGAACGCACGCTGCACACACCCGAGGCCGAACAGCTCCTGGAGCTGACCGGGGAACTCGTGGACAAGGAGATCGCCCCGCGCGCGGCCGAGGACGAGGAGAACTCGGTCTTCCCCCGCGACGTCTTCACCACCCTGGGCCAGGCCGGACTGCTCGGGCTCCCGTACCCGGGTGAGTACGGCGGCGGCGAGCAGCCCTACGAGGTCTACCTCCAGGTCGTGGAGGAGCTCGCCCGCGGCTGGCTGGCGGTCGGCCTGGGCGTCAGCGTCCACACGCTCTCCTGCTACCCGGTCGCCACCTTCGGCACCGACGAACAGAAGGCCGCCCACCTGCCCGCCATGGTCGGCGGCGCGCTCCTCGGCGCCTACTGCCTGTCCGAGACCTCCTCCGGATCCGACGCCGCCGCCCTGACCACGCGCGCCGAGCGCACCTCGGACGGCTACCGCGTCAACGGCGCCAAGGCGTGGATCACCCACGGCGGACGGGCCGACTACTACGCGCTCTTCGCCCGCACGGGTGCCCCGGACTCGGGCGCGCGCGGGATCAGTTGCTTCCACGTCCCGGCCGACACCCCCGGTCTCGGTGCGGCCGTCCCCGAACACAAGATGGGCATGCGCTCCTCGCCCACCGCCGGAGTGATCCTCGACGACGTCGAACTCGGAGCCGACGCGCTGGTGGGGGAGGAGGGCCGCGGTTTCGGGATCGCCCTCTCCGCACTCGACTCCGGTCGCCTGGGCATCGCCGCGTGCGCGGTGGGCCTGGCGCAGGCCGCTCTGGACGCCGCGGTCACGTACTCCCGGGAGCGGCGTCAGTTCGGCGGGGCCATCGGTGACTTCCAGGGGATCGGCTTCATGCTGGCCGACATGGCCACGCAGATCGCCGCCTCCCGTGAGCTGTACCTGTCCGCCGCCCGTCTGCGCGACGCCGGGCGCCCGTTCGGCAAGCGGGCCGCCATGGCCAAGCTGATGGCCACCGACACCGCCATGAAGGTCACCACCGACGCCGTCCAGGTCTTCGGCGGCTACGGCTACACCCGCGACTTCCCGGTCGAGCGCTACATGCGTGAGGCCAAGGTCCTCCAGATCGTGGAGGGGACCAACCAGGTGCAGCGCCTGGTCATCAGCCGGCACCTCGCCAAGGAGGGGTAGGGCCGGGGCCGGACCGGGTGAACCCCGGGGTGGTGTCCGCGTGGCACACCGCCCCGGGGCTACCTCCGGAGGAGGTCCGCGGTGCGCTCGGGAGGGTGCACCGTCAGCGCCACCTCGCGGTCGGTCAGTACGGCCAGCGCCGACCGGTACTCGGGGCCCCGGTCCAGGTCCGACAGCCAGGCGGCCCCGGGACCGCCGCCGCCCTCCCAGGACAGCAGCCGCGCCTCCGTGTCCGGCCGGCTGACCGCCACCCTGCGCAGCCCGCCCGACAGCCCCAGGCCGGTCGCCTTGAGCAGGGCCTCCTTGCGTGCCCAGTAGCCGAAGAACGCCCCCGCCCGGTCCTTCTCCGGCAGCGCGTTCCAGGCCCGCTGCTCGTCGTCGGCCAGCGAGTACCCTGCCAGACCGGCCAGGTCGCGGGCCTCCGAGATCCGTTCCACGTCCACGCCGACCGGTGCCGCCCGGGCCAGTGCCAGGGCCACCCACTCACCGGAGTGGCTGACGGAGATCTCCCACCCCCGCGCGGCCCCCGAGGGCACGGGCTTGCCGTGCGGGCCCTCCGGGCCGCTCCGGCCCCCCTCCGCACCGGTCCGCGACTTCTCCTCGCAGGAACGGCAGCGCAGGTCGAAGGTCACCTCCTCCGGCGCGCAACCGGCCCGGTCGGCCAGCACGAGACGGGACAGGGCCCGGCCCAGCAGGTGGCGGTCGCGGTCGGCCTGGAGCCGGAACCGGGACTGGCGTTCGCGTTCGGAGCGGTCCAGCAGACGCAGCAGACGTTCGCTCGCGGCGGAGGTGTGGGCCCACCACACCGTGGTGTCGAGTGGCGCGGAGCTGAGGGTCATGCCCCCCATTGTCACTGATCCCGAGGACGATCCGTGGTGTGAGGCCGACAGAAACGGGGCATCCGGTAGGTGGCAGGTCAGCCCGCCCCCTTGGAGGCTCAGATGTCTGTCGTCATGTTGCTCGGTGCCGGAGCCCTCGTCGGCCTCGTCGCCCTCACCGTGCTCTTCCTGGTGACCCTCCTGTCCGACAGGCCGGAGGAGGAGGCGCAGCCCACCAGAGACGGGTCCGTACTCTAGGGAGGCGCGGTTCCCCGACCGTGCGCCGCCGAGAGCACGGAAGGGTGAACCGTACCCATGACCGAGGAGAGCCGACCGGCCTTCGCAGCCGAGCGCCGGGAGCGCATCCTGGAACTGGTGCGGGCCCACGGCAGCATGTCCCTGCGCGACATCGCCGCCAAGGTGCGCGCCTCCGAGGTCACGGTCCGCCGTGACGTGCGCTCCATGGAGGCCGAGGGCCTGCTGGACCGCCGCCGGGGGGGAGCCGCGCTGCCCGGCCGGATCGGACACGAACAGAGCTACACCGGCAAGAGCGGCCAGTGCGCCGCCGAGAAGGCCGCCATCGCCACGGTCGCCGCCCGCCTGGTCCGCCCCGGCGACGCGATCACCATCGGGCCCGGCAGCACCGCCGAGGCCTTCGCCCGCGCGCTCCTGGGCCACGGCGACCTCACCGTGGTCACCAACTCGCTCCGGGTCGCGGACGTGCTCGCCGGGGCCCCCGGGGTCGAGGTCGTGATGACCGGCGGCACCCTGCACGCGCCCATGCGGGCCCTGGTCGGGGCCGCCGCCGAGGAGTCCCTGTCCGGGCTGCGGGTCAACCGCGCCTTCCTGTCCGGCAACGGTGTCAGCGCCGACCGTGGCCTGAGCACCCCCAACCCCGCCGTGGCCAGCGTCGACCGGGCCCTGTCCGCCTGCGCGGAGGAGACCATCGTGCTGGCCGACCACACCAAGGTCGGCGCCGACACCATGGTGACCACCGTCGCCCCCGAGGAGATCGCCCACCTGGTCACCGACAGCAGCGCCGACCCGGAGGTGCTGATGACACTGGAGGAGACCGGGGCCCTCGTGCACGTCACCGTCGTGGCGGACGAACGGGGGCAGTGAGCGCGCCCGGTTGGTGGTGCGAGGGGCGCGTACCTCAGCGTCCACACCTATTGTGTGGTGAACACCCGATGCGTGATCCTTGACGCACCCGACCCGACAGTCGCGCCGTCCATCCCTTCAGGAGCCGCCGAGCATGCCGACCCACCCGTCGCACCCGGAGCCCGTACCGACCGCTCCGGTGCGGATCACCCCCGAACCGGTGGCGCTGCCCGAACCCTGGCGGAGTTCGGCCCTGACCGTGGTCGTGCCCACCTACGACGAGGCGGAGAACCTGCCGGTCCTGGTGCGGCAGCTCACGGCGTTGGACCTGCCCCGGCTGCGGATCGTCGTGGTGGACGACAACTCGCCGGACGGAACCGGTGAGGTCGCGGACAAGCTCGCGGTCGAACTCGGCGGGCGGCTCTCCGTGGTGCACCGCACCCGCAAGGACGGCCTCGGCCGCGCCTACGTGGAGGGCATGACCCGCGCGCTGGCGGACGGTGCCGAGTACGTCGTGCAGATGGACGCCGACCTCAGCCACCCGGTGGGGTACGTCCCCCAGCTCCTGGGCACGCTGCACTCCACCAACGCCGGGGTGGTCATCGGCAGCCGCTACGTGCCCGGCGGCAGCCTCTCCGAGGCCTGGGGCCTGCGCCGCCGCCTGCTCAGCGGCTGGGCCAACACCTACGTCAAGCGCGTGCTGTCCATCCCCGTCCAGGACGTCACCGCCGGATTCAAGATCTGGCGGGCCTCCGCCCTGGAGGTCCTGGACCTGGCCAGTATCGAGAGCACGGGGTACGCCTTCCAGGTCGAGATGCACTACCGGGCCTTCCGGCGCGGCCAGAAGATCATGGAGATCCCCATCCACTTCGAGGACCGGGTGGTCGGCCAGAGCAAACTCGACGGCGCCGTCGCCCTGGAGGCGGCGCTGCGTCCGCTGAGGCTGCGCCGCGCGGAGAACGCCAGGCGCTGACGCGGCCGTGTCCCCCTTCACCGATCACCGTCGAACTGCGATCATGCGGGTAACGGGACGGTGAGCAAGGGGGACCACATGTCCGAACAGCCCTACGACGTGGACGCCGACATGGGGGAGGACCCCCAGGAGAGCGAGATCGCCGAGGCCGAGAGCCGCCAGAACCCGGACGCGCCGGTCTACGGCTACACCTTCGAGGACGAGAGCGCCGCCACCGAACGCGGCATCGACCAGGAGGTCCGGGAGGAACGCGACGACGTCATCCCGCGTGAGGACTTCGACCTCGACGACCCCGGCGCGGAGTCCGAGGCCGTCCACGAGGAGGACGGGCCCGACCAGCCCTGACCCCGGGGGCGCGTGGCGCACCCACCGGCCGCCTCCGTGAGCGCACGAACCGGTCATGGCGGGGGCGCGGGAGGACCGGGCCACGACGTCCTGGAAGGCGCCGCTCGACGAGGACCGACCGGGGGACACCGCCGAGCCCCGGGCGCCGACACGCGCCCGGGGCTTCGCCGTGGCCGGGCGGGGTGGTGGGCGGGCCTCCACCATGGCGATGTCGGGTCGCGCCCCGCATGGAGCCGTCACACGCCCGTCCGCCGGGGGGTTCCGGGCCGGTGGTCCTCGCGCTCCCGCCCGCGGAATCAGCAAGACGGAGCCGCAGACGGGATCCCGCCAGCGGCCTCGCGCTGAGTCGTCACACGGCCTTCGGTAGGAGGTCGCTCCCGCTGGTCCTGACGCGCTTCCACGCGGAGTCGTCCACAGGGGCGTGGGTGGGAAGTGATCATCAAGGTCAAAGCGGGGAAGAACTGAGGTAAGGAGGCGGACACCGTGACCGAACAGCCCTACGAAGTGGACCTGGACCTGGGAGACGACCCACAGGCGACCGAGGTCGCCCAACGAGAGCGGGTCCTCGACCCCGACCACGACATCCTCAGCTACGACTTCGAGGACGACGACAGCCGAGGCAGCCTCGGGATCTCCGAGAGCGTGCGGGCCGAACGGCTGGGCGTGATCCCCAGACAGCGCTGGGGCGACGCACCCGGCGCCGAGCAGCAGGCGCTGAGCGTGGTCTCGGACCCCAACGCCGTCAACGACCACCCTCCGGAGGGCTACGAGGGCTGACCCCCTCAGCCGCCCGTGTGCTCGGCCCCGCTCCCGGCGGTCGACCCCGGGCACGAGCGCAGTGGGGGACCGGTCACCCCGCAGAACCGTATCGGCTGCTCCTCACCGAGCGGCTGCACCGCACTGGTCTCCTCGGGGAGCGACCCCCGGTCGGCGGCCTCGGAGGCCTCGGGCATCCGGCCGCGCGGCAGCACCAGCGCGCACAGTGACGCCAGGACGCACAGACCCGCCAGGATCAGCATGGCCGTGCCGAACCCCTCGGCGAGGGACGTCGAGTGTCCGCCCGCTCCCGATCCCCCACCACCGGAACCACCGATCCCCGCCAGCACCGGCACCGCCGCCACACCGATCAGCTGTGCGCCCCGGGCGAACGTGTTGTTCACCCCCGAGGCCAGACCGGCGTGCCGTTCCGGGACCGAGGCGAGCACCGTAGCGGTCAGCGGTGCCACGGTCGTGGACAGGCCCAGCGCCACCAGCAGGACCCCCGGCAGCACGCCGGTCAGGTACGGGGCGTCGCCGTCCATCCGGGACAGCGTCACGAATCCGGCGGCCAACAGCAGGGGACCGACCACCAGCTGGATCCGGGGGCCGATCCGGGCGGCGAGCTTGCCCGACCGCGCCGACAACAGCAGCATCAGAAAGGTGATCGGCAGCGAGGCGGCCCCGGCCGCGACCGGGGAGTAGCCCGCCACCTCCTGGAGGTAGATCACCATCAGGAACAGCAGCGGCCCCAGCGAACCGTAGATCAGGACAGTGGCCCCGTTGGTCACGCTGAACGGCAACGACCGGAAGATGCCCAGCGGCAGCATGGGGGAGGGGCTGCGCGCCTCCGTGAACAGGAAGGCGGCCAGTGCCAGCCCGCCCACGGCCACGCCGGTCCACACCGCCGGGGTGGCACCCACCGCGCCCCATTGGATGAGCGCGTAGGTGATCCCGGCCAGGGCCACCACCCCCAGCAGCGCGCCGCCGTAGTCCAGTCGTCCCACGTCGGAGGTGTCCCGGGTCTCGGGCACCCGGAACCGGGCGATCAGCAACACCACGACCGCGATCGGCAGGTTGATGAGGAAGATCAGCCGCCAGTCACCGATCTGCACCAGCCAACCGCCCACGAACGGACCCACTGCCGCGGCCACACCGGTCAGCCCCGACCACGCGCCGATCGCCCGCGCCCGGTCCTGCTCGCGGAACCCCGCCTGGAGGATGGCCAGGCTCCCCGGCGTCAGCAGCGCACCGCCCACGCCCTGGACCACCCGACCGGCCACCAGCAACTCCAGGGTCGGCGCGAACGTGCACAGCGCCGAGGCCAGGGCGAACACCGCCACACCCACCATGAACAACCGCACGCGGCCGAACCTGTCGGAGAGGGAGCCGCTGAGCAGGATCAGCGCGGACAACGTGACCATGTACCCGTTGACGATCCACTGGAGACCGGCCAGCCCCGTGTTCAGGTCACCCTGGATGGCGGGCAGCGCCACCGTCACCACCGTGGAGTCCAGGAAGGCCATTCCCGAACCCAGAACCGTGGCGGTCAGCATCCACCGCGCGGCCGGGGTTCCCCACGCGACCTGCCCGGCGACCGGCGCCGAGGCCGAACCACTCATGCGACTCTCCTCCCGAGGACTACCGACACCATAGGAGCGGACCCCCACCCGTGGGTGGGGGTCCGCGCCGACTTTTCGTCGTCCTGTTCGGTTTTGACCAGGGGCTACTCGCTGGCGAGCGCGCCGGTGATCGAGGTCCCGGCGGCCCGGCGGGCGGGCAGCACGGCGGCCAGCAGACCAGCCAGCACCGCGACGGCGATGAAGACCGCGATCTGGACGCTCGGGATGCTGAAGACCAGGCCCGGCAGGACCGCCGCACCGGCCGCCCAGCCGAACAGCACGCCCAGCGCGATGCCGATCCCCGCGCCGATCAGGCACAGCAGCACGGCCTCGACGCTCAGCATCCGGCGCAGCTGCCCCTTGGCCAGACCCAGCGCCCGCAGCAGCGCGGACTCACGGGTGCGCTCCAGGACCGACAGCGCCATCGTGTTGGAGATACCGAACACCGCGATGATGATCGCCAGACCCAGCATCGCCGCGATCGTGTAGAACGCGATGTCCATCATCTCGGAGAACTGGTTCTTCATCTCCGCGACCGACATGACCTGGACCATCGGGTAGTCGTCGACCGCGGTGTAGACGGCCTCGCGGACCTCGGCCGCGTCGGCCCCGTCAGCGGCGCGGAGGTGCAGGTAACGGCTCTCCGTGATCTCGGGGAAGGCCGCAGTGAAGTCCTCGGGCGCGATGACCGCGCCCCAGAGGGTGGCACCGTCCGCGACGATCGCGGCGACCTCCAGGTCGAGGTCCCCACTGGGAGCGGGAACGGTGAAGGTGTCACCGACACCCACGCCCTCCGCGTAGGTCTCGCTCAGGACCACCGTGCCCGACTCCAGGTCGGCCAGGTCGCCCTCGACCGTCTCGCCCTTGATGTCGGTGCCGACCTCGGCGTCGTAGTACGCGGTCACCGGCAGGGCCATCCCGCCGGTGGCGAGGTCGTCCTCCAGGTAGGTGGAACGCTCGGACATCACCCTGTCCAGCAGCGGGCTCGCGGCCAGCTTCTCCTGGACCTCGCTCGGAACGAGGGGGTCACCGCTCTCCTCGTCGACGGCCGCGTCCTCCACGGCGGTCTCCTCGACGGCGGCGTCCTCGGGCGCACCCTCCTCAGGGGCACCGTCCTCCAGCGAGGCCTCCGACAGGTCGCCCTCCTCGGCGACACCCTCATCGACGCCCTCCTCGGGAGCGGCGGCGTTCGGGCCCTCCGGCGCGTACTGGGCGCTGATCTGGTAGTCGACCGGGAACTGCTCGTCCAGCTGTTCGGTCAGCGTGGTCTCGAACGAGGAGCTGATCACCGAGTAGCCGGTGATGAGCGTGGCGCCCACGGTGAGGGCGATCATCGCGGTCGCGGCGCGGCGCGGGCTCCTGGTGGAGTTGTCCACCGCCAGCATGCTGGGCACACCCAGACGGCGCAGCGGCACGCCGACGACCCTGACGATCCCGCGCACCAGCAGCGGGCCGAGGACGACCACGCCCACGAAGGCGATCAGCGCCGCGCCGGTCACGACGAACAGGCCGTTCGGGTCCGGGCTCATCGAGCGACTCAGCACCACCAGGGCGGCGGAGGCGCCGAAGGCCAGCAGGCCGAACGCCACGCGCACCCAGCCGGTGCCCTTCTCCAGACCGGAGGCGGTGGCGCTGGTGCGCAGGGCCGCCAGCGGGGCCACGCGGGTGGCGCGGGCGGCCGGAACCAGAGCGGAGAAGACGGTCATGAGCGTGCCGACCAGCAGACCCACGATCACCGCGGTGGGGCTGACGACCACGGCGGCCGTGACGTCGGAGTTCACCAGCTGGCCGCCGAACCTCGCACCGAGCGCGCCCACGCCCACACCGGCGAGCACGCCGAGGGCGGAGGCGACGAGCCCGACCACGAAGGACTCGCCCAGCACGGAGCGGAAGACCTGGCCGCGCTTGGCGCCCACGCAGCGCAGCAGGGCGAGCTCACGCTGGCGCTGCGCGATGAGGATCGCGAAGGTGTTGTAGATGACGATCCCGGCGACGAACATCGCGATGACGCCGAAGAGCAGCAGTGCGACCCGCAGCATCTCGGTCTGCGCGCCGGCGCTCTCGGCCATCTCCTCACCGAACGCGGCGCCCGTCAGGACCTCGGTGCCGGTCACCGTGGCGACCGCGGTGGCGGACTCCTCCGCGGACGTGCCCTCGGCGGCCCGCACGTTGATCTCGGAGTAGCCGGTGGCACCGGTCATCTCCTGGATGGTGTCCGGGGCGAAGACGACCGCGCCGCCGAAACTGTAACTGCCGTCGACACCGAAGTTCACCAGCCCGGTGACGGTGAACTCACGCTTCTCCTGCTCGGGGTCGAGCACCGTGACGGTGTCACCGACCCCGAAACCGGTCTGGTCCGCGGTGGACGTGGCCAGCGCGATCTCGTCGGCGGCGTCGGGGAGCTCGCCCTCGCTCGCGGAGAACCGCGTCGTCTCACCGAAGGCCACGGCGGCGGGCGGCACGAAGCCGAAGGCCCGCCCCTCGGCGTCCAGGAGTACGGCCTCGCCCCTCACCAGGCCGTCGGCCTCGGAGATCTGCGGCAGGGCGCGGATGTCGTCCAGCGTGGCGTCGTCGAAGGGGACGGGCTCCAGGGCGAAGCCGTCCTCGTCCACGCCCTCCTCCGCCTCGGGGACGGCGATGGCGTCGACGCTCGTGGCCGACCCCATCACGGACTTCTCGTAGCTGGCCTTGAGGGTGTCGGCGAAGACCAGGGTCCCCGAGACGAACATGACACCCAGCAGGATGGCCAGCACGGTGGTGACGTACCGGGACTTGTGGAGTCTCAGCCCGGCGAGTGTGGTGCGCAGCATGGAGCTCAGGCCTCCAGCTTCAGCAGTCGCTCGGAGACGACCTCGGCGGTCGGCGCGTGGACCTCGTCCACCAGGCTGCCGTCGCGCAGGAACACGACGCGGTCGGCGTAGGAGGCGGCGACGGGGTCGTGGGTCACCATGACGATGGTCTGGTTCAGGTCCTTGGCGGAGTCACGCAGGAACGCCAGGACCTCGGCGCCCGAACGGGAGTCCAGGTTGCCGGTGGGCTCGTCCGCGTAGACCACCTCGGGGGCGTTGAGCAGGGCCCGGGCGACCGCCACGCGCTGCTGCTGTCCGCCGGAGAGCTTGGTCGGCAGGTGGTCCAGCCGGTCGCGCAGCCCGACGACGTCGATGATGTGGTCGAAGCGGGCCTGGTCGACCTTGCGCTTGGCGATCTGCGAGGGGAGCAGGATGTTCTGCTCGGCCGTCAGCATCGGCAGCAGGTTGAACGACTGGAAGATGAAGCCGATCCGGTCGCGGCGCAGCAGGGTGAGGTCACCGTCGCGCATGCCGGTGATCTGGGTGCGGCCCAGGTGCACGGTGCCCGAGGTGGGCACGTCCAGCCCGGCCAGGCAGTGCATCAGGGTCGACTTGCCCGAGCCCGAGGGGCCCATGATGGCGGTGAACGCGCCCCGGTGGAACTCCACGTCCACACCGGCCAGGGCGTGCACCTGGCTGCCGCCGGTGTCGTAGATCTTGGTGAGCCCCCGAGCCACCACCACCGGCGGGGCTTGGACCGGGGACGTGGGCTTCACAGCGGACTCGGTCACGACAGAACAACTCCAGAACTCGGAAAGGTGAGGGTGCCGGTGGCTCGGGATGCCCCGTGCTCCTCGGCGTGTGTCTCCACGCTAGGTGCCCGGACACCCCCGCCACCTCGGTCTCGGGACTGAACCTGACACCGGCCAAAGGCATGACGTGGAGCGGGTTCGGGACTCCTTCGTCAGGTGTCACCCCCGACTTTCGTAGGGGGTCCGCCAGTTGGAGGAAGGGCCCGGTCTCCCCTAAAGCGGCCTTGACCTGCACATACGGCGGCGAATCTACTATGGGGCCCCCGACGCTCCGGGTCAGTCGAACGGACGACGCCCACCGGGAACGCCGCCGTAGACTCTGGCGGATGAAAACGTGGTTGCGGGATCGCCTGCGGGACTTCAGTGCCCTGTTGAGCCACAACTGGAACTGGTGGTGGAAGCGCCGACTGCGCCTGTCGGACTGGTGCTACGCCGTCTTCACCCTGCCGTTCAGCGGGTTGATGATGCTCGCCGGAACCACGACCGGCCCGGGCCTGCTGACCACGCCCTTCGCAGCGGGGATCAGCCTGATCACCGGCCCCGGGACCGCCGTGGCGGTGGGCTTCCTCGCCTACGCCCTCCCGGGCACGCTGGCCTCGGTGACGATGCTCTGGCGGCGCAGCAGACCCACCTGGCTGATGGTCGCCGGGCTGCTCATGCTGCTCCTGTACGGGAACCCGATCCCCCTCATGGTGGGCGTGTACTCCTACCCGGCGCACTTCAGCGACCGCCGCCCACTCTCCATGTGGTTCACCCTCTCCCTGCTGGCCCTCGGGGTGCTCTACTACTCCAGTCCGGTCAGCTACGTCATCCTGGCCGTCTTCTACCTGGTCGTCCCGGTGATCGCCGGGCTGTGGATCGGCACGAGGCGCCAGCTCATCGACCGCCTCCACGAGCGGGCCGAACGCCTCGAACGCGAACAGCACATGATGGCCGAACAGGCCATCGGCGCCGAGCGCACCCGCATCGCCCGGGAGATGCACGACGTCGTCGCCCACAGGGTCAGCCTGATGGTTCTGCACGCGGGCGGGCTGGAGGTCTCGGCCACCGACGACCGCACCGTCGAGGCCGCCGGACTCATCCGCACCACCGGGCGCGAGGCACTCTCGGAGTTGCGCGGCATCCTCGGGGTGCTGCGCGACGAGGACACCGACACCGCGCCCACCGCGCCCCAACCGGTCCTGGGCGACCTCGACCGCCTGATCACCGAGTGGCGCGGGGCCGGGATGAGGGTCAGCCGGCAGGAGAGCGGACGTGTCCGGCCGATGCCGGTCGCGGTCCAGCGCACCGCCTTCCGGATCGTCCAGGAAGGGCTGACCAACGCCGCCAAGCACGCCACCGGAGCCCCCGTGGAGGTGTGGCTGCACCACGGCGAGACCCAGCTGGAGGTGGAGGTGGCCAACGATCCGGTCGGCGCCCCCGCCCACGCCCCGCCGCGCAGCGGGTTCGGCCTGACGGGTCTGCGCGAGCGCGTGGTCCTGGCCGGGGGAGAGCTCAGCTCGGGGGTCTGCCCGGACGGAGGATGGCGATTGCGCGCTATCTTGCCCCTGGGGGAGGACACGGCCCCCGAACCCACCACCGAAGTCGAGGAAGAGGGCACCGACGGTGATCCGCACGCTCCTGGTCGATGACGAACTCCTGGTCAGGTCCGGCCTGCGGATGATCCTGGAGGCCGACCCCGGGATCGAGGTGGTCGGTGAGGGAAGCGACGGCGAGGAGGCCGTGCGCCTGGCCGAGGAACTCGGCCCCGACGTCGTGCTGCTGGACATCCGGATGCCCGGCACGGACGGGCTGGCCGCCGCCGCGCGGCTGAGCACGCTGTCCCGGCCGCCCAGGGTCGTCCTGCTCACCACCTTCGACCTCGACGAGTACGTGCACGCCGCGCTCCGGGCCGGGGCGGTCGGCTTCCTGCTCAAGGACACCCCGCCCCGGGAACTGATCAACGCCGTGCACACCGTGCACGAGGGCCACGCGATGCTCGCCCCCAGCGTCACGAAGCGCATGCTCGAACGCTTCGCCTCACCCGCCCCGGCCGACTCCGCGGCGGGCCGTTCCGAGGCCGTCGAGCGGCTCTCGGTCCTCAGCGACCGCGAACGGCAGGTGCTCGTCGCGGTGGCCGAGGGCAAGTCCAACGCCGAGGTCGGCCGGGCCCTGGACATGCGGGAGACCACCGTCAAGGCCCACGTCAGCCGTATCCTCGCCAAGCTGGAGATGTCCAACCGGGTGCAGGCCGCCATCCTCGCCCACGACGCGGGCTGGGCGTGACCGGGTTCACTCGCGCCCCGCAGGCCCCCGCCACCGGGCACTCCACGTCGTACGGGATCGCCCGGATCGTCCCGAGTGGCCCCCCGTCCCGCCTCGGTTGCGTCTACCGGCCGGTAGCTCGGTAACCTGCAAGGCGATTCGCACCCGGAACAACACGTCGTGGCCGTTCACCACAGCCGCAGAGAAGAGGAGCCCCTATGTCGCGCTCAGTACTGGTCACCGGTGGTAACCGAGGGATCGGTCTGGCCATCGCCCGTGAGCTCGCGGCGGGTGGGGACAACGTGGCGGTCACCTACCGTTCCGGTGAGCCCCCGGAGGGCCTGCTCGGCGTGCGCTGCGACATCACCGACTCCGCGCAGGTCGACGCGGCCTTCAAGGAGGTCGAGGACGCCCAGGGGCCCGTGGAGGTGCTCGTCGCCAACGCCGGGGTCACCAAGGACCAGCTGCTCGCCCTCATGAGCGAGGACGACTTCTCCTCCGTCCTGGACACCAACCTCACCGGATCCTTCCGAGTGGCCAAGCGCGCGGTACGCGGCATGATGCGCAAGCGCTTCGGCCGTATCGTCCTCATCTCCTCCGTCGTGGGTCTCCTGGGCTCCGGCGGGCAGGCCAACTACGCCGCCTCCAAGGCCGGGCTGGTCGGCTTCGGGCGCTCCCTGGCCCGCGAACTGGGTTCGCGCAACATCACGGTGAACGTCGTGGCCCCCGGCTTCATCGAGACCGACATGACCGCGGCCCTCAGCGACGACCGCCAGGCCGAGATCAAGAAGAACGTCCCGCTGGGCCGCCTGGGCTCCACCGACGACATCGCCAAGACCGTCGGCTTCCTCGCCGGTCCGGGTGGCGGCTACGTCACCGGCGCCGTGATCCCCGTCGACGGCGGCCTCGGCATGGGCCACTGACCGCCACCAGCACACTCAGGACGGACCATCATGGGAATCCTCGAAGGCAAACGCATCCTCGTCACCGGGGTGCTCACCGACTCCTCCATCGGCTTCCACGTCGCCCGGCTCGCCCAGGAACAGGGCGCGACGGTCGTGCTCACCGGTTACGGCCGCATGGGCCTGGTGCAGCGCATCGCCAAGCGCCTGCCCGAGACACCGCCCGTCCTGGAACTGGACGTCACCGACGACCAGCACCTGGCGAGCCTGGCCGAGCGCGTCGGTGAGCACGTGGACGGCCTCGACGGCATCGTGCACTCCATCGGCTTCACCCCGCAGGGGGCGCTGGGCGGCAACTTCCTCAACACCGAGTGGGACGACGTCGCCCAGGCGATGCACACGTCCACCTTCTCGCTGAAGTCGCTCACCACCGCGCTCCTGCCGCTCATGGACCGGGGCGGATCGGTGGTGGCCCTGGACTTCGACAACAGCGTCTCCTACCCCATCTACGACTGGATGGGCGTGGCCAAGTCCGCGCTGACCTCCACCGCGCGCTACCTGGCCCGCTACGTGGGCGACCGGAACATCCGGGTCAACCTGGTCTCCGCCGGTCCCCTGAGCACCATGGCGGCCCGCAGCATCCCCGGGTTCGAGGAACTGGCCAGGCACTGGCCCGAGCGGGCACCCCTGGGCTGGGACGTGAGCGACCCCGAGCCCGCCGCCAAGGCGGTCGTTGCCCTGCTGTCGGACTGGTTCCCGGCGACCACCGGAGAGATCGTGCACGTCGACGGCGGGTTCCACTCCACGGGAGCCTGATCCGTGTGTGGGCGGCACCCCGACCGGGGCGCCGCCCACACGTGTCTTCGCGGCACCGGTACCATCTGCCCCGCGGCACGGTGTCGTTTCGGAAGGCGGACGGTATGGATCTGGGACTGTCGGGGGCGCGGGTCGTGGTGACCGGGGCCAGCAGGGGGATCGGCCGCGCCATCGCCCAGGTGTTCGCCCAGGAGGGCGCCGACCTGGCCATCTGCGCCCGCGGGGCCGAAGCGCTGGGCCAGACCGCGAGGGAGCTCTCCGACGCGGGGGCGAAGGTCTTCACGCGCTCCCTGGACGTCACCGACCACATCGCGCTGCCGTCCTTCGTGAACGACGCCGCCTCCGAGCTCGGCGGCCTGGACGTGCTGGTCTCCAACGTCTCCGGTGGCAGCGCGCCCACCCCGGACCAGTGGGAGCGGGGGTTCAACGCGGACCTCATGCCGTTCGTGCGCCTCACCGAGGCGGCGCGGCCCTACCTGATCGGCTCCGAGCGCGGCGCCGTCGTCCTGGTCTCCACCACCTCGGCTCTGCACGTCACCACCCCCGCCGGTGCCCGCTCCTACGGCGCGGTCAAGGCGGCCCTGAACCACCACGCGTCCTCGCTCGCCCGTGAGTGGGCGCCCGACGGTGTGCGGGTCAACACGGTCTCCCCGGGGCCCACCGAGTTCCCCGGCGGCGGCTGGGAGCGGCGCCGCGGCAGCGACCCGGACTTCTACGAGAGCGTCCGCGAGCGCGTCCCCTACGGGCGCCTGGGCCGCCCGGAGGAGGTGGCCCGTTCGGTCGTCTTCCTGGCCAGCCCCGCCGCCACCTACGTCACCGGCCAGAACCTGGTCGTCGACGGCGGCTTCCTCGACCAGGTCTGACCCCGGGGCTTCTGCCGGGCTTGACGAGGGACCGTTCCCACGAGTGTTCCGAAACGCCCGCCCATCCACAGACGGGCGGGCGTTTTCGGAACGGACCCGGTGGCGTCGGTCATGCCTGCGCCACGACCCCCCAGGCGTGAGGCGGCACCTCACGAGTAGGACTCCGCACCCCGGAACCCGGAGGTGGCCCGACCTACTCCGGGAGGGGAACGAGCCCCCGCCGGTAGGCGCGGACGAGATTCCGGGGGACCCGGTACTCGCGGCCTCCGACATGGAGGGTCACCAGTTCGGGGCTCCTGGCCTTCCACTGGGATCGACGCGTGCGGGTGTTGGACCGCGACATCCTGCGTTTGGGTACTGCCATGGGGGTGGCTCCTCTCGGTGCGTGGTGCGTGGTGCGTGGTGCGGCCCGGGGGTACCGGGATGTGGGTCGGGGCGATGGCCGCCGGAGCCGATCGCCCCGAGCGTGTCGTGACTATCCGCGCTGGTAGCGGCGCTGGAAGCGCTCCACCCGGCCAGCGGTGTCCACCACACGGGAGGTGCCCGTGTAGAAGGGGTGGCTGGCGCTGGAGATCTCGACGTCGATCACCGGGTACGTGTCGCCGTCCTCCCACTCGATGGTGGTGTCGCTGCTCCGAGTGGAACGGGTGAGGATGGCGAAGCCCGCGGCCCTGTCACGGAAGACGACGGGCTCGTAGCGGGGGTGGATGTCCTTCTTCATGGGTTCTCCGTCGGGTGTGGCGGCGTTCCGTCAGCGTTCCTCACGGAACTCGACGTGGCGCCGGAGCTTGGGGTCGTACTTGCGCAGGACGAGACGGTCCGGGGTGTTGCGGCGGTTCTTGCGGGTCACGTAGGTGGTTCCGGTGCCCGCAGTGGATCGGAGCTTGATGATGGGGCGGACGTCGTTGCGCGCCATGGGTTCCTTTCGGGTTGGGCCGACCGCCGTGACCGGGGTCAGGCGGGCTGAGAGTGGTCGTGCACGCCGTGCACGTCCCATTCCGGGAAGGGGTCCGGCAACCGGTCCCAGGGGGAACGGAACTCGTCCTCGGTCAACAGGCAGGAGCGCAGGGCGGCCTCCAACGCCTCCCGACGCAGGTCCTGACCGATGACGACCAGCTCCTGACGGGGACTGACCGGCTCGCTGTCCACGAGGTCCTCGGCGGTGTATCCGAGGGACGGTCCGTCGGCGGGGTCCCAGACTCCAGCCGGCTCGAAGCGGGCGACCGGCCCGGCCTGGGACCACAGCCCCGTCATCCTGGGGCGGCTCGCCAGCCAGAAGAACCCCTTGGTACGCAGGATCCTGCCGTACCCGGCCCGCTCGAACCCGGAGGTGACCATCTCCCAGAGACGTTCGGGGTGGAAGGGCCGGTCGGAACGGAACACCAGGCTGGAGATGCCGTACTCCTCGGTCTCGGGCACGTGGTCGCCGTTGAGTTCGGAGACCCAGCCCGGGGCCCGGGAGGCTCGCTCCATGTCGAACAGGTCGGCCCCGACCAACTCGGCCGGAGACACCCGCCCGTGTCGGATCCGCAGGACCCGGGCCAGGGGGTTGAGCCGCCTGACCGCTGCCTCCACGCGGTCGACCTGGGCCTCGGTCACCAGATCGATCTTGTTGACCAGGATCAGGTCGGCGAACTCCACCTGGTCGACCAGCAGGTCGCTCACCGTCCGTTCGTCGTCCTCGTAGGCGTCCAGGCCGCGCTCGGCCAGGTCGTCGCCGGTGTCGAGTTCGCGCAGGAACCCCGTGGCGTCGACCACCGAGACCATGGTGTCCAGGCGCGTCCCTTCCAGGAGCGGGGTGCCGTCGGGCCCGGGCACGGCGAAGGTGGCCGCCACCGGCATGGGTTCGGAGATACCGCTCGACTCGATGAGGAGGTGGTCGAAGCGACCTCGCGCCGCGAGAGCGGCGACCTCCTCCAGCAGGTCGTCGCGCAGGGTGCAGCAGATGCAGCCGTTGGTCATCTCCACCAGCCGCTCCTCGGTCCGGGACAGGTGTCCCTCGCCCCTGACCAGTTCGGCGTCGATGTTGATCTCGCTCATGTCGTTGACGATCACCGCGACCCGCAGACCGTCCAGATTCCCCAGAACGTGGTTGAGCAGGGTCGTCTTGCCCGCTCCCAGGAACCCGGAGAGCACGGTCACGGGGAGTGTCGTCGGAGCGTTCGTGCCCATGTCTCGCTCCTTCTTTCGGCGGACCGGAGGGGGCGGTTCCCGGAGGGGTCCTCCGCTCCGGGAACCGTGGGACCGCTCGGAACCTGCGGGTTCCGCGGCTACCAGCTGGACTTGGTGACTCCGGGGAGTTCACCGCGGTGAGCCATGTCCCGGAACCTGATCCGTGACACTCCGAACTTCCTCAGATGGGCGCGGGGGCGACCGTCGATCACGTCCCGGTTGCGGACCCGGGTCGCGCTGGCGTCCCGTGGTTGGCGCCTCAGTTCGGCGACGGCCGCGGCACGCTCGGCCTCACCGGTGTGCGGGCTCCTGATCAGGCGTTTGAGCTCGGCCCGCCGCTCGGCGTAACGTGCGACGATCGCCTTCCGCTGCTCGTTACGGGCGATCTTGCTCTTCTTGGCCATCAGACCCTCTCCCCTCGGGCGCGGATGTCGGCGACCACGCGTTCGATTCCGCGCGCGTCGATGACCCGCATGCCCTTGACGCTCAGCCGCAGCCTCACGAAGCGCTGCTCACTGGGAAGCCAGTAGCGCTTGTTCTGGATGTTGGGGTCGAACCGACGCTTGGTGCGTCGATGCGAATGGGATACGGAATTCCCGAAGGTCGGTGCCTTCCCGGTCACCTGGCAGACTCGGGCCATGGTCTTTTCTCCTTTTCCTTGAGGGCCGTGCTCGATCCGTTCCTCCGCTGTGCTGAGAACGAAAGCGACGGCTCCGCATTCGGGTCGCGGCCTGACGCGGTCAGTTCTGTCTGGTCGAGGCGGGATAGGGCAGGAGGGCCATCTCGCGGGCGTTCTTGATCGCCGCCGCGATCAGCCGCTGTTGCCGTGCGGTGACACGGGTGACGCGGCGGCTGCGGATCTTGCCCTTCTCCGAGACGAACTTCCGCAGCAGGTTGGTGTCCTTGTAATCGACGTGGGTCGCTTCGCCCAGCGGATTGGCGAAGGAGCGCCTGCGCGGCGTCTGCTCGGTACGGCGCTTGCTCGGGGTCATGGTCACCCTTCTGAGAACTCGGCGAACGGGTCGTTCTGGAACTCCTGGCCGACTTCGGTCTCGGTGGCCAGACACGAGTCCAGGAGTGCGAGGAGGGACGCGGTGTCCATGCCGACACCGGTGAAGGACAGGTGTTGGCGACGGTCGCCCACGGTCGGGTCCCAGTCGAGGAGGGCCGTGGCACGTCGGTCCGGGGAGACCAGGTCCATCGCCGCCTCGGGCAGTGCGCTCAGCCAGGGGCCGCCGCTCTCCACCATGAGGAGGTCCTGGTGGGATTCCCAGACCAGGAGGGTGTCCGGCTGGCTGGCCAGCCAGAACCTTCCCCGGCCGCGAAGGGACGTCGCGACGATGCGTTCCAGGGCGTCGGAGAGCCTCTCCGGGTGCATCGGGCGCTTTCTCGTCCAGGTCACGGTGCTCACTCCCCGGGTCTCGTCATGGTCCAGGTAGTGGGCCCAGGCCGGGTTGAGACGTCGGTGCGCGGACTCCGGGTCGAACCGTTGGTCCAGGAAACCGGAGAGGTCGGCCCCCGAGGTGACGATCGCCGCGGCGGGGTTGAGCTGCCGCAGGAGGGCCCGGGCGTGGGAGTGACCCCCTTCCGCCGACAGGACCAGCACGTTGGCGTACTCCACCTGCCGGTTGAGGACTTCGGCGACCGTACGGGTGTCGTCCTGGGCGATGTCCATCCCGCGGTCGCCCAGTTCGTCCGGGCTGCCCACGTCGGAGGTGAGCCGGGACGTGTCGACCACCGTGGCGACGGAGGCCAGCCGGAGTTCCGGCCGCGCGGCGATGCTCTCCGCGATCGACCGGGGTTCCAGGCCCTCCCAGGAGTCCACGACGCACAGGTCGTGTCGACCGTCGGCCGCGTGGCGCAGGAGGAAGGGGAGGAGGTCCTCGCGCACCGTGCACGAGGCACAGGCGTGGTCGAGTTCCACCTGCTCGCTCCTGCTGGTGCCGGAGGGATCCCGCACCACGCGGCGTACGACTCCGTCACCGATGTCGCCCATGTCGTGGTGAACCGCGACCGACCGGGGGACGGTCCTGAGCAACTCGTCCACGGCCTCCGTGCGTGCCTCCGCGTGCAGGCCGGTGACCAGTGCGATGCGCATCGGGCGCTCCTCTCCTGGGCTCGCAGTAGTGAAAATGAAAACCGTTTCCATACTCTACACAGTCCGAGGGAGTGCCCGCTCCGGTGGGTGGGTCCGAGCGGATCGGTTCGGGGAGCGGCTGAGCGGATGCGGAGCACGGCGGCCACGAAGGGACACCGTCGGTCTGCTTCCTCGTGGCGAACGGACGGTTCCCAGGTGAGATCTCGTGCCCCTGGGGCGCCCCCTGAAGGTGATCCCTGAGCGGCCCCCGCGCGGTTCCCGTCGTTGAACGGGCCCCAGGGTGAGTGGGAGAACCACACCGTTCACCTCCTACACAAGGGAGGGAGCGGATGGTAGGAAGTTGACGCACAGGGCCTTCCTGATCCCCCAGCCGCCCGGAGGCATTCCATGAATCGCCGGTGGTCGATCCGTTCGCGCGCGAGTGCCCTCGTGGCCGCGGGTTCCGTCCTTCTCCTCGCCCTCACCCCGGTCGCGGGCGCCGCCGACACCCGCGACGACCCCCGGGAACACACCGGGTTCAGCGAGACCGTCGAGATCCCTCCGCCCGGCTCCGTCCCGCGGGCCGACGATCCGGCTCCTCGATTGGAGACGTTCGACTCCGAGCGCCCGGTCGCCCCCGGCGTCACGCTGACCTCCTTCGACGCCTACGGGCCGGACGGCTACACGGGAACACCCACCTGGCTCCAGGCCGACCTGCTGACCACGGACCTGACCGGCGGTGTCAGCGTCGACTACCTCTTCCCCGGCCAGGTGACCGGTCGGGAGGCCCTGAGCACCCAGGCCGACCGGGCCGGCGCGGTCGCGGCGGTGAACGGCGACTTCTTCGACATCAACGCCTCCGGCGCGCCCCAGGGAGTGGCGGTCCAGAGCGGTGAACTCATCCAGTCGCCCATGACCAACGACTACCGGGAGTCCTCCGCCGTCTTCACCCCCGACGGGCTCGGCTCGATCGGTGAGGTGTTCTTCGAGGGCACCATCGAGCTGCCCGGCACCACCGCGTCGTTGGACGCGATCAACAAACCGGCGCTGGGCGCCGACGAGATCGCGGCGTTCACCCCGCTGTGGGGGTCCTACTGCCGCTGCCGTGTGGTCGAGGACGCCTCGGACACACGGGAGGTGGTCGTCACCGACGGGGTGGTCACGGAGGTCGTGGAGAACCCCCGTGAGGGGGAGATCCCCGAGGACGCCTTCGTCCTGGTCGGTCGTGAGGAGGGTGCGCGGGCCCTGGCCGACCTGGCGGTGGGTGATCCGGTCGGGATCGACTACGACGTGCGCGCCAGCGGTGACCAGGAGATCCACGCCGCCCTGAACGGCCGCCAGATGCTGGTTGTCGACGGCGAGGTGCGGCGGGGTTCGGCGGGCGACAACACCCCCGGCGCGCCGCGCATGGCGATCGGCTTCTCCGAGGACGGCTCGCGGATGTACCTGCTCAGCGTCGACGGTCGGCAGCCCTCGTTCGCGGCGGGCGTCGGCCTCGACGAGCTGGGCGAGATGATGGTCGAGGCCGGGGCGCACACCGCGGTCAACCTGGACGGCGGCGGATCGGCCACCATGGTGGCGCGCACCCCGGGCGCCGACGAGGTGCGGGTCGAGAACCGCCCCTCGGACGGAGAAGAACGCCTCGTGCCCAACGGCCTGGGCCTGTTCGCCCCCGAGGGCAGCGGCAGGATCCACGGCTTCTGGGTGGAGACCAGGACCACCCCCGAACGCGCCGACGCCTCCGGATACGTCGCACCCGTGCGCACGGACCGGGTCTTCCCCGGACTCACGCGGACACTCACGGCCGCGGGCCACGACGAGACCTACGGGCCCGCCGAGGCGGTGCCGAACTGGCGGTCCGACGACAGCGGAGTCGGCGTGATGGACCGCGACGGCGTCTTCACGGCCAGGTCGGCCGGGACCGCCACCGTCACGGCCAGCAAGCTCCGGGCCAGGGGCGAGATCGACCTGACGGTCCTGGGCGAGCTGGCCAGGATCGAGACCACGCCCGAACGGGTGGGGCTGGCCGACGCGGAGGCCTCCGCCGTGGTCCAGGTGACCGGATACGACGCGGACGGGTTCGCGGCGCCGATCGAACCGGAGGACGTCGAGCTGACCGTCGACGAGAGCGTCGCGCGGGTCTCGGTGACCGAGGACGGACGCTTCGAGGTCCGGGCCGCCACCGAGAGCGGTTCCACGCTCGCCACCGTGCGGGTCGGGGACGTCGAGACGACCATGGCGGTCACCGTGGGGCTGGAGGAGGTCGTCGTCGCCGACTTCGAGGACGCGGCCGACTGGACCTACTTCGGTGAGCGCGCGGACGGGGACGTCGCCGTGGCGGAGGGGCGCCAGGGCAAGGGCGTGCGCCTGACCTACGACTTCACGGCCTCGACCGGAACCCGTACCGGTGGCGTCCTGCCACCGGGGGAACGGGAGATCCCCGGCCAGCCGCAGGAGCTGCGCGCCTGGGTGCACTCCGAGGGCAACGGCGAGTGGGCCAGCCTCCAGGTCTGGGACGGTGCCGGGCAGCTGGTGCCCGCACTCCGGGCCGGATACCTGGACGAACCGGGGTGGCGACAGCTGGTCTTCACCGTCCCGCCGGGCACGCAGTACCCGCTGTCGCTCCGCCGTGTCTACTTCGCCGAGACCGAACCCGGGGCGAGCTATGAGGGCGAGGTGGTCATCGACGAGCTCACCGCCCTGGTTCCGCCGCCGATCGACGTCCCGCCCGCCGAACCGGTCGTCGATCCGGTGGTGGCTCCCGGCGCGACGGTGGCGGCCCAGGACTGGAGGTTCGCCGTCCTGTCGGACGCGCAGTTCGTCGCCCGCGACCCGGACAGCGAGATCGTCGCCTACACACGGCGGGCGCTCCGGGAGATCCGCGCCACTGACGCCGAGTTCCTCATCATCAACGGCGACTTCGTGGACGAGGCCGCACCGGAGGACCTCGAGCTGGCCCGTCGGATCCTCGACGAGGAGCTCGAAGGGGAGCTGCCCTACTACTACGTGCCGGGCAACCACGAGGTCTCCGAGGGGACACTGGACAACTTCCGGGAGGCGTTCGGTGACTCCCACCAGGTGGTCGACCACCACGGGACGAGGTTCGTCCTCCTGGACACGGCGCGTCTGTCCTACCAGGCCAGCGACTGGTCACAGCTGCGGCTGCTGCGGGAACAGCTGGACGCGGCGGCCCACGACCCCTCGGTGACGTCCGTCGTGGTCGCCCAGCACGTGCCCCTCCGCGACCCGCTGCCCACCCGGGCGAGTGAGCTGGCGGACCGCAAGGAGGCGGCCACCGTGGAGAACTGGCTGTCCGGATTCCGGGCCGAGACCGGCAAGGGCGCGGCCTTCATCGGCGCTCACGTGGGCGTGTTCCACGCCGACCGGGTCGACGGGGTGCCCTACGTCGTCAACGGCAACGTCGGCAAGAACCCCTCGGGCGGCCCCGCCGACGGCGGCTTCACCGGGTGGTCGCTGTGGGGCGTGAACACCGGCGGGCACGAGGAGGACTGGGTGGTGACCGAGTTGCGTCCCCACGTGGACGGGCTGGAGCTGGCCGCACCCGCCTCGGTCACCGTGGGAGAGCAGGCGGAGGTCACCGCGACGGTGGACAACGACGGCACCTCGGTGCCGGTCGCCCCTCCGGTCAGCGCCGACTGGTTCGGCTCCGACGACGTGCACCTCGGTCCGGGCGACGACGCCGGGCCCGACCACGTCGCCGCGTTCGACCCCGCGACCGGACGGTTCACCGCCCTGAGGGAGGGGACCGTGGAGCTCGGTGTCACCGTGAACGGCGTCACCGAGCGGGTGAGCATCGCGCTCCGGCCCTGACGGCGACCTGGCGGTCGTGGTCCGGCGCGGAACGGCCCGGGGGTGGGAGCCCGGGCCGGGCGCTCAACCGGTGCGGAGGATCAGGGCCAGGCGGGTGGTGCGGTCCGGGGCGAGCGTCTCGCGCACGCCGGTCTCCAGGGCGCCGTCGGTGGCGTCGACCACGGACACGTGACGGGTCGCCCTGGTCAGGGCCGTGTACGCCTGCGGGCGGGACACCGGGACCTGGGGCGGGAAGACCGCCACCACGGCGGGCCAGCGGCTCCCGTGGGCCACGGCCACGCTCACCGCCCAGCCCGGGCGAAGGGCGGAGGGATCGGTGACGGTGACCCGGGTGCCGTCGGTCAGTTCGATCACGGCGCCCTCGGTCACCTCGCGCAGGTGACCGGTGTCGCCGGGGCCGTAGCCGGGACCCCCGGCGGTGAGCACCACGCGGTCGCCCACGTCGAAGCCGCCGTGCGCTCCCGGGCCGGGGTTGAGGCGCTCCTTGCAGGCGGCGTTGAGCGCGCGGGCACCGGCCGGGCCGTCCTCGCGGCAGGTGATGACCTGAACCTGGTCGGAGCCGATCCCCAGAGCCCGGGGGATGGAGTCGGTCACCAGTTGCGTGACGCGGTGGGCGGCCTCCTCGCCCGAGGCGGCCGGGACCCGCACGACCTCGCGGTCGGGCGCCTCCACCTCGGGCCAGTCGCCCTCGGCCACCGCGCGGGCGAGCACGGCCACGGGGGAGGGCTCGGCGTCGTCGGCCACGACCGCCACGTGCGCGGTTCGCGAGGCGGCCACGTCCACCACCACCCGGCCAGGGGTGGCGGAGGGGGCCTGGTCCGGGTCGGCCAGCAGCACCAGGTGGGCGTCGTCCACGCAGGCCGACACCAGGTCGGCCATCCGGGCCACGCCCAGGGACATCGACTCGCAGAGCACCACGATCCCCGCAGGGGCGGGTTCGCCGGACAGCAGGGCGGCCAGGGACACCGCGCGCACGGGCGGCTCTCCCGCGCCCAGCAGCCGGTCCAGGTCCGCGTTGACGGCGGCGGCGGTGGGTGCGGTGGGGGTCACCACCGCGATCCCCACCTGGCTCTCCCGCGCGATCGCGGCCAGGCAGAGCAGGGCCCGGGCGGTCTCGGCCTGGTCTCCGGGGCCGTGGTGCACCACGGTCACCGGGCGCATGGTGGCGGTGAGCAGCGCCTCCCGGGTGGTCTCGGAGATCGCCAGTCCGTGCTCGGTGGTGGCCGCAGCCAGGGTCTCCGCGGCGGTCATCGGGTCCATGATCGGCTCGCTGCCGCCGATCAGCCGGAGGAGCTGTTCCCCGAGCCGCTGTTCGGCGTGGCCGACGTCGTGGAGGGCGTAGTGGCGCTCGGGGTCGGGCAGGTCCGGTACCTCCGGGACACCGCCCTCCTCGAAGTCGAAGTCGTCGTCCGCCTCGTCGCCGCCCTCGAACAGCGCGATCTCCTCGGCGGCGACCGCCGCCTCCAGCGCGGAGCGGGGGTCGGCGATCCCGAGCTGGCCGACCACCGTGGCCAGCCTCTTCTCCTCGATCGCGGTGTGGCCCCGGCGGGCGGCGGTGCGCAGCGTGTGTCCGACCAGGGCGCCCAGGCGGCGGGGGTCGTCGGGCCGCGCGGCCTCGCCCAGGTGCCTGCGGGCGCAGTAGTCGGCCTGCTCGACGGTCACCTCGGGCAGGCGCAGGAGCAGCCAGGGGTTGGCGTCCAGTTCGGCGGCGGGTCGGGGGCTCAGCGCGGACACCAGGCGTGGTGCCAGGGCGTGCGGGGCACCCATCCGGTCAAGGACGGCTAGGACCTTCTCGACAGCCTCGGACACCGGTTCCCCTCGTCAGGTGGTTCGTGGACTCGGAGGGAGCCTACCGACTCGCGGCGACACGCGGTGTCCGCCGTCCACAGGCTCACGTGTCCCGGGTCACCTGGAGGACGGCGGCGCAGGGGTCGGTGTCGGGGGAGGCCTCCTGCACGGCGGTGGCGGCCGCCGCCGCGGCGGTACGGAAGAGCGCTCGGGTGTCGGCGTCCAGGCCGCCCAACAGGCGTTCCTCCACGTGCTCGACCAGTTGGCTCGCTTTGGCCAGGACCTCGGAGCCGTGGTCGGTGGAGCACACCCGCCGCACCCGGCGGTCAGACGGGTCGGCCCGGCGCCGGACCAGGTCGGCGGCCTCCAGGTCGTCGATGAGGTAGGTCATCACGCTGCGGTCGATGAGCAGGCGCTCGGCCAGCGCCGCCTGCGTGGGGGCGTCGCCTCGGGAGGCGGCGGCCAGCACGTGGTAGCCGCGGCTGCCGTGCGGGAGGTCGTCGAGGGCCGCCTCCACGTGCTCGTGCCAGCGGCGCAGCAGCACGGCCAGGGACCAGCCCAGGTTGTGGTCCCCGATGCCGGGGACGGGCTCCGGCGTGGTGGGTGTCATGGTCCGAGATTACCAGGAATAGGTGTTGGGTCAGATAAGTTGACCTGAACATCATTTGCTCGACAAACGATCCCCGGGAGACCAGGCCATGCCCGACTACGGACACCCCCTGGAGTTCGGCACCTTCCTCACGCCGACCGCGCGGGACCCCGACCGCGTGGTCGGGCTCGCGGAACTCACCGAAGCCGCGGGGCTGGACCTGGCCACCTTCCAGGACCACCCCTACAACCCGGACTTCCTCGACACCTGGACCCTGTTGAGCTGGGTCGCCGCCCGCACCGAGCGCCTCCGTGTCTCCGGCAACGTGATCAACCTTCCCCTGCGCCCGCCCGCCGTCCTGGCCCGCGCCGCCGCCAGCCTCGACCGCCTCTCCCAGGGCCGCTTCGAGCTGGGACTCGGCGCGGGGGGCTTCTGGGACGCCATCGAGGCCATGGGTGGCGGACGCCGCACCCCCGGCCAGTCCGTGGACGCCCTCTCCGAGGCGATCGACCTCATCCGGGACGTCTGGGACACCGACGAACGGGGCGGGGTGCGCCGCCAGGGTGAGCACTACTCCGTCCACGGCATGAAGCGCGGCCCCGAGCCCGCCCACGACATCCGGATCTGGCTGGGCGCCTACAAGCCCCGCATGCTCCGCCTGGTCGGCGCCAAGGCCGACGGCTGGCTGCCCAGCCTCGGCTACGTCCAGCCCGAGGACCTGGCCGGGCTCAACGCGACCATCGACGACTCCGCGCGCGAGCACGGCCGCGACCCACGGCAGATCCGCCGTCTGCTCAACCTGACCGGCGCCGCCTTCTCCCCGGCAAGCGGAGGCTTCCTCCAGGGCCCGCCGGAACAGTGGGTGGAAGAGCTGCTGCCCCTGGTCCTGGACCACGGGTTCGCCACGTTCGTGCTGCCCACCGACGACCCCCGCGCCATCGACACCTTCGGGCGGGAGGTGGCGCCCGCCCTGCGCGAGGCGGTCGAGCGCGAACGCGCCGGCGCCGGAACCCCCACCGGCCCCGCCCGCCCCGCCGCCGCCCTCACGGCTCGCCGTTCCGGCATCGACTACGACGCCGTCCCACACGGCCTGCGCGACACGGCGGTCGAACCCGGTGACCAGGGGTACACGAAGGTCCGGCACGGATACATGCAGCGGGGCCGCCCCGGGCTCGTCCTCCGCCCGACCGCCCCCGACCAGGTGGCCGAGGCCCTGGCCTACGCCCTCGAGCAGGACGCGCCGCTCAACGTGCGCAGCGGCGGACACGGCATCAGCGGCCGCTCCACCAACGACGGCGGCGTGGTCCTCGACCTCGGCCGGATGAACGCGGTCGAGGTCCTGGACGCCGGATCCGGTCTCGTCCGGCTCGGCGCCGGCGCCCGCTGGGGCGAGGTCGGCTCCGTCCTGCACCAGCACGGCCTCGCGATCAGCTCCGGCGACCACGGCGGAGTGGGCGTCGGCGGGCTCGCCACCACCGGGGGCCTGGGGTACATGTCCCGCGCCCACGGGCTGACCATCGACCGCCTCACCGCCGTGGAGCTGGTCACCGCCGCCGGTGACCAGCTGAGGGTGGACGCCGAGCACCTCCCCGACCTCTTCTGGGCGGTGCGCGGCGCCGGGGCCAACTTCGGCGTGGTCACCTCCGTGGAGGCGGTGGCGGCGCCGGTCCGGGACGTCGTCCTCGGTCGGTTCGCCTACGACGCCTCGGACACCGCGGCCTTCCTCCGGACCTGGGGAGAGGTGGCCGAGGCCGCGCCACGCGAGGTCACCGCGTTCCTCACCCTGGGACAGGCCCGGGGCGGCCAGGGACCCGTGGCGCAGGCCATGGTGGTGTTCGCGGGGGACGACACCGACGCCGCCGTCCGGGCCCTGGAACCCTTCCTCAAGGTCGGCCCGGTCCTGGACCAGCGCGCACAGGTCGCTCCCTACCCGGCGCTCCTGGTCGGGCACGCCGGTCCGCACGAGGGCGGCGGGACCCCGGTCGCCCGCTCGGCGCTGCTGGAACACGTGACCGACGAGTCCGCCGAGGCCATGACCCGCGCGCTCGCCACGGGTGACGCGTACTTCATGCAACTGCGCCAGGTCGGCGGGGCGGTCAACGACGTCGCGGCCGACGCCACCGCCTACCCGCACCGCACGGCCCAGTTCTCGCTGGCAGCCATGGGACGCCGCGCCGAAGCCCTGGACCGCCGCTGGGCGGAGCTGGGCGAGGCGGCGCGGGGGCTCTACCTGAGCTTCGACACGCGCACCGGCCCCGAGGTCCTGGCCCAGGCCTTCCCCGAACCCGCGCTGGGACGCCTGCGGGCCCTCAAGGCCGTGTACGACCCGGACCACGTCTTCGACCAGAACTTCCCGATCCCACCCGGTACCTGAACCGGGCGCCGTGGGCCCGGGCCCTCAGCGCTCGGGTCCGGCGGTGGCGTCGTCTAGGGCGTCGCGGATCTTGGGCGGCAGGCGCACACTCTCCACGGACAGGATCTCCTCCAGTTGGGAGAGCGTGCGCGGGCCGACCACGGCGGCGGCCACCCCCTCCTGGTCGCGGGCCCAGCTCAGCGCCACCGCGAGCGGTGACACGCCCAGGCCCTCGGCGGCCGTGCACACCGACTCCACCACCCTGCGGCTGCGGTCGTCGAGGTAGGGCTCCACGTAGGGCGCCATGTGCGGGAAGGCGGCGCGCGAGTCCGCCGGGACCCCGTTGCGGTACTTCGCGCTGAGCACGCCCCGCCCGAGCGGGGACCAGGCGATCACGTGCGCCTCACTGGCCGCCGCGGCCGGGCGCAGTGCGTGGTCGGCGCCCCGGTTGAGCAGCGAGTACTCCGTGCCCGCGCTCACCAGCGGCACCCGTCCGGGCTGGGCGCGCTGCCAGGTCGCCAACGTGGCGAACTGCCAGGCCTTGAGGTCGCCCGTGCCCACGTAGCGGGCCTTGCCCGAGGCGACCGCCGTCTCCATCGCGGACAGCGTCTCCTCGGGTGGCGTACACGGGTCGAACACGTGCAGCTGCCACAGGTCCACGTAGTCCGTCTGGAGACGCCGCAGGGAGGCGTCCAGCGACGCCAGGAGGTGGCGCCGCGAGCCGTCCACCGGCCGGTACGCCTCCGGCGTGTGCCCGCTCTTGGTGGCCACCACCACGTCCTCGCGGCGCACCGTCCCGCGCAGGAGCCGCCCGAGGATCCGCTCGCTCTGGCCGCCCGTGTAGATGTCCGCCGTGTCCACGAGCGTGCCTCCCGCGTTCACGAACGCGGTGAGCTGCTGCCCGGCCTCCTCCTCGGAGGTGTCGTTTCCCCAGCTCATCGTGCCGAGGGCGGTACGAGACACCCAGAGCCCTGATCTGCCCACCTGTCGCTGTTCCATGCGGCGGAGATTACCGTGTTCATCGGAAGTAGGCCCTGGGTACATCTTCGCTGCGTACTGTCGGTGTGGGCCGGACCAGCGCCGACACGCGTCCTCTCGTCTCGCGGGCCGTCCGGGCCGACACCCCGTCCGGTTCGTGTCCGTGCCCCGAGGGGCCCGGACCCGTCACGAAAGTCCGTATCCGAGTGTCCATCTTCGAGGCGGTCGTTCTCGGCCTCATCCAAGGACTCACCGAGTTCCTGCCCGTGTCCTCAAGCGCCCACCTGCGCGTCTTCGCGGCCTTCTTCGGCTGGTCCGACCCGGGGGCGGCGTTCACCGCCGTCAGCCAGATCGGCACCGAACTGGCGGTGGTCGTGTACTTCCGCAAGCGGGTGTGGGCGATCATCTCCGTGTGGTGCGGATCCCTGGTCAACCGGAACCTGCGTGGCGACGTCAACGCCCGTATGGGCTGGTACATCATCCTCGCGACCATCCCCATCGGCGTCCTGGGCCTGCTCTTCGAGGACCAGATCGACGGGGTCTTCCGCGACCTGCGCCTCATCGCCCTCTCTCTCATCCTCTTCGGCCTCCTCCTGGGCGCCGTCGACCACTTCGCCCGCAAGCAGAACGAGCTGGAGGACCTCACCCTCGGCCGGGGCCTGACCTTCGGTCTGTTCCAGACCCTCGCGCTGATCCCCGGCGTCTCCCGTTCGGGCGCCACCATCACCGGCGGCCGTCTGCTCGGCTTCACCCGACCGGCCGCGGCCGAGTTCGCGTTCCTGCTCGCGATGCCCGCCGTGTTCGCCTCGGGCCTGTACAAGATGCTCGACATCGGCGGCAACGAGTACGCGGGCTGGGGCGCCACGATCGTCGGCACCCTGGTGGCGTTCGTGATCGGCTACGTGGTCATCGCCTGGCTGATGAGGTTCATCACCACGCACAGCTTCATGCCGTTCGTGTACTACCGCATCGCCCTGGGCGTGCTCATCATCGTGCTGGTCACCACCGGAGTGCTCTCCCCGCAGGGCGGAGCCGGGGTCGGATAGCCGCTCCCGCCCGCGCACAGTCCGGACGTCCCCGGCCGTTCCCCGCCTCGGGCGGGCCACCCTCGCAGGTGGCCCGCCCGAGGCCGGAGGGCGGCGGCCCGGTGGCGACGCGAGGACACCGCGCCGCGTGCGTCCGTCGAGGGTGGTGACGGACGACGGGCGGGAGGAGTGGTCCGGACACCGCGCCCGAGGGCGACCTACCCTGGTGTCATGGCCACACGCGCAGACACCCCAGACGACGCCCCCGCGCACGAGGCGATCACCCTCCTGCTCGTCCGGCACGGCATGACCGACGCCACCGGGCCGCGCCTGGCCGGGCGGGCGCCCGGCGTCCACCTCAACGACGTGGGGCGCGACCAGGCCTCCCGCCTGGCCGAACGACTGGCGGGGCTGGCCCCCGCCGCGCTCGTGTCCAGCCCGCTCGAACGCTGCCAGGAGACGTCCGAGGCCATCGCCGAGCGCCTTGGCGCCCCCGTCACCACGGACGACAGGTTCGTCGAGTGCGACTACGGCAGCTGGACCGGCCGCTCCCTCACCGACCTGGCCGCCGAGCCCCTGTGGCGGGTGGTCCAGGACCACCCCAGCGCCGCCCGCTTCCCCGGCGGGGAGGCCCTGGCCACGACCTCCGCGCGCGCGGTCGAGGCCGTCCGGGACTGGAACGGGCGACTACTCGAACAGGCCCGTCCCGGGTCCGCCCCTCCCGTGTACGTGGTCTGCGGCCACGGCGACGTGATCAAGGCGATCGTCGCCGACGCCCTGGGCATGCACCTGGACCTCTTCCAGCGCCTGCGCGTCGACCCGTGTTCGGTCACCTCCCTCACCTACACGCGGACCCGGCCCTTCCTGAACAAGCTGAACGACACCGGGGAGCCCCTGGCCGGAGCCCTGCCCACGGCGGCGGAGACCCGGGGTGACGCGGCGGTCGGTGGCGGAGCGGGCCAGGCGCCCGAGGCGGACGCGGGGACGCCCCGCCCCTGACCGTGGCGGTATCTCGCACCGCGTCACCGTCATCCCTTAGGGTGCTATCCATGCCCGTCTTTCAGTTCAACCCGCCGGAACGGTTCGTCGCCGGGACCGTCGGCCAGCCTGGGGACCGCACCTTCTTCCTCCAGGCCGTCGGTGAGGGTCGCATCACCAGCGTCGTGCTGGAGAAGTCCCAGGTGGAGGCCCTGGCCACCCGTATCGAGGAGCTGCTGGAAGAGGTGCACCGCCGCTTCGGAGCGCCGCCGGACGACGTCGCGCCGCCCGAGGACGACGGTCCGCTGCAACAGCCCATCGAGCAGGACTTCCGGGTGGGCACCCTCGCCCTGGCGTGGGACGCCGAGGTGGCCCGCGTCATCATCGAGGCCCAGGAGATCGACGAGACCGCCACCGAGGAGCTGGTCGAGGACGACGACGAGGAGGAGCTGGAGGTCTTCGCGGAGGAGGCCCCCGCCCACCGTGACGTCCTGCGTGTCTACCTCAGGCCCGGAGAGGCGCGCGCCTTCGCCGGACGCGCCCTGAAGGTCGTCTCCGCCGGGCGCCCCGACTGCCCGCTCTGCGGCCGTCCGCTCGACCCCAACGGTCACATCTGCGCGCGCCAGAACGGCTACCGCCCGGACCGTCTCGTCTGAGGCACCTCGTGGACGACGACACCTGCGGTTCCCCGACCGCCGCCGAACCGCCGCCGACGGTGACCACGGCGGCCTTCGGCGGACTCACCCCCGAGGAGGGGCTGGACCTCCTGCGCCGGGGGGAGATCACGGTGGAGGGGCGCCTGACGGCGGCCTCCAACGCCACCCTGTACTGCACGGTCTCCGACGGCGACCGTTCCGCCGTGTGCGTGTACAAGCCGGTGGCGGGGGAGCGGCCCCTGTGGGACTTCCCCGACGGCACGCTCGCCGGGCGTGAGGTGTCGGCCTACGCGGTCTCCGAGGCGCTCGGCTGGTCCGTGGTGCCGCCCACCGTCCACCGGGACGGCCCCTACGGCGAGGGCATGGTCCAGCTGTGGGTGCACGGCGACACCACCGTCGACCTCGTCGCGCTCTCCCGTGAGACCGAGCACGCGGGGCTGCGCCGGATGGCCGTCCTGGACGCGGTGATCAACAACTCCGACCGCAAGATCGGCCACCTGCTCCCCACGCCGGAGGGGCACCTGTACGGCTGCGACCACGGGGTGTCCTTCGCGGAGGACTACAAGCTGCGCACGGTCCTGTGGCAGTGGCAGGGGCAGCCCCTCACCGACGAGGCGCTGATCGCCCTGGCCTCCCTGCGCACCAGGCTGCGCGCCTCGGACGATCCGCTCGGCGCGACGCTGGCCACCCACCTGACCGGGCCCGAGGCCTACGCGGTGCGCGAACGCGTGGACCTGCTCATCCACCACGGCATCCACCCCTACCCGGCCCCTGACTGGCCCTCCGTCCCCTGGCCTCCCGTGTGACCTGTGTGAGCAGTCTCAACCGCCCAACACGCGGATACCGGTCGGTAGGAATGGCGCCTTAGTGGTCCGTACCTGCACAATGGGGCACGTGAGCAACGAGTGGAACTACCTTTTCGACATGGACGGCGTGCTCGTACGCGAGGAGCACCTGATCCCCGGAGCGGACACGCTCATCGCGGAGCTGCGCGAGCAGGGGACCCCGTTCATGGTGTTGACGAACAACTCCATCTACACCCCGCGCGACCTGAGGGCGCGGCTGCTCAACACCGGGCTGGACATCCCCGAGGAGTCCATCTGGACCTCCGCCCTGGCCACGGCCCAGTTCCTCCAGACCCAGCGCCCCGGCGGCTCGGCCTACGTGGTCGGTGAGTCGGGCCTGACCACCGCCCTGCACAACGTGGGCTACGTGATGACCGAGCGCGACCCCGACTACGTGGTGCTGGGGGAGACCCGCACCTACAGCTTCGAGGCCATCACCCGGGCGATCCGCCTGGTGCGCAACGGCGCCCGGTTCATCGCCACCAACCCGGACGAGACCGGGCCCAGCGCGGAGGGGCCGCTCCCCGCGACCGGCGCCGTCGCCGCGCTGATCGAGAAGGCCACCGGCCGCCGCCCCTACTTCGTGGGCAAGCCGAACCCCCTCATGATGCGCTCGGCGCTGCGCCGGATCGGCGCGCACTCGGAGAACACCCTCATGGTCGGTGACCGCATGGACACCGACGTGCTCAGCGGCCTGGAGGCCGGACTCCAGACCGTCCTGGTGCTCTCGGGCATCTCCGGCCGCGACACCGCCGACCAGTTCCCGTACCGGCCCACCCGGGTGCTCGGCTCGGTCAAGGAGCTCGTGGGTCACACCCAGGACCCCTTCGGCACCGGGGCCTGACCGGTCCCGGACCCGGACACGACGACGGGGGCGGTGGATCTCACGTCCACCGCCCCCGTATCCGTCGTGGGGCAGGCCCTCGGGCCGTCCCAGGGGTCAGGCGCTCTGCCGCTGCTTGGCGATCTCCTCGACCTTCGCCGCCTCTTCGCGGCGACGGGCGCGGAGCAGTTCCAGCCGCTCGGCGAGAACCTCCTCCAGATCCTCCATGCTGCGGCGTTCGAGCAGCATGTCCCAGTGGGTGCGGACCGGTTTGGTGTTCTTGGGTTCCTCGCCGCCGCCGTCACGGCGCAGTGCGCGGTCGCCGCAGAAACGGCATTCCCATTCGGCGGGGATTTCGGCCTCGGTCGCGAAGGTGACCGAGAAGCGGTGACCCCGGGTACAGTCGTAGGTGACTTCCTGCCGGGGAGCCAGGTCGGTGTTGCGGTCGTTCTCGTAGCTCGTCGCCCCGAGCCGTGTGCCGCGAAGTGCTCGCTCGGCCATCGTGTGGGTGCCTCCAGGCGCTTGTGCGGTCTCGCGGGGTGTAACGCGTCGGTCCACGTCAAGATTCCCCACTGACCTGAGGTCGAACCTCCCCGGCGGACGCGGGAGCCCGCCCGCGCCACGAGGGCCCGCCTCACCGAGCCCCTCCGGTGGTTGTGACCTGCACCACCCTAGGGGTCGGGGCCCCGAAGTCCGCGCACCCACCCCGACACACCCGACGCCGGACGCCGGGGCCGCCCCTCCGTCCGGCACCCGGTCCGGCGTGGTCCGGGGTCCCCGAGGTCGGTGAGGTCCTATTCGGACGGTCCCGTATTCGCACGTCGGCGCGGTTTGGGAAAGGCGCACGGGGATTCGGTCCGCGTTCCGCCGGGATTCTCCGGGAGATCGATTCGCTCCGATCCGGTGATGTGTCGACCCTCGTGTCGTATCGCGGGCTTTGTCTGATAACTCCAGTAATTGTCATTGTTCTGACATGGGAGGCAGTTGGGTCAAGTGGTATCTTTGCTCGCTGTGTGAACAAAGGGCAGGTTGAAGGCCGTGCGACCGCCTATGTAACACAACAGTGCACGTGGGCCGAGGATGCCCGTCCGGCGTGCCCTTCGGCGTGTACAAAGAGTGAGGACGTGTCCGGACATGGAGCACCATGACTGACCAGACCCCCCGTCCCGACGGAGCACCGCCCCTGGCGTCGACCACCCCGCGCTGGCTGCTCGTCCTGGTACCGGCCCTGCCCGCCTGGGGGTGGGCGCTCTGGGCGACCCGACCCGACGGGTGGGCCCCGGTCCTGACCGCCGGAGGGATCGCGCTCCTGCTGATCCTCGTCCTGGCGCTCCTCCTGGGCCGCCGGGACCGCGAGGCCGCCGAGCTGCGCGCCCGCGTCGACCGGGCCCATGCCGAGACAGCGGCGCTCTCCACGGAACTCCTGCCCCGGATGGTCGAGCAGCTGCGCTCCGGTGACTCCGCCGAGACCGTCCTGCACCGGATGCCCGAGATGGCGGACCCCGCGATCGCCGCCGCCCTGCGGAGCGTGGCCACCGAGATCTCCGCCTCCGAACGCCGCCGCTCCGCCGCCATGGCCGCGTGCGCGACCGCCGCCGGACGGGTCCAGGCGCTGTCCACCACCATGCTCGCCGATCTGCGCCGCATGCAGGAGCGCCACGGAGACGGCGACGCCGGGGCCGACGTCCTCGGTGACCTCATGCGCCTGGACCACACCACCGCGCAGACCGGCCGGGTGGCCGACAGCATCGCGATCCTCACCGGCGCCAGATCGGGCCGCCGCTGGGGCCGGGCCATCCCCATGGAGAGCGTCCTGCGCGGCGCCATGGGCCGCATCGGTGCCTACCAGCGGGTGCGCACCCACAGCGTCACCAACCTGGCGGTCGCCGGGTTCGCCGCCGAGGGCGTCATCCACGCCCTGGCCGAGATCCTCGACAACGCGGCCAAGTTCTCCCCGCCCACCGCCGAGGTCCACGTCCACGTGGAGGAGGTCCAGGCGGGGATCGCCGTCATGGTCGAGGACGGCGGCCTCGTCATGGGCGAGGAGGCGCTGCGCCGGGCCCGCGACGCGGTCAGCGACGGCCTCGACATCACCACCATCTCCGGGACCCGCCTGGGACTCTCGGTCGTGGGCCGTATCGCCCAGCGCTACGGCCTCGAAGTCTCCTTCCGCTCCTCCTCCAGGGGCGGTACCGCCGTGGTCCTGCTCCTGCCGCAGCGCATCGTGAAACCGCTGCCCGTCAGCGTCCCCGCACAGCCGATCACCGTTCCCGAGCCCTCCTCCCGCGAGACGGCGGCCTCCGCCGACACGGCCCCCGCCCCGAGGGCGGACAGCGGACTGCCCATGCGCCGCCGGGGCCGGTCCCTCGCGGCGGCGGAACGCAACCGGCCCGCCCCCAAGGAGGCAGGCCCCCGCACCTCGTCCCAGGGGTTCGGCGCGTTCCGCTCCGCCGTGCGCGGCCAGGAGACGACCGACTCACCGAAGGAAGCATGATGGACCTCAAGACGCTGACCTGGCTGCTCGAAGGCCTGCTGGAGCGCACCCCCGGCACCCGACACGCCCTCGTGCTCTCCCGGGACGGCCTCAAGCTGTGCCACACCGCCGCGTTGGGCAACGACAGCGCCGACCACCTGGCCGCGATCGCGGCAGGGGTGCAGAGCCTCGCGCACAGCGCCTCCGTGGAGTTCGGTGACGGCCGCGGCGGCGTCCGGCAGGCGATGGCCGAGTTCTACGGCGGTCTCCTCTTCATCGTCGAGGCGGGGCACGGCACCCACCTCGCGGTCATCACCAGCGGTGAGGCCGAGCCCGGGCTGGTCGGCCACAACATGAACGAACTGGTCGAGCAGATGGGCGAGCACCTCACCACGCCGTCCCGAGTCGGAGCCGAAGCGGAGTGAGCCCGTACCGACGGGAGAGCCCGGACCGGCTCTACATCATCACCTCGGGCCGCAGCCGTGGCGCCGACGACTCCCTGGACGCCGTCGCCCTCATCGTCGCGGAGAGCGCGCCCGTCCCCGGTATGCAGTCCGAACACGCCGCCATCCTGCGCCTGTGCGTGAACCCCATGGCGGTCGTGGAGGTCGCGGCCCACCTGCGCCTGCCCGTGGCGGTCACCCGGATCCTGCTCACCGACCTCCTCGACACCGGCCGGGTCACCGCCCGCCACCCGGCCCCGGCGCCCTCACCGGCGCACCCCCTCGCCTCCCCGGACGTGTTGGAGAAGGTGCTCGTTGCACTCCACAACCTCTGAACCCGCTCGCACTGACCAGCCGGTCACCCCGCTGGCCGACAGCACCGAACAGGCCCTGAAGATCGCCGTGGTCGGCGGATTCGGGGTCGGCAAGACCACCATGGTCAGCTCCGTCAGCGAGATCCGCCCGCTGACCACCGAGGAGACCATGACGCGTGCCGGGGCGGGCATCGACGACCTCGAGGGAGTCGAGGGCAAGCGCACCACCACCGTGGCCTTCGACTTCGGCCGCATCACCCTCGACGCCACCTCGGTCCTCTACCTGTTCGGCGCGCCCGGCCAGGAACGCTTCTGGTTCCTGTGGGACCGGCTGTTCACCGGCGCCCTGGGCGCGGTCGTGCTGGTCGACACCCGGCGCCTGGAGGACTGCTTCTACGCCATCGACCGACTGGAGGACCAGGGAACGCCCTTCGTCGTGGCGCACAACGACTTCGGCGCGTCCGAGCACACGTTGGAGGACGTGCGCACCGCCCTGGACCTGGACCCGGGCATCCCCCTGCTCCGCTGCGACGCCCGCGAGCGCGACTCGGCAAAGAGGGTGCTCATCGCCCTGGTGGAGCACGTGCGCTCCCTGATCACGGAAGGTGCCCGATGACCGGCTGTCCCGTCCAGCTGCACGGACCCGAGTTCCAGTCCGACCCGGGCGGCCTCTACGAGAGGATGCGGGCCGAGCACGGTCCGGTCGTGCCCGTGCGCATGGAGGGCGACGTCCCCGCCTGGCTGGTCGTCGGCTACCGGGAACTGCACCGGGTGATGAACGACACGACGACGTTCGCCCGCAGCTCCAGCCGCTGGAACTCCTGGCACCTGGTCCCCGCCGACTGGCCGATGCTGCCGATGGTGATCCAGCTGCCGTCGGTGCTCTACTCCGAGGGCGCCGAGCACCGCCGCCGCACCGGCGCGCTCGGCGACGCGCTGTCCGGCACCGACCTGCACGAGCTGCGCACCACCACCGCGCGCATGGCCGACCGGCTCATCGACGCGTTCTGCGCCACCGACGGCACGGACCTGCGCACCTCCTACACGGCGCGGCTGCCCGCGCTCGTGCTCAGCTGGATGTACGGCCTGGACGACCCGCGCGGCGACCGCCTCGCCGACGACATGAACACCATGATCGACGGCGGCCCCGACGCCATGGTCGCCCAGCAGGCGCTGATGGCCGCCATGGGCGAGCTGGTGGCGGAGCGCCGGGCCAGGCCCGGGCCGGACGTGGTCTCCCGCCTGCTCGGCCACCCCGCCCGGTACAGCGACGAGGAGGCGGTCCCCGAGCTCATCGTCCTGCTGGGCGGCGGGAACCAGCCGACGGCGGAGTGGCTGGGCAACGCGCTCCGGCTGATGTTCACCGACGAACGCTTCGGCGCGTCCATCGCCGGTGCCCGCAACAGCGTGCAGGAGGCCCTGAACGAGGTCCTGTGGGAGGACACCCCCACCCAGATCCACGCGGGCCGCTTCGCCGCGCACGACGTGGAGCTGGGAGGCCAGGTCATCCGCCAGGGCGACCTGGTGCTCCTCGGGATCTCGGGCGCCAACCGGGACCCCCTCGTGCGTTCCACCGCGGGCCGGATCGGTGACCGTGGCAGCCAGGCCCACCTGTCGTTCTCACACGGCCCCCACCAGTGCCCCTACCCGGCCCGGGAGATCGCGGAGATCATCGCCGTCACCGGCGTCGAGGTGCTGGTGGACCGGCTCCCCGACATCGAGCTGGCGGTGCCCGCCGAGGAGCTGCGCTGGCGCCCCTCGCCCTGGGTGCGGGGGGTCGCCTCCCTGCCCGTGACCTTCACCCCGACCGAACCCTACGGGGGCCACTGACCGTCAGTCCTCGTGTGCCCCGATCCCCGCGTCCTCCCCACCATCCCCCCGAACCGACCCGAGGAGTGCACCGATGTCCTGCCCCGTTCAGCATGGAAACGCCGGAACCGTCACCCTGGACCCCTACGTCGCGAACCTGCGCGCCGAACGCGAGATCCTCCACGCCGCAGGCCCGGTCACCCGCGTGGAGCTGCCCGACGGGGTGACCGCCTGGGCCGTCACCCACCACGAGGCCGCCCGCGCCGCGCTCACCGACCCGCGCCTGGTGAAGGACGTCGCCCACTGGGACGACTACCAGCAGGGTCGGATCCCCGAGGCGTGGCCGCTGATGAGCACCATCCCGCCCACCCCCACCAACCTCCTCGGCACTGACGGAGCCGAGCACAAGCGCCTGCGCCTGCTCACCGCCAAGGCGTTCTCGGCCCGGAGTGTGGAGCGCCTGCGCCCCCGCGTCCACGACCTGACCGTCCAGCTCCTGGATGATCTGGAGGCCGGGGCGGACCAGCCGCTGGACCTCAAGGACGCCTTCGCCTTCAAACTCCCGATGAGCGTGATCGGTGAGCTCTACGGCGTGGACGAGGCCGAGTACGGCTACCTCCGTGAGATGTACGTGAAGTTCTTCAGCGCGGTCACCGGGCCCGAGGAGTTCCTGGAGACCTACGCGACCCTGGAGCGCTACTACGAGGGCATGATCGCCGCGAAGCGCGCCAACCCGGGCGACGACCTGACCACCGAGCTCCTCAACGCCGGGGAGAACGGCGACGCGCTCACGGACCTGGAGGTCCGCGGGACCCTCCAGGTCGTCGTGGCGGCCGGGCACGAGACCACGGTCAACCTGCTGTGCAACGCCGTACGCGCCCTGCTGGCCCACCCCGAGCAGTTCGACCTGGTCAAGGAGGGCAGGGTCGGCTGGGACACGGTCGTGGAGGAGACCCTGCGCTTCGATCCGCCCACCTCCAACATGATCTTCCGGTTCGCCACCGAGGACGTGGAGCTCGGCGGCCGGACCATCCGCAAGGGGGAGGCCCTGATGACCTCCTACGGCGCGATCAGCCGCGACCGTGACGAGCACGGCGAGGAACCGCACCCGGACACCTTCGACCTGACCCGGGAGAAGGGGCGCCACATGTCCTTCGGGTACGGGCCGCACGTGTGCCCGGGCTCCCACCTGGCCCGTATGGAGGGGCAGATCGCCCTGCCGCTGCTGTTCGAGCGCTTCCCCGACCTCCGGCTCGCCGTTCCGGACGAGAAGCTGGAGAACCACCCCTCCATCGTGGTCAACAGCCTCAAGGAACTGCCGGTCCTGCTGCGTCCGAACTCCTAGACCGTCTCTCCCGGGGAGTTCCCGAACGACGGAGCGCCTCGGGGCTCGCAGAGCGGGCAGTGGGAACGAACCGGGGTCGCCGACACGTGTCGGCGACCCCGGTCGCGTGCCCGAGGGCGCGCTGGGGAGTGGGGGCAGGCCCGTGCGGAGCGGTCCCCGCGCCGTCGCGCGGAGCGTCCGATCGGATGCTCCGACGGGGATCGCGGTGAGGCGAACGGCGCACGGGGAGCGGCCACACCCGGTGTGTGGCCACCGCGCGGCGGTGTCGGGACTCGGCCGAAAGACTGAGGAAGTGCACAGACTTCGGTGCGTTCGCCACGTCTCGGTGATCCCAGGGCACCGACCATCGTCACGCCCGCGTTCGTTCCTTCGGTGGACCCGCCGGTGGCGTCCCGCTCACTACATTGCCTTCCACGCCCCCAACCCAGCCCCCTGAGGACCGACACAGGGTCGGCGGGTCAGAACAGGCAAGGAGCCGCAGTGGGTACAGCGACCAGATGGACCAGCGCGGGTGCGACCGTGGTCACGGCCGGTCTCGCACTCTCCCTGAGCGGTGCTCCGCCAGCTGCCTCCACGGACGAGCCGGGAGCAGCCGAGGACCGGGCACTGGCCGCGTTCCACGACCAGGACGTGGACTGGCACGCGTGCGAGGACTTCTACCTCGTCGGCCTCGACTGCGCGACGGTGGAGGTTCCCCTCGACTACGGCGACCCCGAGGGCGAACGCGTCCACCTGGGCGTGAGCCGCAGCCCCGCCGAGGTCGAGGGGGAGGAGCACCAGGGGGTCCTGTTCACCAACCCCGGGGGTCCCGGGGTCCCCGCACGCAAGTTCGCGGGCGACATCGGTTCCACCCCCGTGGGACGGGCCTTCGACGTCATCGGGATGGACCCGCGTGGTCTGGGCGCCTCCACCTGGCTCGACTGCGGGCAGGACCCGCCCTCTCTGGCCCGGCACCCCGACGATGAGGAGATCGAGCGGATCTTCGACCAGCAGCGGGAGTACGCCGAGGCGTGCGACGAGGCCCAGGGTGACCTGCGGCCCAACTTCACCACCGCCAACACCGCCCGCGACATGGACGTCGTCCGCGCCGTGCTGGGCGAGGAGCGCATCGACTACCTCGGTGCCTCCTACGGGACGTACCTGGGCGCGGTCTACGGGAGCCTCTTTCCCGAACGGCTCGACCGTGCCGTGCTGGACTCGGCCGTCGACCCCGACGGACTCTGGCACGAGAACCTTCTGAGCCAGGCCGCCGCCGACACGGCCAACGTCGACCGTTTCACGGACTGGATCGCCGAGCGGGACGAGGTGTTCGGACTCGGGGACACACACGAGCAGGTTCTGACCGCGCTCGTGCGGACCGCCGAGCGGCTGCGTGAGGAGCCGCGAGAGGGCGAAGACGGTATGACCTACGACGAAAGCTACTTCCGCAACCTGGTGAGCGCGTCGGCCAAGGACCAGGGGACCTGGGACGCGTCGGCCCTGCTGCTGAAGGGCCTGGTTGAGGGGACACCGCTCCCGGAGGCCCCCGAAGCCCCCGAGCCCCCGGAGACCCCGGAACCCCCCGAGGACCCGGAGGAAGCCGAGGAACAGCTGGAGCGGATGACGGGGCCGCCCCACCTGGCCGAGGCGCTCCTGTGCGAAGCGGAGTGGCCCACGGACCCGGACCAGTACCGGTCGGACATGCGCGAGCTCAGGGACGCCCACCCGTTCGGCACCGGCGCGGGCACCGCGGGACCCGGGGTGTGCCTCTACTCCGAGAGTCAGCCGACCGAGCCCCTGGTCGAACTGACCCGCGAGTGGGAGACCCCGGCGCTCGTGATCGCGGGTGAGTTCGACGCCAGCACCCACTACGCAGGCGGCGTGGCCATGGCCCAGAGGCTGGACAGCCCCCTGGTGACCGTGGTCGACGACGGCGCGCACATCTACTACAACCCCCAGTTCCTGGGCGACGAGGAGGACGTCCGCCACCCGTGTGTCGCCGACGCCGTGGAGTCGTACCTTCTCGACGGCCGGGTCCCGGAGGACACGGCCTGCCACGACCGCCCCCGCCCGACGGCCGCTGCGGATGAGAACCCCACCCCCTGACCCGAAGGGGCCTCCGGCGAGGCGGGGATTCGTGTCTCCCCTCGCCGGAGGCCCCTGGTGGTCGCGCACATCCAGACCTCCTGGTGCCCGAAGACCAGGCACCGGGGGTCCGCCCGAGCCAGCTCACGACCTGTGACCGGGCTCAGAGGTTCAGGCGGCCACACCTCCGGCCCAGCGGGTGGTACTCACTCTGATCAGAATGAGTGCCAGGGACCGCCCTCCGGCGTTGTTAAGCGCAGCGAAGATGACAGCGGTCGGCGCGCGGGGAGGTCAGCTTCTGCGGCGTCAGCGGACGTGTCTGATGCTGCCTGGTCACCGTTTTCACCAACAGGTGATGGCCAGTGCTCAGGCAATACCACTTTCTCCGCCGGAGAACACGGCCCTCTCGAAGGACACCGTCCCACCAGCGAACACGGCCCCTCGAAGGACACCTCCCCATCTGCGAGCTCAGACCCGAAATACACCCTCAGGCTCATCGAACGTCTATCGGATGAGAAGTCCGATGCTTTCGTGCTTGTGTGTGCCACAGAGTGCCGTTTTGTCCCTTCACTTCCGAACATTGCTGTCGTTTCGTGCCAAGGGGTGCCGCCCGGTGGCGTCCCGGTCCAGAACTGCGGAGCACAAACGGAGCACACAACCCGGGGATGCGTCCGATGGTGGGGGCGAAGAATCGGGCGGGCCGATGCTCCACGCATATCGTCCTATGTGTCTTATTGATTCCCCTAGGTAGTTGCTTTGTGGCAACTGTTGTCGGGGGCCACATGTGGACGCCACGACCCGATGCCGGTACCCAGTACCCCACATGGGGCTTGAAGAGGCCTGAGTGGTGTGCTGCACCCTGGTGTTCTCGCTGCGCACAGCACCACCACCGCTACGTTCTGCTGTAGAGCCGATTAAACCTACCCAAAGGCCCCCTCGCTCTGGGTGATGGTGGTGACGGTGGGTTGATCGCGCCCCGGCGAGCAGCGCTCATAGTCTTCCCGGGCCGCATCCCCACACCCGCCCCGGATCCTCATGCCCGTCCCAGACACTGGTTCGGGTGTGGATGCGCTGTCATCCCCTGATCCCCCTTCCCTGGAGCGTTCCCCCTTTGAGACCCCACCCCGTGCGTACGGTCGTGGCCACCACGGCCGCCGCCACCCTCACCCTCGGATTGCTGTCGGCCCCACCCGCCTGGGCTGATGAAGGCCCGCACTCACCCGCTGACCGCACCGTCCCGATCCCCGAGACCTGGGAGCCGGGTGAGGCCAACACCGACCCCAGGGGCGGGGACCCGCCCGAGGTGCCCTGGACCCCGCCGGGCAGCGACCCCGAAGCCCGCACCGCCGAGGACCCCGAGGCTTTGGTGGGTACGTGTGCTGATGGCATCAACCGGGGGATCCAGCCCTGGTATCCGTTGGAGCGCCACCAGATCAGCGACCGCTTGGAGATGGCGGTCAACACCAACAACGGCAACCTGGTCGTCCAGCACCGGGACCTGACCGTGGCCGGGACGGGTCTGGACCTGTCGGTTTCCTCCTTCTACAACTCCGCCCGTTCCTATGACGGGTGGACCCAGACGCATGGCCGCCACGTCGGGCTGAACATCTTTTCCGACTCCATCATCTTCCAGGGCCCCTCCGGGTACTGCGAGAGATTCGACATCGACCAGGAGGACGGGTCGTTCATCTCCCCGGCCGGGCTCAACGCCGACTTGGTGGAGTTGGACAACGGCCACTACGCGCTCACCTTCCACCGAGGCGAGCACGAGGACCAGGTGTGGACCTTCACCGCCCAGGGCTGGTGGTACTCCCAGGCCGACCGCAACGGCAACACCCACCGGCTGCGCTATGACTCCGAGGGGCACCTGGCCTCGATCGTGGACACCCAGGACCGGGTGACCTCCTTTGACTGGCAAGGCAGCGAGTTCGAACCCGAACTGGTCGAGATCACCGACCCGGTCGGCCAAAGCGCCACCGTTCAGGAGTGGGAGGGCGGCCAACTGGTCGGATTGGTGGACCGTGCCGGTGACGAGTTGGCGTTCGACTACACCGACAGCGGCCAGCTCACCTCGATCACCGACGCCACTGGGGCCACCTGGTCCGTCGGCTACAACGACGACGGCCAGGTCTCCTCACTCACCGTCCCTGACGGCTCCGAGGGCGGGGCGAGCACCTTCTATGCCTACGACGCCACCTTCGCCAACACCGAGACGGTGGTGAGCGACCCCAACGGCGGGGAATCGACCTTCACCTTCGATGACCAGGGCCGCCAGACCGAAGCGGTGGACCAGGTCGGCAACACCCGCTCCCAGACCTGGACCGCCAACTCCGACGTCGCTTCGACCACCGACGCTCTGGAAGCCTCGGTCACCTATGACTTCGATGAGTTCAACAACCTCATCGGCACCGAACTGCCCACCGGCGCGGCTACCTCGGTGGGGTTCGCTGACACCGCCAATCCGGCCAAACCCACCAGCGTCACCACCCCCAGCGGCGATGAGCTGTCGCTGTCCTACGACGACGCGGGCAACCTGACCCGCGCGGTCCAGGAGGACATGGACATCGACGTGACCTCGCTGTCCTACACGGGCCAGGGTTTGGTGTCGTCGGTGACTGACGCTAACGGGAACGAGACCACGTTCTCCTACGACAGCGTCGGGAACCTCACTGAGATGGCCGAGCCGGGCCCGATCGGCGCGACCACCTTCGGCTACGACTCGCTCTCGCGGGTCACCTCGGTGACCGACGGAAACGGCACCAGGTTGGACTACGGGTACGACCGCCTGGACCGGATCGTGTCCATCTCCCACGACGGCGACGTGCTCCAGAGCAGCGAGTACGACGGCAACGGCCGCCAAACGGCGACACACACCGACCAGGCCACCACCACCTGGTCCTACAACGGCCGCGGCGACCTGAACGCATCCGAGCGCACCGACTCCACCGGGACCGAGGCGACCAGCTACACCCACGACGCGGCCGGGAACGTCACCTCGATCACCGAACACGGCAACACCACCACCTACGCTTACGACGCCGCATTCCGCCTCACATCCCTGGTTGACCACACGGGTGCGGAGACCACCTTCTCCTCTGACGCGAACAACCGGCGCACCTCGATCGTGCATCCGGACGGGGCCGAAGAGGCACGCTCCTACGATGCTTCGGGCCGCCTGACCTCCATTACCACCACTGGCGCTGCCGACCAGACCCTGGTGGAGGCCTCCTACACCTGGGGCACCGCCGAGGGCGAGGACAGCGCCCAATTGCAGTCGCGCACCGTCAACGGCGAAACGGAGAACTTCACCTACGACGGGCTGCAGCGCCTGACCAGCAACGGCACCGTGGACTACACCTACGACGACGTCGGCAACCTGCTAGAAGCGGGGGAGGAGGAGTTCAGCTACAACGACGCCGACCAGCCCACCACCGCCCGCGGTGAGGACGTGGCCCACGATGAGGCTGGGAACATGACCGGCCGGGGCGAGTACGTCTACGAGTACTCGGTGACCAAGCAGAACACCCGCATCGACGACGGCGACGGTGACCTGGCCGCGTGGTTGAGCTATGACACCACCGACCAGACCCAGATGCGCGGCGTCACCGACGTCCACGACGGCGACCGGATCGAGCGCCAGCTGTCCAACACCGCCCTCGGGGTCACCAACATCGCCTCCGAAGGCGAGCGCACCAGCTTCGTGCGTGACCCCAACGGTGAGTTGATCTCGATGGTGGCCTGGGACGGCGACGAGCGCTTCCACTACACCCTGGACCACCAGAACACCGTCCTGGCCCTGACTGCCGAGGGTTCGGAGGCCGATGCGCCGGACGCGGTCTACGCATACAGCCCCTACGGCGAGCAGAACAGTGACACCCTGGAAGACACCCGGGCCGGAGAGCTGAACCCGTTCGGCTACACCGGGGCCTACCAGTTCCAGGACGGGACCGTGCACCTGTCCCACCGCTTCTACGACACCTTCACCCTGGGCTTCACCCAACCGGACCCCTCCCGCCAGGAGCTGAACAACCACACCTACGCTGCGTGCGATCCCATCAACAACACCGACCCCACGGGACTCCAATCCTATGGCGCATGCATGTTGGAGAACATCGTCGTAGGTTTCGCCGTCGGTGGAATGGTTGGCATGGGATGGGGCGCCGTCGCAGGCGCTGTCGGTGGTTCCATTCTTGGTCCAGCAGGCACGCTCGCAGGTGGGGTTGGTGGAGCAAGTGTGGGCATGCTTTATGGAGTGGCTCAAGGAGCTATCGGCGGTGTAGTCACCGGCGCACTAATGTGTTAATTGATCAAGCTAATAAATTTCAATGAACGAAACAGGGATGAATAAGAAAACAGTCTTGGTCGTCCTTTTCGGCCTGCTTGCTTCTTCCTCGTGGGCGCTGCTGATGCACATGATTATGGGAGGTGGGTTCGCAGTCTATCTCCTGGTTGGTGTGCTAGTCTGCTTCTCATTTCTTGGTGTTAGAGAGATTCTGCGGAGAAAATCGAAGCGATGAAATTCCATCTCAATGTTCGAGGCTTCTCCCTTGGGGTGTATGAGTAGTATTCTGCGAGGGGGTTCATGAATCGAACATGATCCACTAAATCGGCCCGCGATTCTTTCGCGGGCCGATTTCTAATTTCATGAAAAAGGGCTAACGGTAATAAATTCTCGGAATTTCCGCTTCGTGGAAGTAGTGCCCTTGCGTGTTGTGAGATGATTTTTCCATGATTCACAGATTGTCTGCGGCTGGGATTGCTCTCCCATTGGTTGATGGTCGACGATAGGTGTGTGAATAGCTTGGCAGAAGTGAAGCAAGGTATTTTTTTGCAGATGGACTGATCTTGGAATCCTCATCGTCCGTTAGGTGCGAGCAAGTGGTGTGTGTCGGGATCGCCTCCCGTCACTCGTCACCGCTCCTCACCCGAGGATCCAGAAGCGAAGTCTCCTCTGTGCGGTTGGCTTCTAGACTCTGGCTCATGCCGAGAACCCTGTACCTGGTGTTGTCCGGAGCCGCCGCGCCGGAAGGGGTGACCGAACTCGTCCAGGCCCTGCACAGCCACAGCTGGCACGTGACGATGCTGTCCACTCCCACAGGCACGGACTTCCACGACCAGGACCGGCTCGCGGAGTTGACGGGGGAACCGGTGCGCGTGGCGTTCCGCAAGCCTGGCCAGGGCAAGCCCCTGCCGCCCGCTGACGTGGTGTTGGCATGTCCGCTGACCTTCAACTCCACGAACAAGTTCGCCCAGGGGCTGGCGGACAACTTCGCGATCGCCCTGCTCTGCGAGATGGTCGGATACGGGGTACCCACCGTGGTGGTGCCGCACTGCAAACCCCAACTCGCTACCCACCCGGCCTTCGTTCGCTCCCTGGAAACGCTGCGCGCAATGGAGCCGGTCACCGTCCTGCACGACCCAGACGCCCCCTACGAGGACCGTCTGCCGTCATGGCAGCGGGTCATCGACACCGTCAACGGCCTCTGACCGAAGGTCACAGCGTGGCCTCCCCGCTCGCTGCCAGCGCTCCGGTCCTGACTCTCCCAGGGCGAACGCGGCCTTCGTATCCCCGAAAACGGGAGGGCTGGACCGGATCGGCCCAAGCGCGGGGTAGCCGAGGGGGACGGTATTCGCGAGTTCTGCTGCGACTGCGCTTCTACGGAGGAGCGCACCAGGAGCACGCATTCGCGGTCCGGCCTGGGAGTTTTTCCTGCGCCGCGGGATTCACCCGTGACCGTCTCAGCGGGCTGCTTCTCCTCGGGTCTCGGCCCCTTGGTCGGCCTCGGAGGTCTGCCCGCAGCAGAAAGAGCGTCCACACCCAGTCGGGCTCCTCTACGGTGAGGCGATCCAACCCCGAGAGCCGTAGGAGTGCGTATGGACGCGATCACCGGTACCGCCGCGGGTGTGCCCTTCACGGCCCTCCCACCGTCCGGGACGGGCGACGACCCCGCGCCGTTGATCGTGACCTGGCACATGCTGGACGCGCCCCGCACGGACGCGGCCTTCGCGGCGGCCCTGCCCATGGCCGGTGTCCCTTCCTGGCGGGTCCACCTGGGCATGCCGCTGTGTGGTCCGCGGATGGTCGGGGGCCGTCTCGACAGGCACGTCGAACTCGCTCGCGAGGACATCCTGTTGGCGTACTTCGGCCCGATCATCCGCCAGGCCGTGGAGGAGTTCCCTGCCGCGCTGGCCGAGCTGCGCCGCCAACTGCCGGTGGACGACCAGCCCATCGGGATCCTCGGCGCTTCGCTCGGCGGGGCGGTGGCGCTTCAGGTCCTCACGGCCCCGCCGACTCCGATCGGGGCGGTCGCGCTCGTCAATCCGGCCGTGCGGGTGGGTTCTGGCGTCGAACTCCTCGCCGCCGGGCTCGGCCAGCCCTACGGTTGGACCGCCGAATCCCGGAGGGCGGCCGAGGGTCTGGACTTCGTCGCCCGCGCCGGAGAGCTGAGCGGAGAGCCGTCGCTGTTGCTGGTCAGCGGCGAGCACGACCACCCGACTCTGCGTGAGGATGCTTCTTCCCTGGTCAGGGAACTTCGTGGGCGGTACGCGCGTCCCGAGGAGGTCGAGCTGACGACGGTGCCGGGCCTGGCCCACCCGTTGGCCGACGAGCCCGGGCTCGAACCGGCTCCCCAGGCGCCCGCGACGGTGGCGGTCGACCAGGTGCTCACCCAGTGGTTCGTCCGGCGGTTCGCGACGCGGTGAACAGCGGTCGGTAGGCGTTCCCAGGGCCCGTGAGGCGGGCCGAGGCGGCCGGGAGCCTGCCCGCGCGAGGCGCGGGCAGGCGTGAACGACCGCTGTCGACCCGGGGCCCGTAGGGGGATGTGGCTCAGGCCACGGGACTGGAATCGACCCGCTGTGAACGGTCCCCGCCACCGAGGACGTTGAAGACCACGTTGAGGATGAGAGCTGAGGCCGTGGCGGTCACGATGCCCGAGTGCAGGATCATCGTGGCCCAGTCCGGGAAGGTCGCGAAGAAGTCGGGCGAGACGATCGACAGGATGCCGAAGCCCAGCGACACGGCCACGATCACCATGTTCTGGTTGTCCTCGTAGTCCACCTTGCCGAGGGTCTGGATCCCGGCGGCCGCCACCGAACCGAACAGCACCAGACCGGCGCCGCCCAGGACGGGTGAGGGGATCATCGCGACGACCCGGCCCAGGATCGGGAAGAGGCCCATCACCAGCAGCAGGACGGCGCCCGCGGCCACCACGTAGCGGCTCCGCACCTTGTTGAGCGCGATCAGGCCGATGTTCTGGCTGAACGTGCTGCCCGGGAAGGAGTTGAACAGGGGGCCGACAACCGCCGTCGCCGCGTCGGCGCGCAGGCCGTCGGCCAGGCGGCGGCCGTCCACCTTGCTGCCGACGACGGCACTCACCGCGAGGATGTCGGCCATGCCCTCGGACAGGATCACGATCATCATGACGCACATGGTGATGATCGCGGCGACCTGGAACTCGGGGGTGCCGAAGTGGAACGGCGTGGGCAGGGAGAACACCGGGCCCTGGCCCACCGCGCCGAAGTCGACCTCGCCGAGGGCGGCGGCGAACAGGGTGCCCAGCACCATGCCCAGGAGGATGGAGGCCCGGCCCCACACGCCGCGCAGGACCCGGGACAGCACCAGGATGACGAGCAGGGTTCCCCCGCCCAGCAGCAGGTTCGTGTCGGAGGGGGTCCCGGTCTCGCTGTTGTCGGTGATCCAGCCGATGGCGACGGGGATCAGGGAGAGTCCGACGACGGTGATCACGCTGCCGGTGACCACCGGGGGGAAGAAGCGGATCAGGCTGGCCATCACCGGGGCGATGAGGATGCCGAACAGCCCGGCGACGATCGAGGCGCCGAAGACGGCGGGCAGTCCGCTGGACTCACCGATCGCGGTCATCGCGGTGATCGGGATGAACGAGGCGCCGATCACCAGCGGCATGCGCATGCCGAACCGCCACACGCCCAGCGTCTGGACCAGCGTCATCAGACCGGCGACCAGCAGGGCCGCGCTGATGATCAGACCGGTCTCCACCGGGTCCAGGCCCACGGCGGCGGCCATGATGAGCGGTGGGGTCACGACCCCGGCGTACAGGGCGAGGATGTGCTGGACACCGTAGGTGACCAGGAACCGCAGGGGCGGACGCTCGTCCTCGGGCCGCTCGGTGGCGGCGGGGGTCCGGTCTTCGGACACGGTGTCCGAGCCGCCCTTGGGGAACTTCATCGTGGTGGGGCCTTCCGGTGTGGATCGATCGCGCTCCAAATCATCGGATGATCCGAATTGACATGCAAATTCGGGGGGTTCGACTGGAGGAAGACACAAAAGCACACAGCGGGAGGGCGATCACCCTGCGTCAGGGAGGGCAGGTTGGGTGTTCCCTGACCGGGAGCCGGGTCGGATCCCGCACCGCCCTGTCGGACGGCCTTCCGGCCCGAGACGGGCTTCCGGGAGACGCGTCGGGGCCCGGTCGTGGACACCTCCACGACCGGGCCCCGACGTGACGAAGAACGCCCTCCCGGCCTCCGCCGCCGACCCGTGCGACGGACACCCGGACTCAGCCCCGGGCACCGCCGCTCAGGACCCGCTCGACCAGGTCCGGGGCGAGCGTGCCGTACCCGGTCGCCGCCCACGCACTCTCCTCGGCGGGCACCGCGTAGTACGGCGTCGGCCGGTCCCGGAGGGAGTCCAGGACGGCCTTCGGCGGCACGTGGGCGCGGACGTCGCGTCGGCAGTCGGGGCAGGCCGGGACCGTCGTCGCGCGAGGGCTGGCCGGTACCCGCAGTCTGACCGGGGCCTTCACTCCCTGGTGCCGGGGGTCGAAGAAGCAGTGGCGGGGGGTCGGCCCGGCGGTCAGCGCCGCTTCGCAGTGGTCCAGCAGCACGCGCACCCCGACGAGGTCGGACACGTCCTCGGCGGTGTCCAGCACGCGCCCGGCTGCCTCGTAGGCGGCCAGTGCCCTCGCGGCCCGCGAGCGCGGACCCTCGAAGCCGGCCACCCTGCGACCGTACGAGGGCAGGTCCCGGACGAGATCTCGGCGCAGCTCCTCCCGAGCGGCGGACTCCACCGTGTCGACCACGGCCTCGGAGAGCGGGACGACCCGGACCGGTCGGAGCGCGCGTCGGCGCAGGGCCCACAGGCCCAGGACCACGAGGGGGAGAGCGGCGACCAGCACGACCACCAGGGAGACGGTGCGGCCCTGTTCGGAGCCGGAGGCCAGCCGCTCGTACTCGCGAGCCGCCGCCCGTTCGTCACCCAGCAGGTCGAGGACGAGGTCGAGCCGGTCGTCCAGGCTGGCGCGGGCCATGTCGGGGCGTTCGTTGACCACGGCCAGGGCCATGCGCACCGTGTCCGAGGACGGACCGGGTGTCCGGGCGCCGTCGGAGCGCGCGGAGACCACGGTGGGACCGGAGCCCACCACGAGGTAGGTCCCCTCCGTCTCGGCCCGGTTGACCAGCGCGGTGGCCATCGACCGGGGCGCGTTCTGCCAGGGAGTGACGGCGACGTGCACGTGTGGCAGCTCACGGGTGAGGCGTTCGCTGAGCTCCACGGCCCGCGCCTCGGACAGGATCGTCGACCGGTCGCCGTCGAGATGTCGGTCGGGGTGGACGTACGCGGGGTCCACGGCCAGGTGTTCGGCGACGACCACCGGGCTGAGGATCCGGTCCGGGACGGAGCCCCCCGGGGAGGCCGAGGCGGGGCCCGCCCCCAGGACCAGCAGGGAGAGGACGAGGGGGGCGAGGGCGCGGATTATGAGGGGACTCCCAGCAGTGTCCGGACCTGTGCGAAGGGCTCACGGCCGCTCAGGGCGGCCTCGGCCCAGGGGTCGTCCACGTCGGACACGTGCACGCGGCGCCCCTCGTGTCGGAGGTACATCCCCTGCCTGTGAATCGCGGACGTGTCCGCGCACTCCGCGCACACCCTCCATCGGCGCCGGACGCCGCCCAGGTGGAAGTCCCGCCGCTCCGTGGCGGGCGCGTGCAGGGGGTTGTTCCGGCAGGGAGCGGACTCCTCCGTGTGGGGGTGGACGAGCGCCCTGCGTCCGTGACGCGCCAGGACCATCCCGCAGACCAGTGCCATGACCGGGAGACCGGGGGAGGAGGCGATGAGTCCCGCCGCGTCGTAGGCCTCCCGAGCGCGGGGCAGCCCCCGGTGGCCCGGAGGGGTCGCCTCGAACTCGCGGCGCAGCGCCCGCAGTTCCCGGGCCAGCCTGTTCCGCACCCGGCCGCGGGGGCCACGGCTCGCGGCCGGGAACCAGACCCCCGTGTCAACGTCGGGCGCGGGGGAGAAGTGACGATCGGACCACCTCAGGCACAGGAGCGCGATCAGGGTGCCGACCAGGAGCCCCGGGGCCGCCAACGGCCACGCCTGGTCGCCGCGCGACGTGATGTGGTGGGTCCGCTGTTCCACGTCGGGGTCGGCGTCCCGAGTGAGCGGTGTGGCCTCCACGTGGGTCCTCGGGGACTCCTCCAGCACCGGGACGATGCCGGAGACGATGTCCGCGGGTCGGAGGTCGTCCGGCAGGTCCGACTCTTCGAGCACGGGCGTGACGGGGCTGTCGAAGGCCGCCGTGGCCGACCGGCCGTCCGTGGTCACCGCCACGTAGACGCCGTCGGCGCCGCTCACCTCGTGCAGGGCGTGCAGGAACAGGGTGGGCTGGCCGCCGGTCTCGTCCGTCGGCGGAGCCGCGTACATGACCACGAACAGGGGGACGTCGCCGCCGAACGCCCCGGAGACCTCGGCCTCCATCGCGTTCCGGGCCTCCTCGTCGGGCTGTCCGGGGAACAGGTGGCTCACGTGCACCGGGTTCCGAGCGAGCTCCTCGGCCACGCGGACGACCCGGGTCAGGTCGTCGATCTCCGCCACGTCGCGCGGGCCCTCGACGGAGCTCTCCGCCAGGGCCGTGGCCCCGGGGAGGAGCACCGACGCCGACAGCGCGCCCAGCGTGAGCGCCAGAAGACGGAGGGACCTCATGACGTGCTCCTCCCGAGCCGGCGGAACGCCGTGACGCCCACCATCACCAGCAGGGCGGTGACCAGGGTGCTCCCCGTGAAGACCGCCGTCGCGGGCCAGGTGACGGTGAGCCAGCGCTGGGTCGGCCACCCCGCGGGGACGGAGTCCGGCTCCGGCTCGGCCCCGAGGCTCCGGACGTACTCGGTCTCGGCGCGGGCGGTCCGTTCGCCCAGGTTCGGGAAGGCGGCGGCGCGCAGCAGCCGGTCGAGCTGTTCGCGCGGGTCCTCCGGGTAGGCACCGGTGTAGGACGTGTAGGTGGCGGACTCCGAGGGAAGTCCCGCCCCGTCCAGGTGCGCGGCGCCCACGTGGTTCGTGTGGGGCGAGAACACCACGAGCGGGCGATCGCTCTCGCGGCGCACCGCGTCGGCCAGCCAGCCGAGATCGGTGTGGGTCGGGTGGGCGACCACCAGGACGTCCAGGGGCACGCCCTCCTCACCGACACGGGCACGCAGGTCGGCGGCGAGCTCCCACCGGTCCAGACGACCGGCGAGCTCCTCGCTGACGAACACGCCGCCATGGCGGTCCAGCATGTCCGCGTAGAAGCCGGGGGAGTTCTCGGTCGGGTCGGCCCGGGCCGGGGTGGCGAACCCGGCGACCAGCACCGCGACGAGGGAGAACAGCAGGGGCAGGGGATTCCGACGGCCTGGGGGACGCGGCATGGGAAGCCCTCTTCTCATGTTCTGTTGTTTTGTATCACCTTATGTCGCCCCCTCGATCGGACCGGGCCCGCCCCCGACCGGCTACCTGGCGCGTCGGACCCGGGTCTCGTCCCACACCGGCTCGTCCGACTCGTACACGCGGCCGTCGGCCCCGAACACGACGAAACGGTCGAAGCCCCGCGCGAACCACCGGTCGTGGGTGACCGCCAGAACCGTCCCCTGGTAGGCGTCCAGCGCCGCCTCCAGCGCCTCCGCCGAGACCACGTCCAGGTTGTCCGTGGGCTCGTCGAGCAGCAGCATCGTGGTGCCCGACAGCTCCAGCAGCAGCACCTGGAACCGGGCCTGCTGGCCACCGGACAGGGTGTCGAAGGGCTGCTCGGCGCTGAGGGCCAGCTCGTAGCGGTCCAGGGCCCGACCCGCCTCGTCCCGGGGCAGCCCGCGGCGGTTGCCCTGCCCGCTGTGCAGGATGTCGAGCAGGGTCCGGCCGACGAACTCCGGGTGCTCGTGGGTCTGCGCGAACCACCCGGGCAGCACCCGGGCGCCCAACCGGGCCCGCCCGGTGTGCGGCACCGGTTCGATCCGGGCCCGCTCCTCCTCGGGTACCAGCGAGGACGCGGGGTCGTCGCCGCCCCCGGCGAGCAACCGGAGGAAGTGCGACTTGCCCGAACCGTTGGAGCCCAGCACCGCGACCCGCTCGTCGTACCAGACCTCCAGGTCGAAGGGGCGCATCAGACCGGTGAGCTCCAGGTTCTCGCACACCAGGGCGCGCTTGCCGGTACGCCCGCCGCGCAGCCGCATCCGCAGGTTCTGGTCCCGGGGCTGCTGCAGCGGCGGACCCGCCTCCTCGAACCTGCTCAGCCGGGTCCGCGCGGACTGGTACCGGGTGGCCATGTCCGAGTTGTAGGACGCCTTCTGCTTGTACATGGAGACCAGGGCCCGGAGCTTGGCGTGCTCCTCGTCCCAGCGTTTGCGCAGCTCGTCCAGGCGGGCGAACCGCTCACGCCGGGCCTCGTGGTAGCTGTCGAAGGCGCCGCCGTGCACCCACACGTCGTTGCCCGCCGCGCCGAGCTCCACCGTGACGATCCGGTCGGGGACCCGGCTGAGCAGTTCGCGGTCGTGGGAGACGAACAGGACCGACTTGGGGGTGGCGCGCAGGGCCTCCTCCAGCCAGCGCTTGCCGGGCACGTCCAGGTAGTTGTCCGGCTCGTCCAACAACAGCACCGGCGCGGGGCCCCGCAGCAGGGCCTCGATGACCAGGCGTTTCTGTTCACCGCCGGAGAGTGTGCGCACCTCGCGCCACCGGCAGCGCTCGTAGGCGACCCCCAGGGCGGCCACACAGCACTGGTCCCACACCACCTCGGCCTCGTAGCCCCCGGCGTCGCCGTACCGGGCGATCGCCTCGGCGTAGCGCATCTGCGTGCCCTCGTCCTCGGAGAGCATCATGGCCGTCTCGGCCGCCTCCAGGTCCGCGTGGGCCCGGCGCACCGTCGTGGGGGAGACCGACACCAGGAGCTCGTGCACGGTGGTGGCGTCCCGCACGTGCCCCACGAACTGCGGCATCACGCCCAGCTCGCCGTCGACGGTGAGCGCGCCGGACTGGGGCGGGAACTCGCCGCGCACCAGCCGCAGCAGGGTGCTCTTGCCCGCGCCGTTGGCGCCCACGAGCGCGGTCTTGGACCCCTCACCGACCCGGAAGGACACTCCGTCCAGCAGCACCCTCCCGTCGGGCAGGGTGTGTGTGACCTGGTTGACGTCGACGTAGCCCACGACCGCTCTTCTCCACTGCTCACGACTCCCGCGCACGCTCGGGCGGCGCGGAAGGTCAGCGTTCCACGGGGCCCACGGCCGGGCAATCGGTTTTCCGTCCCGTGCGGGACCTTAAGAGTCCCTTAGCTGACACCTAAGGTCCGGTGAAACCCGATGTGTGTGCGTTCACCCCTGTTCTACGGTCTTCTCGCCGGTCAGAGACCGGTCGGGACGATTCCCGGGTCAGCGGCGGAGAAAGGCGGCGGGGTGACTCTCACACAGGGAGCGGCGGGCACACACGAGGTGACGGAGTCGGCCCATCGAGCCTGCTGCGCCGATCCCCGCGAGCGCCCGGTTCCGATCGAGCGCATGTCGATGCTGTCCAACCAGGCGTCCGTCGCCCTGGTCGGCCCGGACGCGCGTCTGCTCTGGTTCTGCCACCCCGAGCCGGACTCCCACGCCCTGTTCGCGGAGGTCCTGGGCGGCCGCCAGGCGGGTGTCTTCGCGATCTCGCCCGCCCACGGGCGCATGCCGCTCGGCCAGCGCTACCTGCCGGGCACGATGACCGTGCGCACCCGCTGGTCCCGCCTGTCCGTGACCGACTACCTCGACCATGGCACCGAGCCGGGCCGTACCGACCTCGTCCGGGTCGTCGAGGGCTCGACGCCGGTGGACGTCGAGTTCGCCCCCCGCCCCGACTTCGGCCGCGCGCCCGTCCGCATCGTCGCGGAGGACGACGGACTACGTGTCCACGGGGCGGACTTCCCCCTGGTCCTGCGCTCCCCGGGGGTGCGTTGGCACATCGAGTCGGAGGACGGCCGGGACACCGCCCGGGCCGCCCTCGAACCGCTCCCGGGCGAACCGGTGGTGTTGGAGCTGCGGTGCGGATCCGACTCCCTGACCGCGCACCCCGTCGCCGAGACCGACCGCCGCACGGTCACCGAGGACGCCTGGACCGGATGGCTGTCCGGGGTGCGGCTCCCCGCCACCCAACGCGATCTGGTCGCGCGTTCGGCGTTGACGTTGCGTGGGTTGTGCACCCCCACCGGCGGGGTCATGGCCGCCGCGACCACCTCCCTGCCCGAGGAGATCGGCGGGGTCCGTAACTGGGACTACCGGTACTGCTGGCTACGCGACGGAGCCCTGACCGTCCAGGCGCTGGTCACCCTGGGCTCCACCACCGAGGCCGAGGCGTTCCTGGACTGGGTCCACCGCGTCGTGGACTCCCTGCCCTCACCCGAACTCCTGCGCCCCCTCTACTCCCTGCGCGGCACCGACCTGCGCCCCGA
>NZ_JBHYOW010000008.1:0-325775 GCF_042745575.1 Nocardiopsis sp. NPDC058789
TCGACCCGGTCACCGAACGCGCTCTGGGCAACCACCCCCAGGCCTACTCCCACCTGGGCCTGATCCGCTGCGCCCAACTCCTCGACCACCACTGAACGAGCAGGGCGGGGGAGGGCACCGTTGGGCGGTCCACGGGCTGTGTCACGGTGGGAGGGTGTGTGGTTGCTGTGAGCTGGGGAGTGCTCCCGCTCCAGCAATCACAACGGTAGAGCTCCCGCTACACCAACCCCTACCTCACAACCCTCGGCTCACGGCAACCACCGGAACCTCATCTCCCACTCCGATCAACCCGAGCGCCTCAGGCGCCAGGCGCGGGGTTGTTCCGCCGCGTGGGGAACGTCCCACAGGGCGAACCTCGCCCGCACCCGTGCACCGCCCAACCTGCCGCGCTCCAGGTGAACCGTGCCGCCGGTGGCCTCCACCGCGTGCCGGACGATGTCCAGGCCCAGCCCGGTCGATCCGCCTCCGCTCGTGCCCCGCCGCAGGGCCGCAGTGGGATCCGCGAACCCGGGCCCCGCGTCCTCCACGAGCAGTGTCACCCAGCCCGCGTGCGCCACCACCGCCACGGCGAACGGGCGGTCCGCCGGGGTGTACCGGAAGACGTTGCCCACCAGCGAGTCCAGCACCGCCGTGCACTCCTGGGCGGAGAGCGCCACCCGGCACGGCGTGTCCGGCAGCTCCAGGGTGACCTCCCTGCCCTGGTCGTTGGCGAGCATCGACCAGAACCCCATGCGGTCGACCACCGCCTCGGACAGGTCGCACTCGCGCTCGACCTCCGGGTCCGGCTCGTGCGGGCGCACGTCCCGGATGATGGCGTCCACGTCCCGCTCCAGCGCGCCGATCGCGCCCCTGATCCGCTCGCCCTCCGGGCCGGGCAGGAGTTCGGCGTCCAACCTCAGCGCGGTCAGCGGGGTGCGCAACCGGTGCGAGACGTCGGCGGCCATCTCCCGTTCCTTCGTCAGCAGCCCCTGCACGCGCTCACCGATGGCGTTGATGGACTCACCGAGCACCACCAGGTCACGGGGGCCGTGTACGCGTATCCGGGCGTTCAGGCGCCCCTCGCCGATCTCCACGGCGGTGTCCGCCAGGGCTCGCAGGGCCCGCCGGGCCGGTCGGCTCAACCGGTCGGTGACCAGCACGGCGCCCAGCACCCCCAGGACCGCGATCCCCACCAGAGCGCCCAGGACCGGGCCCAGGCCACGGACGGCCTCCCCTCGGGGCTGGAACACCTCCACCACGGCCACGTCGTCGCCCGCTTCCGCACCGGCCACCTGGAGGTAGGCGGTGCCCTCCTCGACCGGCACCACACCACGGGCCCCCGCTCCCGCTCCCGCCTCTGCCGCTGTCCCCGGGCTCCTCACCCCGCTCCCGACCCCGGAGCGCCGGAGCGCCGCCACGTCCGTGACTCCGGCGCGACTGGCGCCGACCGTCGTCCCGTCGGGAAGGTGCACCGCCAGGTGCCCCCGGGACCCGGCGGAGGTCGAGGCCACCACACGCCGCAGCAGCGCGGGGTCGGGGTCCACCTCGGCCACCGAGGCCACCGCCCCGACCTGCGACCAGATCTGTTCCTCGGCGCGTTCACGCGCCTCCCACCACGCCCACGCGCCGGTCACGCCGATCATCACCACCGCGACCATGACCGTCGCGAGGATGACGGCGCGGGCCAGCAGCCTCCTCACACCGGTTCCACCAGCTTCAGCCCCACACCCCGCACCGTGTGCAGGTAGCGGGGCTGACTCGCGCTCTCACCGAGCTTGCGGCGCAGCCACGACATGTGCACGTCGATGGTCTGGTCGTGGCCCACGAACGGGTGCTGGTGCCAGACGGCCTCCACGAGTTCGCGGCGGCTCACCACGCGGCCCGTGTGCTCGGCCAGGTAGGCCAGCAGGTCGAACTCACGGCGCGACAGCTCCAGGGGGGTGCCCGCCAACGACGCCTGCCGCCGTGTCAGACTGATCGTCAACTCGCCCACGGTCAGCTCGCCCGGGTGGGCCGCGCCCGCCGAGGCCCGGCCGGACCTGCGCAGCAGCGCGTTCATCCGCGCGGCCAGCTGGGTGCTGGAGAAGGGCTTGACGACGTAGTCGTCGGCGCCGTCGTTGAGCAGGCGCACTATCGACTGCTCGTCACCGCGCGCCGTCGCCACGATCACCGGCACGTCGCTGTGACCGCGTAACATCCGCAGCGCGGCCGCGCCGTCCAGGTCGGGGAGCCCCAGGTCCAGGATGACCAGGTCGGGTTCGTGCCGGGCGGCCTCACGCAGGGCGTCCAGAGCGGTGCCCACGGGCAGCACCACGTGCCCCAGACCACTCAGCGCGCGCACCAGCGCGCCCCGCACCATCTGGTCGTCCTCGACCAGCAAGACCGTTGCCATGGGCACACGTTAACGAATGTTGCACCTTCACACGAGTCCGGCTGCGTCCCGTGATCAGGTGGAACACCGCTGTGACGGGCGGGTGCGGGACCGGTGCGGTTTAAGTCGAACGAGACGCTGCGTTAAGGCTTCCTTAGGGACCGCGACACTACTGTCGTCACACATCGCCGGTGGTGGTGCGCGTCACAGCGGCGCGGCCCGTGACCACCGGCCCGACCAGCTACCGGGTACCAGTGTGCCCGTTCCACGGAGGTGTCGTGGCGGAAATCGTGATCGACGGCCTGGGCAAGGTCTACGCGGACGGAACCCGCGCGGTCGACGACCTCTCCCTCGACATCCAGGACGGCGAGTTCCTGGTGCTGGTCGGACCCTCCGGCTGCGGCAAGACCACCGCGCTGCGGATGGTCGCGGGGCTGGAGGCGATCAGCGAGGGCACCGTGCGCATCGGTGACCGAGTGGTCAACGATGTTCCCGCACGAGACCGGGACGTGGCGATGGTGTTCCAGTCCTACGCCCTCTACCCGCACCTGAACATCTTCGAGAACATCGCGTTCGGGCTGCGCCTGCGCAAGGTGCCCAAGGCCGAGATCGACCGGCGCGTCCGCGAGGTCGCCCGCGTCCTCGAACTGGAGGAGCACCTCACCCGCAAGCCGGGAAACCTCTCCGGCGGCCAGCGCCAGCGGGTGGCGATGGGCCGGGCCATCGTCCGCGAACCCCGGGCCTTCCTGATGGACGAACCCCTCTCCAACCTGGACGCCAAGCTCCGCGTGCAGATGCGCGCCCAGATCGCCCGCATCCAGCGCGACCTGGGCGTCACCACGGTCTACGTCACCCACGACCAGACCGAGGCGATGACCCTGGGCGACCGGGTGGCCGTCATGAAGCGGGGTGTCCTCCAGCAGGTCGGCCCGCCCCAGGAGCTGTACGACCACCCCCGCAACCTGTTCGTCGCCGGGTTCGTCGGCTCGCCCGGCATGAACCTGATCTGCGTGGAACTCCACGAGGACGACGGCCGGTTCCGGGTCCGGATCGGTGACCAGCACCTCGACCTGCCCGACAGCCTCCTGCACCGGCGTCCCGCCCTGCGCGGCTACGCCGGGGCCAAGGTCGTCGTGGGCGTCCGTCCCGAGGACATGGAGGACGCCGGGATCGTCGGCGGCACCGAGGGGGCCACGCTCACCTCGGTCGCGGACCTGGTCGAGGCCATGGGCTCGGACGTCCTCGTGCACTTCCCCCTCGACGCCGCACCCGTCGTCACCGAGGACACCCGTGAACTCGCCCGCGACGCCGGGACCGACGAGACCCTCCCCGCGACCGACGACGGCGTCGTCCTCGTCGGCCGCTTCAGCCCCCGCACCCACGTGTACGAGGGCCAGACCATCACCGTGGCCGTCGACACCGAACGACTCCAGTTCTTCGACCCCGCCACCGGTACCGCCATCCACGACTCCTGAGGAGCGTCCCCCATGACAGCCCCCACGTCCCACCGCACCCACCGCACCAGAGTCCTCGGCGGGGCCGCCGCCGCGCTCGGCCTCACCCTGGCCGCCACCGCCTGCGGCGGGGGCTCCACCTCGGCCTCCGGCGCCGACCTCGACGGCCAGACCCTGGAGATCGTCGGCCCCTGGGCCGGTGACGAGCAGGTCGCCTTCGAGCAGGTCCTCGCGCTCTTCGAGGACCAGACCGGCGCCACCGTCTCCTACAGCGGTGCCGGTGACGACCTCCAGACCGTCCTCCAGACCCGCATCCAGGGCGGGGACGAGCCCGACGTCGCGCTCATCCCGCAGGCCGGACTCATCGAGCACTTCGCCGCCGACGACGTCCTGGTGCCGCTCACCGACGACGTCGTCCAGACCCTCGACGAGAACATGGCCGGGGCCTGGGCGGACATCGGCTCGGTCGACGACACCCCCTACGGCGTCTACCTCAAGGTCGCCAACAAGTCCCTGGTCTGGTACAACGACGACCTGTTCGCCGAGACCGGCGCCGTGCCCCCGGAGAACTGGGAGGAGTTCGTCGAACTCTCCGAGAACCTCTCCGACGTCGGCATCAGCCCGCTGTCCGTCGCCGGAGCGGACGGCTGGGTCCTGACCGACTGGTTCGAGAACGTCTACCTCCAGACCGCCGGACCGGAGAAGTACGACCAGCTCGCCTCGCACGAGATCCCGTGGACCGACCCGACCGTCGAGGTCGCCCTGGAGACCCTGGCCGAGATCTGGGGCCAGGAGCAGCTGATGCTGGGCGGCAGTAGCGGCAGCCTCCAGACCGACTTCCCCACCTCCGTCGTGAACGTCTACAGCGACGACCCCGACGCCGCCATGGTGGTGGGCGCCGACTTCATCGGCGGGGTCGTCTCCGCCAGCACCAACTCCACGGTGGGCGAGACCGCCCAGATCTTCCCGTTCCCCAGCATCGCCGGTGAGGGCGACGCCGTGGTCGTGGCCGGTGACGCCGCCGTCGCCATGAGCGACAGCGAGGCCACCATGGAGCTCCTGCGCTTCCTCGCCTCCGAGGAGGCCGCGGCCGAGTGGGCGTCCATCGGCGGGTTCATCTCCCCGAACAAGAACCTGACCGCCGACGACTACGCCGACCCGGTCCTGGGCCAGGTCGCGGAACAGGTCATCGACGCGGGTGATGGCGTCCGCTTCGACCTCTCCGACCTCCAGCCCGCCGCGTTCGGCGCCACCGTCGGAGACGGCATGTGGCAGACCCTCCAGGACTTCCTGGCCGACCCCTCGGACGTCGAGGGCACCATGGAGCGCCTCGAGGCCGAGGCCGCCCGCGCCCACGGGAACTAGACGGAGCCCGCGAACATGACCTCCAACGACACCGGGGCCGCCGACGGCGCGGCCCGCACGGACGGGGCCCCGGCGGGGAAGCCGTCCAGCGGGCCGCCCGACGGCAGCCGCCCGGGATGGCGGCGCCTGTTCGGCCCGGCCACCCTGTTCCTGCTGCCCGCCCTGCTCTTCCTCGGGGTCTTCCTGGCCTACCCGGCCGTCTACTCCGTGGTGCGCAGCTTCTTCGACGCCTCCGGATCGCAGTTCGTCGGTCTCGACAACTACGCCCGGATGTTCACCGACGACCGCACCCTGACCGCGATCCGCAACACCGGTATCTGGGTCCTGGTCGCCCCCGCCCTGGTCACCGGGCTGGGCCTGGTCTTCGCGGTGCTCACCGAGCGCGTCCGCTGGGCCACGGCCTTCCGGATCCTGCTGTTCATGCCCATGGCGATCTCCCTGTTCGCCTCCGGCATCATCTTCCGGCTGGTCTACGACGAGAACCCCGACCGCGGCGTGGTGAACGCCGCCGTGGTGACCGTGCACGACGCGTTCGCCTCGCCCTCGGAGTACCCCGGGGCCCGGCCGCGTGGCGAGGAACTGGACGCGGACCCCTCGCTGGGCGGGTTCACCACCACCCGGGCTTACGCGCCGGGTGACACCGTGGCCCTGCCGCTGGTCGGTGTCCGACCGGGGGAGATCCCCGAGCAGGCGGCCCCGGCCACCGCTCCCGAGCCCTCCGGGGACACCATCGAGGGCGTGGTGTGGCTGGACGTGGCCCTCGGCGGCGACGCCGGGACCATCGACGACGGTGAGAACGGCCTGCCCCGCATGATGGTCGACGCGCTCCGGGACGGGCAGGTGGTGGCCAGCGCCACCTCCGGCGACGACGGCCGCTTCACCCTCACCGGACTGGAGCCGGGGGAGTACGAGATCCATCTCGCGGCGGACAACTTCACGGAGTCCTTCCGCGGGCTGACCTGGCTCGGCCCGGCCCTGGTGACCCCCGTGATCATCTCCTCGTGGGTGTGGATCATGACCGGCTTCGCGATCACGTTCATCGCCGCCGGGCTGTCCGCCATCCCCAGGGACGCCCTGGAGGCGGCCCGCGTGGACGGCGCCACCGAGTGGCAGGTGTTCCGCAAGATCACCATCCCGCTTCTGGGTCCGCTGCTGCTCGTGGTGTTCGTGACGCTGATGATCAACGTCCTGAAGATCTTCGACCTCGTGTTCGTGATCGCTCCGGGATCGGTCCAGGCCGACGCCAGCGTGATCGCCCTCCAGATGTGGCAGGTGTCCTTCGGCGCGGGCGGCAACCAGGGACTGGGCAGCGCCCTCGTGGTCCTCCTGCTGGTCCTGGTCCTGCCGATCATGTACTTCAACATCCGCCGTTTCCGACGGGAGCGCTCGTGACCGCCACGCCCCAGAAGTCGCCCTCCGTCGTCGAGGTGTCGGTGTCCGGTGCCCCGCGCCGGGGACTGGCGTCCCGGATCGTCTCCAAGCTGGGCTCGGGCACCCTCCAGGTCGCGTTGACCCTGGTCGCCCTGTTCTGGATGGTGCCGGTCATCGGCCTGCTCCTGGTGTCGCTGCGGTCGGAGGCCGACAACACCAACAGCGGCTGGTGGACGGCGCTGCTCAAGCCCACCGAGCTCACGCTGGACAACTACCGGTCGCTGGTCGACAACGACGTCCTCGTGCAGTCGTTCTTCAACACCGTCTACATCGCGGTCCCCTCGACCCTGCTGGTCGTGGGCATCGGGGCGCTGGCGGCGTACGCGCTGGTGTGGATGGACTTCCCCGGCCGCGACTGGATCATGGTGGCCGTGGTCGGCCTGCTGGTGCTGCCGATCCAGGCGGCCCTGATCCCCATCTCGCAGCTGTACGGCGCCCTGGGCATCTTCGGGTCCATCCTCGGCGCGGTCCTGTTCCACGTGGCCTTCGGTCTGCCGTTCGCGGTGTTCCTGCTGCGCAACTTCTTCGTGAACATCCCGCGCGACCTGCTGGAGGCGGCGCGGATGGACGGCGCCAGCGAGTGGCGGATCTTCCGCAAGGTGGTGCTCCCGGTGGCCCGCCCCGCGCTGGCCTCGCTCGCGGTCTTCCAGTTCCTGTGGGTGTGGAACGACATGCTCGTGGCACTGGTGTTCACCAACCCGGACTCGGCCCCGCTGACCGTGGCACTGCGCTCGCAGCTGCGCCAGTTCGGCACCAACATCGACGTGCTGGCCTCGGGGGCCTTCCTGTCCATGCTGGTGCCGCTGCTGGTCTTCTTCGCCTTCCAGCGCCACTTCATCCAGGGGGTGTTCGCGGGCTCCGGCAAGTAGACCCGCTCCACGATCCACCCACGATGGCGCCCTCGGTGGCGCCGGGCCCCGCGGCACCACTCCCACCGCGGGGCCCTTCGTGTCCACGGTGACCTTCGTGTCCACGGTGACAGGGGTGCACAGTGAACCCCCGCGATACCCGGGGGGCGACGCGGGCCGCTTCCACGGGGTGCGTCCCACGGGTTCTCGGGGACACGGGCCGCCTCGACGTGCTGGTCCGGGGCGGGTCAGCGGTGCGGCAGCTCCGGGGCGCGCTCGCCGGCCATCCACAGTCCCAGGGCGTGCCGGTCCACCAGGACCATCCCCGCACCGGCCTCCCGGACGGCCTCCCGGGTGAAACCGTTCGAGGCCACGAACATCCCCAGGTAGCCCTGGTGCCCTCCCGCGAGCGCCCCGAGGAAGGCCCGTACCTCGTTGGGCGGCACCGGCCTGCGCCAGCGCTTGCACTGCACGGCCAGGGGCCTGCCGTCCGGTGTCTGCGCCCGCAGGTCGACGCCCCCGTCCGAGGCGCCACCGACCACCGAGACCCGGGTGTAGCCGCGGGTGCGCAGCAGCAGCGCCACGTGGTGCTCGAACTCCGTCCCCGTCATCGTGTCGATCGCCGCGATCCCCGTCCGCGCGACGATCCACCGTTCCCGGGCCAGCCGGGCCCGCGACCACGCCCACCAGCCCAGCGCGGCCGTGGCGACCACGACCACCAGGCCCCCGGCGAGCCACAGCCCCGGGCTGTCGGCGTTGTCGAACACCCACCCCAGGGCCAGGAGGAGCGCCAGCAGAGCCAGTGGCAGCGAACCCCGCAGACTCCGCGCCCATCGCCGCCCGCGCCGACGCTGTCGCACACTCACGCTTCTCCCTGGGGGTGGGGGACACAACGGGGCACATCATCGCACGGGGTGACGACCCTCCTCCACGCGGTGACCCCGCCCGGCCGTCGGCGGCCGACGGCCCGGTCCCGGGCCGTCCCCGGTCGCTGCGACAATGGCCCCGTCGCGGTTTCGCACACGGGGGTGCGGGACCGGCCACGAGAACACGGGGGTGCGGCGGTGGCCGAGCGCAGGGCTCTGGATCTGGACGCGCTCGCGGTCAGTGACCGCTTCCGGCTGTTCAACTTCACCCGCCGCGACGACCACGTCACCTACCTGTGGGTCCTGCGCTCGGTGGACCGCCTGCGCGAGGTCCACCAGGTGCAGGTCGGCGCGGACGAGGTCGAGTCCACCCTGCGCGAACTCGCCGCGAACCACGCCGAGGCCCCTGAGGTCCCCGCCCAGGGGCTGCGCCACCGGCTCGACGAACTCGCCACGGACGGCGTGCTGCACCGCTTCGACGACGCCTCCCGCGCGGGCACCCTGGCCAGCTACCGCAACCGGCAGTCCGTCTACCAGTTCAGCGAACTCGGGTACCGCGCCTACCACGCCGTCGAGAACCTCCTCGGCGCCCGGGTGGAGGACGTCAACCTCTCCCGCCTGGTCTTCTCCGACGTCCTGGAGGACCTCGGAGCACTGGCGGAGGCCAACCGCACCGGCCGGGTCGAGGACGTCTACCGCCGCCTGTCCCGCCTGGACGCGGTGATGGAGGACATGGGTCGGCGCTCCGCCCAGTTCCACGTGACCCTCGGGGAGATCCTGCGCTCCACCGAGGCCTCCTCCGAGGTGTTCCTGCGCCACAAGAACGCCCTGCTCGTCCACATGTCCGACTTCATGGCGGAGCTCGACCGCTACCTGCCCCGCCTGGACCGCGCCGTCCACGAGGTCGAGGCCACCGGCCTGTCCACCCTGCTCTCCCGCGCCGCCGAGGCCGACGAACGCCTCTTCATGGATCGCACCGAGCGCCTGGAGGACTGGTCCCGCCGCTGGTGGGCCGTGCGCGCCTGGTTCGCCTCCGAGAGCGGGGCGCCCACCCGCGCCGCCGAACTCGGCCAGGCCACCCGCACCGCTGTCTCCGGGGTCGTCGCCCTCCTGCGGCAGATCACCGAGGCCCAGCGCGGCGGTGTCAACCGCTCCACGCAGCTGCGGCACCTGGCAGCGTGGGTGTTCGACACCCCCGACGACGGGGCCGCGCACGCGCTCTTGGGCGCCGCGTTCAACAGCCGCTCCGCCCGGCACCTCGGCGTGGCCCACGAGGACGGTGACGAGTTCGCGCCCACCGACTCCTGGCACGACGCCGCAGGGGTGGAGGTGTCGGTGACGCTGTTCCGCAGCGACCGCTCACCCAACCACGGCGTCCCCAAGCCGGTCCGCAGGGACACCGGGGCCCGCTCCGAGCTGCGCCGCCGCCAGACCGAGGGCCGCGAGGCCGAACGCGCCTCCGCCGCGCGTCTGGTCAGCGAGGGCGCCCACCAGCGCGTCCTCGACGACAGCGACACCAAGGTGCTGCTGCGGCTGGTCACCAAAGCACTGGAGTCACGGTCGGTGTCGTACACGAGGCGGGACACCTCCCCGGCGGTCGTCGGCCTGCTGAAGTCCGCCACCGCCGACGACGCGGGCACCCTCATCAGGCTCGTCCGCGACGAACGGGGCAGCACCGTGCGCACCTCCCAGGGCCGGATCCACCTCCCCGGCTTCCGCGTGGAACTGGCTCCCCGCGCCGCCCGGACGACCGCTCGGAAGGGGAACCGATGACCCGGCACTCCCGGCCCCGCGTCGAGACCGTGGACCTGGGCTCCTACCAGCAGGCCGTGCGCAGGGTCCTCACCTGCGACGTCATCACGGCGTCCCGGCCGCGCCCCGGCGTGCTCGACCAGGTCCTGTACTGGGCCGACCAGATGTCCGAGGACCTGCGCGCCCTGTTCGGGTACACCCTCGTCGCCACCACCGACCACGTCCGCCTGGTGCGCGAACTCGACCTGCTCGACCCCACCCAGCGCCAGGCGTTCGCCCGCAGGGGCAGGCCCTTCGACCGCCGACGCCTCGCCTACCTCTGCCTGCTTCTGGCCGCCTTCCAGCGCTCCCAGGTGGAGATCAGCCTCGGTGACCTGGTCCGGGGGTTCACTCCCTCGGCCAACGAGATCGAGGGCCTCGGCTACGACCCCACCGACTCCAGCCACAAGGCGGCGCTGGTCGACGTCGCCCACTGGCTCCTGGACCGGGGCGCCCTGCACCTGTCCGACGGCTCCGTCGAGGCGTGGGCGCGCGGGGGCGACCAGGGCGACGCGCTCTTCGACATCGACCACGAGATCTGTGAGGTCCTCTTTCGACCCACGCGCCCCATCCAGCACCTGAACAGCGCCTCCGGCCTGCTCAGCGACCCCCTCGGACCGGACGCCCCGCGTGAAAGGGCAGCCCAGCGCGCCCGCCGCCTGCTGCTGGAGTACCCGGTGGTGTACTACGCGGACGTGGAGCCGGAGGTGGCGGCGGCCCTGCGCGGCAGGGGGCTCGCCGAGGAGGTGGCCCGTCTGACCGGGACCAAGCTGGAACGCCGTGCCGAGGGGGTCCTGCTGGCCGACGCCTCGGGCGCCTTCACCGACCGCGCCTTCCCGGGGCGGGGCGGCGCCGTCACGCGCACCGCCGGGCTGCTGCTGGCCCAGATCGCCACCCACTTCGAGGAGTCCTGGGCGGCCCTGGCCCGCCTGTCCGCGCCCGGACCGGTCCACGAGCACCCCGAACTGGTCGCCCGGATCGACGCGGGGGTCCCCCGGGAGGGCGTGGTCAGCGAGCTGGCCTGGGCCGAGACGGAGCAGCCCCCGACGGTGGGCGAGCCCGCCTCGCTGCCGCTGGTGGAACGCGAACGCATGGAGGACATGGTCGCGGACCTCTTCGAGGAGTTCGGTGCCGCCTCCTTCACCGCCTCCTGGCAGCAGGACCCGCACGGCCTGCTCGACGCCGCCCTGGCCCTGCTCACCGACCTCGACCTGGTCCGGCCGCTTTCGGGCGGTGTCCTGGTCACTCCCGCCGCCCTGCGGTACCGCAACATCCGGGGCGCCCTGCCCGAACGCCCCGACACCGGGCTGCTGCCGTTCGGCCCCCTCGAACCGGCCGACGAGTCCGCTGACGAACCGCCTCAGACCGACCCCGACGACGCACACCCCGTACCGCCCGAGACTGGAACCGAGGAAACCGCGCCATGACCCGCAGGAGCGACCGCTTCCGGCCCAGCCGGGCCGGAGTCGTCAACGTCTGGGACTACGTCGACGAGGAGTTCGCCTTCGCGGACGGCCGCCTCGTCCTGCGCGGCCACAACGGGTCGGGCAAGACGAAGGCGCTGGAGGTGCTGTTCCCCTTCGTCCTGGACGGCTACACGGACGCCCGCAGGCTCGACCCGTTCAGCGGCCAGAACCGCACCATGAAGTCGAACCTCCTCTACCGGGGGGACGAGTCCGCCCACGGGTACGTGTGGATGGAGTTCGCCCGCGCCGCCGACGGCGACGGCGCGGGAACCGAGACGGTCACCCTGGTCATCGGCATGCGCGCGCACCGCCACCGCGACGGGGTCAACCCCTCCTTCTTCGTCACCGACCAGCGCCTCGGCGTGGACTTCGGGCTGCTCTCCACGGACGGGCGCCCGCTCACCGAACGCCAGCTCAAGGCCGCCCTGGGCGAGGACGCCCACCACGCCACCGCCGCCGACTACCGCCGGGCCGTCGACGCGCGCCTGTTCGGGCTGGGGGAGCGGTACGTCCAGCTCCTGGACCTCCTGCTCGCCCTGCGCCGCCCCCTGCTGGCCAAGGACCTGGACCCGGAGAAGGTCTCGCACACCCTCACCGGCGGACTCAGCCCCCTGGACGACGCCCTCGTGGACCAGGCCGCCCGGGACTTCGCCAACCTCGCCGCTGTCCAGCGCCGCTTCGCCAGCGCCACCGCCGCCCACGAGGCCGCCCGGACCTTCACCGGTGTCTACGCCGACTACCTGACCGCCAACGCCCGCCACCGCCTGTCCAGGGTCGCCGCCGCCACCGAGCAGGCCGACACCCACGCGCGGACCGTCGCCGAGGCGGCCGTCGAACTCGACCGCGCCACCGAGGCGCGGGACCGCGCCCGCGAGCGCGCCGCCGAGCACTCCGGGGAGGCCCGGCGTCTGGACGCCCAGTGCACGGCCCTGCGCCAGCACGAGACCCTCCAGGACCAGCAGGCCCTCCAGGTCAGGAGGAAGGGCAACGACGGGCTCGCCCGGCGGATCGAGACCGGCCAGGCGCGCGTGCGGGCCCAGGAGGAGGAGATCTCCCACCTGACCGGCGAGGCCGCCCGGGTCGCGGAACGGGTCGGGCACGAGCGCGCCCGCGCCGAGGAGCTGCGCACCGAACTCCTCGCCGCCGCCGAGCGGTCCGGGATCGTCCACGACGCGGAGGGGGAGGCGGACACCGGCGACGACCTGCCCGAGACCGCTCGGGCCAGGGCCAGCGCCCGGCTCGACGACGTGCGTGCCGTCCGCGAACGGCTCACCGCCCAGGACCGTGCCGAGGACGGACGCCAACGTGCCGAGACCGCCGCCGCCAGGGCCGAGGACGCCCTCACCGGGCAGGAGGAGGCGTGCGCCGGGGCCGAGGAGGAGCTCGCCGGGCTCCGCCGCACCACCACCGAGGCCCTGGACGCGTGGTCCGCGCGGTGGGAGCTCGCCGGACCGGACACCCTGGCGGCCCTGCGGGACACCGTGGCGCGCTACGGGGAGGCGGACACCCCCACCCTCGCGCAGGTGTTCAACGAGCACCTCCACGACCAGCAGCTCCAGGCCGCCACCCGGGCCACCACCCTGGAGTCCGAGCAGGCCGCCCTGGGCGAGGAACTGGCCTCCGTCCGCCGCGAACGCGACCACATCGCCGCCGAACGCGACGACGCGCCACCCGCCGACCCCCTGCGCCCCGCCCCCCGCGACGAGCGCCCCGGCGCGCCGCTCTGGCAGCTGGTCCGCTTCGCCGACCACCTCTCCGACGACCACGGCGCGGCCGTCGAGGGCGCCCTGCACGCCGCCGGGCTGCTCACCGCCTGGATCCACCCCGACCCCGACCTCACCCGACAGGCCCTGGACCGGGGCGAGGCCGACGCCTACCTGCTCCCCGGCGCCGGGACCACGGGGACGACCCTGGCCGACGTCCTCGTGCCCGAGACCCAGGACCACGTTCCTAAGGACACCATCACCCGTCTCCTCGCGTCGATCCCGTTCGGAGACGGGGACCTGCCCGGTGACACCGGGGTGGACACCGGGGCCCGCTACCGGCTGGGGCCGCTCGCCGGCGCCCATCCCAAGCCCGCCGCCGAGTTCATCGGGGCGACCAACCGGGCCCAGCGCCGCCGTGAACGCCTGGCCGCCCACGACGCCCGTGTCGCGGAGCTGTCCACCCGTCACACTGAACTCGGTGAACGGCTCGCCCGCGCCCACGCACGGCTCAAGGACTTCGACCGCGCCCGCGCGGACCTGCCCGACGCCGCCGGGGTGGTCCGGGCCCTGCGCGCCGTCGAACACCACTCCACCCTCCTGTCCTCGGTCCGCGCCGCCCGTGCGGAGGCCCGGCGCGACCTCGACGCCGCCGTCGCCCAGGTCGACGCCGAGCGCCGACAGGTCCGCGCCGTGGCCGCCGAACGCGTCATGCCCACCCGCCGGGAGGACGTCGAAGCGGTCGCCCTCGCGGCGGAGACCTTCCAGGACACCGCGCGGAAGCTGCACGCCACCCGCGCCGACATCACCGAGTACGAGCGCGACCTCACCGGGCGCCAGGACACGGTCACGCGGCTGACCGAGGCACTCGAGGGCGACCGCGTCGAGCTCGACCGGAGCCGTGCCGACCACCAGCGCGAGGCCGAGGAACTGGCCACCCTGGAGGCCTCCGTCGACGCCCCGGCACGGGAACTCCTCGCACAGTTGGAGCGGGCCCAGGAGGAGCTCCGCGAGGCCCGGACCCGCAGGGACGAGGCCGAGGGGGAGGCCTCGCGCGAACACGACGCGGCCGTGCGCTCCGAGACCCTCCGCGACAGCGGTCGAGGGGCCCTCGCCCAGGCACTCACCGCCCTCTTCGAGCACGCGGCCGCCTTCTCCGGGCTCACCCAGCCCGCCGTGCGCGCGATCGTCGGAGTCCAGGCCACCGGCACCTGGCCCCCGCCCGACCGGTGGCCCGACCCGGAGGAGGCCGCACGCCGCCTCCTCGGCGGCGAGGCCACCACCGTCCGCGAGGTCCTGCCCGGCGCGGCCCCCACCCTGCTCGACGCCTTCACCGAAGCTGTCGGCGGCAAGGACGTGGGGGACACCGAGCTGCGCACCGTCGGCAACCGCATGTCCCAGGCCCTGCGCACCTTCCAGGAGGCTCTCGGGGGCGACGCCGAGGGCTACCGGGTGGACCACGAGGTGGGCCCCAACGGCCTGGTCACCGTGCACGTCAACGACGAGAACGGCCGCAACCCCGTCTCCTCCTTCGCCCGCTCCGTGGCCGAACGCGTCGAGGAACAGGGCGCCCTCCTGCGGGAGGAGGAACAGGGTGTCCTGGAGGACGAACTCCTCGGCGGGATCGCGCAGCAGGTCCACGACCGGGTCCGCGCCGCCAAGCAGCTCGTCCGCGCCATGGACCGCGACACCCGCGCCCGGCCGATGTCCTCGGGAACGCGGGTGGGCATCCGGTGGTCGCGGTCGGACGGCCTCTCCGAGCCGCAGCGGCTGGCCACCGAGCTCGTGCGGCGCGACGGCGCCGGACTCGGCCCGCGAGGCCTGGGGGAGCTCCGTTCCGTGCTGCGGCGCATGATCCGCGACTACCACGCCACCCATCCCCGGGCCAGCCACAAGCAGGTCCTGGCGGCGGTCCTGGACTACCGCGACTGGTACCGGTTCGAGCTGCGCCTGGCCGAGCCCGGCAAGGACGAGGTCACCCTCACCAAGAACAAGCACGAGCAGATGTCCGGCGGCGAGAAGTCCGCCGCCATCCACCTGCCCCTGTTCGCGGCGGCCAACGCCCTGTACTCGTCGGCGGCGCCCACCTGCCCCCGGGTGGTCGCCCTGGACGAGGCCTTCGCGGGCATCGACGACCGCTACAAGCCCGAACTCATGGGCCTGACCGTCACCTTCGACCTGGACATGTTCATGACCGGCCACGACCTGTGGGTCCACTACGACACCGTGCCCATGGCCGCGCACTACGACATGCACCACGACAAGGCCATCAGCACGGTCTCGGCCTTTCTCATGCTCTGGGACGGGGAACAGATTCTGGACGCGGACGCCGGCTTCGCCGGGAACGAGGAGCTCGCCGCCGAACTCCTCGGCATCACCCCCACCCGCTACGTGCCGCAGTCCACCGAGGGCACCCTCCTGGAGGAGACGGCGTGAGCGCGCACGAGGCCCTCCACTGGGGGACCTGAGGGCCCGGTGACCCCCGGTGGACAAATCGGGCAGCCCGGGGGAGTAGTGTTCCGTCATCGCGCCCGCGACGTGGGCGAACGTGGGGGAGAAGTACACGATGACGGTCGTCAAGAAGGTCGCTGACTTCGTCGGCAGGTGGTTCGCGGTCCTGGTGCTCGCCGGGGCCGTCGTGGGGTTGCTCCTCCCGGAGCAGACCTCCCTCATCACCCCGCACGTGTCCCTGTTGCTCGGGGTCATCATGTTCTGCATGGGCCTCACCATGCGCCCCCAGGACTTCTCCGTCGTCGCCAGGCACCCCAAGGCGGTCCTCCTCGGCGTGGTCGCCCAGTACTCAGTCATGCCGCTGCTGGGCTGGGGCATCGCCCACGCGTTCGGACTGCCGCCGCTGCTGGTGGTCGGCATGATCCTGGTCGGGGCCGCACCCGGCGGTACGGCGTCGAACGTGATCGTCTACCTGGCCCGTGGGGACGTGGCGCTGTCGGTCGCGATGACGTCGATCTCGACCATGCTGGCGCCGTTCATCACGCCCCTGATCGTCCTGGGCCTGGCCGGTTCGACCCTGCCGGTCTCCGCCGGTGACCTCTTCCTGTCCATCCTCCAGGTCGTGCTGCTCCCCGTCGTCGGCGGCCTGCTCCTGCGCCTGTTCGCCGACCGCTTCGTGGTCCCGCTCCTGCCGCTGATGCCGCTGGTGTCGGTGACCGGCATCGTCCTGGTCGTCTCGGGAGTGGTCGGGGCCAACTCCGACGCCGTGCTGACCACCGGTCTGCTCCTGGCACTGGCCGTCATCCTGCACAACACCCTGGGCCTGCTCATCGGCTACCTCGTCGGGTACTTCGGCCGCCTGCCGGACTCGGCCCGCCGCGCGGTCAGCGTGGAGGTCGGTATGCAGAACTCGGGCCTGGCCGCCAGTCTGGCCACCACGCACTTCGAGCCCGTCGCCGCGCTGCCCGGCGCCCTGTTCTCGGTCTGGCACAACCTGTCCGGAGCCGCTGTGGCCACCTTCTGGGCCCGGCGGGCCCCCCGGGACGCCGAGGAGCGCGAGCCCGCCTGACCGGCGCGGCTTGCTCCTCCCCCTGCCCGCGTGACAGGCTCTGCCTCCGACATCCCCCAGAGACCGAGGACGGAACACGTGGCCGCCCGAAAGAAGAAGCGCAGGCCCGGACGCGGCAGGAACGACATCCGCCGGGGACCCACGCGCGACCCCGGCCCCACCGGGAACGTGGGCTGCTACTTCATGCTGTTCGCGATGCTGGCCATCGGCCTGGTCGTCCTGGCGCTGGAGCTGCTCGGCTAGAGCGGTGGCGTTTCCTCCCGAATGTAGTCGGATCATTCGTAAAAGTGCACGTCAGAGTGCTGATTGGTTCCACGAATATCCGATTCCACACCTGTGGTTCCTGACCTCATCCGGCCACCCGTGGTCACGCGAAGTAGTCGCGCGGGCACGTCTCGGCTGTGAAGCTGTTCCCATGCGACACTTCGCCCCCTGTTCCGGCCTGCTCGTGCTCGCCCTGCTCTCGACCCCCGCCCAGTTCACCGAACGCCTCGTCGCCTCCTCTCCACCCCCGACACCACCGAGCGTCGGGGCGCCCTTCAGGTGCTCGGGCCGCCTGCGGGTGCCGCGTCCGCGTCGCCCTCCGCGCTGCGGTTACCACTGAACGGGCCCCGAAAACCGCTGACCCCCGTCGCGGAGCGACGGGGGTACCAACTCGGGAATCTGCGGGAGAAACTCGGGGCTCAAGGACCGGACGGGTCCCGCCTGGATCGGGACCCCACGGGGAACCCGAGCCAACAGGAGCCCCGTGCGTTCCAACCCCCGTGTCGCGAGAAGCGAGTGGGAGGCTGGGACTTCCCCGAGAATCGCAAGGACTCCCGTGGTTGGAGTACCCCAAGGGTTTCGGACCATGATTCTGAAGATTTCCAGAACCATTTCCGAACCCTGCTGAACCACGATCACAGAACAACGAACTCGGACGCAATCCATTAGAAAAGGGTCGTTTCCAGGGTTTCAGCCCCCGGGAAACGACCCTGACCCCTTGCTTTCGCCGGGCGGAGTTCGGGGGAGGAGGACGAACTCGATCTCACCCGCCGCCCCTCCGGCCACGCGAGGTCACACTGTTGGCCCAGGCGAACTCGAACAGCCCGAGGGCCGCGTGGTACAGCGCTCCCGAGGCGGCCAGGTGGAGACAGGGGGAGTGGCGACCGTGTTCGTGCCGCCCGTAGAAGGTGAGGTAGGCCCCCGAGTCCGTGGCGATGATCCGGAACGTGTTGGGCAGGTCGAACTGACGCAGATCGACGGCGGGACTCCGCTCCCTCACCCGGCGCATGTAGTCGGTGTTGGCTCTGACCTGTGCCCGTAACAGCTCCGGGCCGAAACCGGGATCGGTGTGAGCCAGGTCCGCGCCCCGACGGGACAACCAGGTGGCCGGGTCCGAATCGGGGTCGGGCAGCAGGACCTGGACGGGCTTGGGGGCACCCGACCACAGTGGTGTGAAGGCGTCCCGGGTGAGCACGTTGCCCCGCCCCACCAGGACCTTCACCCATCTGGCCCGGGCCAGGTCCTGGGCGAGGTCCACCTCGGACGACCCCTGGTGGCGGTACAGCCGGGTGATGCCGGTTCCGGTCAGCCGTGAGAGCAGTCCCAGCAACCACCAGCGGGGGCGACCGGTGCGCAACCACCCCCCGACGAACACGAGCGCGGTGGCCAGAAGAGAACTGAGCACTCCGAGAAGGAAGGCGGTCATGGGGGTCCCTTCGTCACGGGGCGGACCGTCGGGGGCGGGGCCGTGCGCGGTTCAGCACAGGTAGGGCAGGATCTCCTTCACCACATGGGCCGCGTTGCGTGCCGCCAGCTCATGGCCGTCGTCGTTCTTCTCCTGGTCGGCGTTGTCCGAGATGCCCCGGACCACCACCCAGTCGGGGTTGGGCTCCGCGCCCACGGAGTTCTCCTGCCAGTACTGGCTGAGTCCGCCGGACTCCATGTCCACCGCAAGGATCTTGTCGTTGTAGCCCCCCAGGAAACGGTGGATGTCACTGTCGCCGTCCGCGATGACCGCCTCTCCGGAGCCGATGAGTCCCGGGCGCACCTCGAAGGTACGCTTCCTGTGGCCGTCCGCCTGGCCGCGGATCATCGCCGGTTCGCCCCGGTCCGTGAAGAAGACGTTCACCGCGTGGCCGATCCGCGCCGGGGCCTGGCGTTCCTCTCCCCTTGTCTGGACCTCGCCCCCGGCCCTGATCTTGCGTGAGTCGTAGTAGACGATCCGGGTGGAGACGATGACGTTGCCGATGCGGGCGTACTCGGGATGCAGTCCGCCTCCGATCCCGACGAGAATCCACAGGCGAGGGGAGAAGTGGCGTCGAAGGTGATCCAGGGCGGACATCACGGATCGCTGACCGGGGCTGTGGGTCATCGTCGCGACCACGGAGACGGTACCGCCGTCGGTGGCGACCTCCCCGGTGGAGAAGAAGAGCCCGTCGATCTTCTTCCTGGTCCTCAGGTCGAGCCGTTCGGTGACCGCCCGCATCTCCATGGCCAGGAAGGTGACCACCCCGACGTCGAGGCCCGCCTGCTTCGGTACCACGGAGCCGGTGTATCCAACCGAGAGGGGAGAAGACGGCGACACGCCGTGGTTGTTGATCTGTGTTCCGCCGCCGAGGTTGTTGTTGCTGATGTCGTTGGTGCCGCCGAGATTGACGATGCCGCTGTTGTTCGGGAGGTTGCTCACGCCTGGTCTCCGTTCTGCGAGGGTCCCGGCCCCTGCTGGGGGCCGTGGTTGTTGATCTGTGTTCCGTCACCGAGGTTGTTGTTGCTGATGTCGTTGGTGCCGCCGAGATTGACGATGCCGCTGTTGATGATCTGCATCGCGCGATCGTCGAACTCGGAGATGTCGACCCCCCGAGAGTGGAGGAAGTCGCTGGTGGCCTTGAGCAGTCGCAGCTCGACGTTCTTGATGTGGCTGAGGACCTGGGTCTTGTCAAGCTGGACCTTGCTCCACTCCTGAGCGCGCTCCTGACGGATGCTGAGTCGGCTGCCGATGCAGACGTTGCGGATGGGGGAGAGGGTGAGCTCTCGCCGGTACATGAAGAGGGCCTTGGCCAGGAGAACGGGGTAGCGCACCACGCGCCAGAGGTCGGTGGTCTCACGCGGGAGCCCGCGCAGGGCCCTGAACGCGGCCCACGCCACGGCCCGCTTGCCGTGCTGACCGAACTCTTCGGCCTTCCGGAAACTGTCCGGGGTCCGGGTCAGGGCGCAGGCGGCGAAGAAGAGATTGAGGGTGCGCCCCCGCAGGGTGGCATGGAGGAGGACCGTGGCCACCAGCTCGGAATCAGCGTCCGGGACGCTCACTTCGAGGAAGTGGTGGTGGGTGGGGCTCTGCTCGTTCATGAGACGCCGCATCCTCGCCTTGTCGACCCTTCTGATGAGGGAACGGTCGGTGGAGAGGTCCGACGACGCGACGAAGACCCGGTCCCGTACCTCCACGGGGAGTCGGACGTCCTCCTCGTCGTCGCGGAGCTGGAGGACCGCCTCGCGCAGGTGATCGACGAGCTCGTCGGTCCGGAAGGGGGGATGGCGGTGTTCCCGCTCGTGGAGGGGCTGGGTGTCACCACCCGGGCGCAGGAGCTGGACGCCCATCGGCGGGTTCCACTGGTGGATGAGCTCGCCCGCGCCGACGAAGGGTGACTCGTCACCGAAGAGCGTGAAGAGAGGGCTGCCCTCCGATTCCTCCTTCCCCCGGTGTGCCGGGCGGCGGTAGACGACGCAGGGATGCTCCTGTTGCTCGGCGACGACCGCCTCGCGCTTTGTGAGACGCCGTGGCCGTAGTCCGGCTCCGGGCGCGTGGACGCGGTTGACGCGCAGCTGACCGACGACGCCCACGAACACCGCGACACCCAGGACGGCGGCTCCCGCGTAACCGGCGACCACGGCCTGCGCGGGGAAGGCGAGGGCGAGGGCGGTCATGGTGCCGCCGACGGCCAGGGCCGCGAGCCCGACCCTCTTGAGGGTGCGGACCTCGCGCATGATCCTGAGGTCACGCGCGGGGGGAATCCGCAGGGTGGGTTTCCGCTTCCCGTTCCTGCGGCGTGGCGTCAGCGGGTCCTCGGTCCGAGCGATCGTGGTGGACAGCACGATCGCCAGGTCCAGGAGCATCAGGAGCGTGATCCCGCCCGCCGTCAGCGCGGACGCCACGGTGTGGCCCAGGAGGAAGGGAGTGACGACCGATGCCAGCATGGTCAGCCGGAGGAGGGCGTGCAGGTGGGTGGCCCACCAGGCGTGGCGCATGACGGGGACGTGGTCGAAGCCGTACGAGGGGGCCACGCGGCGGTAGGGGGTCGTGCAGATCTCGTTGATGACGAGATCACGGAACTTCTCGTCGACGTAGACACCGGTGCACAGGTGGCGGGTGGCTCCCGTGGGTGCCTGTGTCGGCGCTTCCCTGTCGGGTTCTGCGTGGACAGCGGTCATGCGGGTCCCTGCCTCTGGGGGATAATGGTCACAGTGACCTTAAGTAGAAGGCGAGTTGAAGTCAAGATGACCTTTAAAGGTGACGCTGTGGATGACCGGTTGAAGGGTTCCACCGGGGTCGAGTTGTCGCTGGTGACAGTGGACCTGACCATCTTCACCATCAGGGAGGACCGACTGATGGTGCTGCTGGTGGAGCGGGGAAAGGAGCCCTTCAAGGGGCGCGCGGCCCTGCCGGGGGGCAGGGTTCGGGTGGACGAGACCCTGGATGAGGGCGCTCACCGGGAGCTCCTGGAGGAGACCGCCATCGACGGCGCACCGCTCCACCTGGAGCAGATTGGTGCCTACGGGGACCCCGGCAGGGATCCGCGAGGCAGGGTCTTCACGGTCGCCTACCTCGCCCTGGGGCCCGACCTGCCCACTCCCGAGGGCGGCACCGACGCGGCGCACGCCTACTGGGCGCCGGTGCTCGACCTTCTCGACGCAGCCGACGCGCTGGCCTTCGACCACGCGCGCATCGTCGCGGACGCACTGGAACGCACGAGGAGAACGCTGGAGTACACCACCGTGGCCACGACCTTCTGTCGTGAACCGTTCACGCTGCCCGAACTGCGCAACGTCTACGAGGTCGTGTGGGGGCGGGGTCTGGACCCCAGCAACTTCAGACGCAGGGCCACCAGAGCCGAGGGGTTCCTGGAAGCCACCGGCGACCAGCGCCCCCAGGCCACCGGCCGACCGGCCGCGCTCTACCGCAAGGGGGAGGCGACCCTGCTCAACCCACCGTTCCTCCGCTCCGCCAGCTGAACCGGGAGAGCGCGATGGGCCTGGGGTCGGGCCCGACGTGGCGGGGTGTCACCCCGACGGGAAGGTGCCGGAGGCGTCCCGTTCCACGATGCTCGCGGGCTCGCCGACTTGGCTGGACGGCCCGTCATCCATGGTCGGCTGGGTGGAGTGCGGGCATCTGGTGAACGCGGCGGTCGCCTCAGGCGGATCGCGGGCGGAGCGGGGCGCCGTCCTCGGGGTGTTCGGCGCCGTTTCCGCGGTCGCGGGCGGGCCCTTCCAGCCACATGCACCTCACGTGACCGAGGGTGGAGAGCCACTCGCCCGGTGGTGCCGCGTGCCAGGAGGGGAGGCACTTGTAGGGCGGCGGGGGTCGGGGTGTGACGGATCCGACGAGCGAAGTGGATACACCCGGGGGTATGTTGGGGGGCGTGGGTCGAAAGGAGACCAGATGAAGCCTGAAATGGTGGGCGACGCCATCACACGCCTCAAGCGCGCCCAGGGGCAGCTCTCCGGGGTCATCTCCATGATGGAGGAGGGGGAGGACTGCACCGCGGTGCTCCAGCAGCTGGCCGCGGTCTCCCGCGCCCTGGACCGGGCGGGGTTCAAGATCGTCGCGAGCGGCATGCGGCACTGCAACACCGCTCGTGAGCGTGGCGAGGAGCCCGAGCTCACCGAGGAGGAGCTGGAGAAGCTCTTCCTGGCCCTGGCCTGAGGGCCGCGCGGGCGCTGGTGTGAACCCGGCGCCCCGTGTCGACCTTCGGGTTGACCCATGACGTCCGGATACTCCCCCCAGTATCGGGAGCCCAGGCGTCCCTTTGATTGACGGATACCCCCCGGAGTATCGAACACCGAGGAGACAGATGAACGCCCGCAGTATCGACGTACGCACCGTGCGCGGCCTGACTGAGAGCGATCCCCGCACCCTGTTGGTCGACGTGCGCACCCCCGCCGAGTACGAGAGCTCGCACGTCCCCGGAGCCGTCAACTTGCCGCTCGGCCGGGTCGACGCCCACCTGGAACGCATCGTCACCGATGCGGGAGGCCGTCTCGTCCTGATCTGCCAGTCGGGGGGTCGGGCCACCCAGTGCCAGGACAAGCTGGCCGCCGCCGGGCTCACGGACACGGTCGTCATGGAGGGCGGCATGAACGCCTGGGATGCGCAGGGAGCGCCGCTCGAACGCGGCCCCCGCCGTTGGGCGCTGGAGCGCCAGGTCCGGTTGGTGGCCGGAGGCATCGTGCTGACCTCCGTGCTCGCTTCCCTGTTCTGGGCTCCCGCCGTGGCGGTCGCGGGCCTCGTGGGCGCCGGTCTGGCCTTCGCGGCGGTGACCGACACCTGCGCCATGGGCATGGCCCTCACCCGCCTGCCCTACAACCAGCCGCGCAACGACGTCGACATCGAGGACTCCCTCGCCCGGATCGCGGTTCGCGGCTGATCCCGCGCCTTCGCACGTGGCCGCCCTCTCGAAGACGGATACTCCCCGGAGTATGGAACACAAGGAGCAGAACATGTTGCTGGAACGCCTCTACGACCACGACCTCGCCCAGGCCAGCTACTTCGTCGGCTGTCAGGCGAGGGGAGAGGCGATCGTGGTCGACGCCCGACGGGACATCGACGACTACCTCGACCTCGCCCGCGAGCACGGCATGCGGATCGTGGCCGTGACCGAGACCCACATCCACGCCGACTACCTCTCCGGCACCCGTGAACTCGCCGCCGCCACCGGGGCCACCATGTACGTCTCCGGTGAAGGGGGCCGGGACTGGCAGTACGGCTTCGACGCCGAGCGCCTCCGGGACGGTGACGCCGTCACCATCGGCAACATCACCGTCCGGGCCCGCCACACACCGGGGCACACCCCGGAACACCTGGCGTTCCTGATCACCGACGGAGCCTTCAGCCGGGAGCCGGGGTACATGATCACCGGCGACTTCGTCTTCGCCGGTGACCTCGGCCGCCCCGATCTGCTCGACGAGGCGGCGGGCGGCAGCGGCACCCGGTTCGAGGGCGCCCGACAGCTGTTCACCAGTCTGCGGGACGTCTTCCTGACCCTGCCGGACCACGTCCAGGTCCTGCCCGGACACGGCGCGGGCAGCGCCTGCGGCAAGGCCCTCGGCGCGCTCCCGGGGACCACCGTCGGGTACGAACGCCTGAACGCGTGGTGGTCCGCGTACCTGCGCGACGACGACATGGCGGGGTTCGTCGAGGAACTGCTCGACGGCCAGCCCGACGCCCACGCGTACTTCGCGCGGATGAAGCGCCAGAACAGGGAGGGGCCGCGGGTCCTGGGCGAGCGGAGGCCGCTGGCGGCGCTCTCCAACGAGGAGATCGCCCGATCGCTGGCGGCGGACTCGGTCGTGTTCGTGGACACCCGGTCCCACGCCGAGGTGCACCGGGGCACCGTCACCGGGGCCCTCAACATCCCCGGCCCGGCCAAGGCGGCGACCTTCGGTGCCTGGGCGCTGGACCCCGAGACCGAGACCCGGCCGCTGGTCCTCCTCGCTCCCGACGCGGACACCGCCGGACGGGTGCGGGACCACCTCCTGAGGGTGGGCGTGGACGGGGTCCACGGCTTCACCACCACGAGGGAGGGGCTGCCCGAGAGCGTGCCACCGCGCGTCACGCCGGAGGAGCTCGCCGGTGTCGACACCGGGCTGGTGTTGGACGTGCGCAGCAGGGGCGAGTACGCGGAGGGGCACATCCCCGGCTCCACACAGCTCAGCGCGGGACGTGTGCTCTGGAACCTCGACGCGCTGCCGCGTGAGGCCACCATCGTCAGCTACTGCGGCTCCGGTGTCCGCAGCTCCGTGGCCTCCTCCGCGCTGAGACGCGCCGGTTACGACGTGGTCGAACTCGACCGCGGATACGCGGACTGGGTGAGCGCCGGGGAGCCCTCGGCCTGACCGGGTCGGGGGTCGACGCGCCGGGCGCGGATCACGGAGGAAGAGCAACATGGAGTACCAGATCGTCCTGACCCTGGCCCTGGCCGTGGTGGTGGGGCTGGCCCTCGGGCTGTTGGGAGGCGGCGGTTCCATCCTCATGGTTCCCCTGCTCACCTACGTCGCGGGCATGGAACCCAAAGAGGCCATCGCCGCCTCCCTGTTCGTCGTGGGTGTCACCTCGCTGGTCAGTACGGTCGCGCACGCCAGAGCGGGGAACGTCCGCTGGCGGACCGGGCTGGTCTTCGGGGCGGCGGGCATGGCCGGGGCGCTGTTGGGAGGGCTGGTCGGCGGACACCTGCCGGGCACTCTGCTGATGGTCGCGTTCGCGCTCATGATGGTCGCGACCGCCGTGACCATGATCCGTGGGCGACGCGGTGGCGGAGAGGGACACGCGGCCCACGGGTCGCCGCCTCTCCGGAGGATCGTCCTCGACGGCCTGGCTGTCGGCGCGGTCACCGGTCTGGTCGGGGCGGGGGGAGGGTTCCTCGTCGTGCCCGCCCTCGTGCTGCTCGGCGGTCTGGCCATGCCCGCGGCGGTGGGCACCTCCCTGCTGGTGATCGCGATGAAGTCCTTCGCCGGGCTCGGCGGTTACCTGACCACGGTGAGCCTGGACTGGGCCCTGGTCGCGGCGATCAGCGCCCTGGCGGTGGCCGGTTCGCTCCTCGGCGCGCTTCTGACGCCTCGGGTTCCCGAGACCGCCCTGCGTCGGGGCTTCGGAGTCTTCGTGCTGGTCATGGGCGTGTTCGTGCTCACCCAGGAGCTCCCGGCGCCCTTCGGTCAGATCCTGGTCGTGGGGGCGGCGGTCCTGGCGGGCGGGGCCCTGGTGTGCCGCCTGATCGGGGACGCCTGTCCGTTGCCGCTGAGGCCGCAGACCTGACGGAGGTCCGGCCGGAGGCCTTGACGGGAGGTCCGGCCGGGGCAGCCCCTGGTCCCGGCCGGGCCCTTCACTCGGGGCGTGCGACGGGAGTCCGGTCGACGCGCGCGGCGAGGAGCGCGGCGCCCAGGGCGAGAGCCGCCGGTGTCAGTAGAGGAGAGGCCGGGAGGGCCTCTGGTGGGAGGCCGTGGCGTACTGGGAGCGGTGCCGGTGGTGTCGGGGTCGGACGCCTCCGGCGCAGGGAAGGGAATCTGTCTTCGAGGACAGTTCTCGCTGTTCTCGAAGAGGTTGTGGAGAGAATACCCCAGGGCCTTTTCAGTAGACCAGTCGATCTTCTGATAAGAGTCTTTCCAGTTTGGAGGGTCGTCCGGTCGATGCCCTGGCAGTACCAGCGACACGGGTTCGTAGTGGTACCCGGTTCCAAGGTCAGAACGGGTCTTGACGACGGAATTGGGGGCTGCCTACTCTGCTCGTCAACAGGATGAGGAATGACAGGGAATTTCCGAATTCCTGTAGGCGCCGACACTCGCGAACACGGGAATTGTTCGACCCCCATGGACGCGAACCGAGCCGTCCTGGGCCGGTCGACGGTCCGGGTCCCCCGCTGCGACCCCGGGTGTGCTCCGGGGTTCGTAACCCCCCAGAAGGGTGAGACCTCATGAAGTTCCCCAAGCTCCGCAACACCGCCGCCGTGGCCGCCGCCACCGCACTCCTCTTCACCCTCATGCCCGCCGGGACCGCGAGCGCCCACGGATACATCTCCAACCCCCAGAGCCGCCAGGCCCAGTGCGCCGCCGGTGTGGTCGACTGTGGGCAGATCCGCTGGGAGCCGCAGAGCGTCGAGGGCCCCAAGGGCCTGATGAGCTGTTCCGGTGGCAACTCGCGCTTCGCCGAGCTGGACGACAACAACTACGGCTGGCGCGTGACCGACGTCAGTACCAACGCCACCTTCAACTGGACGATCACCGCCGCCCACTCCACCTCCACGTGGGAGTACTTCATCAACGGCAACCGCGTCGCCAGCTTCAACGACAACGGCGCCCGGCCCCCGGCGAACTTCAGCCACAACGTCAACCTCTCCGGGTACAGCGGTCGCCAGACCGTGCTGGCCCGCTGGAACGTGGCCGACACGGGCAACGCCTTCTACGCCTGCGTCGACGTCAACATCCGCTGATGAGGACGCGCTGAGGTACGGCGCGCCCCGGCCCGAGCATTCCCCGGGCCGGGGCGCCCCGCGTTCGGCGCCGGGCGCGGCACCCCGGCGGTACGGCCGGTGCGGTGATGTCGGCGGGATGTGGTTGTCTCCTCTCATGGCTGTTGAGATCGAGCGGTTCCTGCGGTTGGTGCACGCGCTTCCGGAGTGTGAGGGTCAGGACTCGGAGCGCTACACGACGTTCCGGGTACGGGGGCGGCCCTTCGGCTACCTGTGGCCGCGCACCGCCACCGTGGGGCTGAAGCAGACCCTGATCGAGCAGGCCGCGCTGGTCGCGGAACGGCCCGAGGTCTTCGAGGAACAGTTCACCGCGGGCGGGTTCGGGTGGGTGGTGGTCCAGCTGGACGGGATCGATCTGGCCGAACTCAGCGAACTCACCCTGGAGGCCTGGTATCTGACCGCGCCCGAGGAACTGCTCGCCGCCCCGCCCTCCCCGGAGTCCCTCGTGCGCGCCTGAACGTGACCCCCCCTCGCTCGCAGCCCGGGGCTCCGAGCCGTGAGCGCGGGGTCGGTCACCGCCCCGAGTGTGGAAACCAGGTGCGTTCCGCGCGGATCCGTGCTGGGATCGTGCGCCATGGACCACCATCACGAGACCGACCTGCTGGACCGGATGGACCGGAACTTCGCGGAACACGCGTGCCACCTGCACCGGCACCTGGACGGCGCCACCGTCACGGAGTCCGGTGACCTCATGGTCGCGGACAGCGGTCTGGACGACGACACCTTCAACATCGTGGCCTCGGCCCGCTTCACCGACGCCGACGCCGGGGCCCGCGTCGACGGAACCGTCCGGTCCCTGGCCCGTACCGGCCGTCCCTTCTCCTGGTGGGTGGGGCCCACCGCACGGCCGACGGACCTCTCCGACCACCTGACGGCGGCCGGGCTGCCAGCGTCCGAACACGAGACCGCGATGTGGGCGGAGCTGGACTCCCTCCCCGCGGTTCCCGACACGGGACTGGACATCCGCCGGGCGCGCACGCCCGAGGAACTCGCCGACCACGCCGCCGTCCTGGCCGCGAACTGGACCCCGCCGGCCGAGACTGTACGCCGCTTCTTCGCCCTGGCCGCTCCACGGGCCCTGAGGGAGGGGTCCCCGGCCCGCTACCTGGTCGGGTACGCGGACGGCCGACCGGTCTGCTCGGCCGAGGTGTTCCTGCACGCCGGGGTCGCCGGGATCTACGACATCGCCACCCTGGCCAGCCACCGCCGACGCGGCCACGGCGGCGCCATGACGCTCGCCGCGCTCCACACCGCCCTGGGGGAGGGACACCGCGTGGCGGTCCTCCAGGCCTCCGCCGACGGTGAGCCGGTCTACCGCCGCCTGGGGTTCGGCGCCTGCGGCCGGTACACCGAACACGCCCTCACGCCCTGAAGTGCCGCGTCACTCGGGGCGTTCCCGCAGGTAGGTGAGGACGGCCATGACACGGCGGTCCACGTCCGTGCCCTCCGGCGGCAGGTCCAGCTTGGCGAGGATGTTGCCGATGTGCTTGCCCACGGTGGGCTCGGAGATCACCAGGTCCCGGGCGATCCGGGAGTTGGACCGGCCCTCCGCGAGCAGCGCGAGGACCTCGCGTTCACGCTCGGAGAGGCGTTCCAGGAGTGTGCCGCGACGGCGGACCAGCTGCCGCACGACGGCCGGGTCGATCACCGTCCCGCCACGGTGCACCCTGCGCAGGGTGTCCGCGAAGTCGGCCACGTCCACCACCCTCTCCTTGAGGACGTAGCCGATGCCCCGGCCGTCGTGGGAGTCGAGGAGCTCCGCCGCGTAGCTGGACTCCACGTACTGGCTGAGCGCCACGACGGGCAGGCCCGGGCGTTCGCGGCGCAACCGGACGGCGGCCCGCAGGCCCTCGTCACCGAAGTCCGGCGGCATGCGGATGTCGGTGACCACGAGGTCGGGGCCGTGCGCGGCGACCGCCTCCACCAGGGCCTCGGCGTCACCCACCGCCTCGGCCACCTCGAACCCGAACCTGCGCAGAAGGCCCGCGAGGCCCTCACGCAGCAGGGCGCCGTCCTCGGCCAGCACTACCCGGATGGGGGACAAGGGATCTCCGCTCTCAGCCGCGTGGGTCCACCGGCCGGACTGGACAACAGGACACGGCCGCCCACGACGGCGACCCGGTCGGCCAGCCCCGTCAGCCCCGTACCGCGCTCGGGATCGGCGCCGCCCCGCCCGTCGTCGACGGTCTCCAGCACCAACGTGTCACCGTCCAACGAGGCGTTCAACCGGACGGAGCGGGCCCCGGCGTGCTTGGCGACGTTGCCCAGCGACTCGGCGGCCACGTAGTAGGCGGTGCTCTCCACGTGGGCGGGCAGTCGCCGGGGCAGGTCCACACGGACGCGGACCGGAACGGGGGAGCGGTCGGCCAGCTCGGGGAGAGCGGCGGGCAGTCCGCGGTCGCTGAGGACCTTGGGGTGGATTCCGTGCACGATCTCCCGCAGTGAGCCGATGATCTCCTTGGCCTGCCCGTGCACGGAGGCCAGGGTCCGTTCCATGTCGCTGCCGGGCGGGGCGTCCAACCGGGCCAGCCCGATCTGCATGGCCAGGGAGATGAGCTGCTGCTGGGCGCCGTCGTGCAGGTCGCGTTCGATACGTCGGCGCTCGGTCTCGAAGGCGTCCACCAGTCGGGCGCGGGACCGGGTCACCTCCACCAGTTCCGAACGCAGCTCCTCGGTACCGTGGTCCTCCAGCAGCAGGCGGGCCAGCACGGCGTGCGCGTGCGCGGTGACGGCCGCGACGTACGGCGTGACCAGCAGCAGGACGGCACCGGCCAGGACCAGCGGGAGGGTGGCCCCCGGTGCGTCGAACGCCCACGGGAAGAGGGTGACAGTCCGTCCCAGGGCGGTGATCGCCGGGGTGGCGAGCAGGTAGGCGCCCAGGGCGGGGAACAGGTACAGCACGCTCCAGCTGACGGCGTCGACCACCGTGACCAGCAGGAGCAGGTACGCGAACGCGCGCCAGGTCGCGGGCTCGGTGTACCGCGCGCGGACCCAGACGAGCACGCCCCGCCCGGTGGGTCGGTGCCCTCCCGTGATCGGCGGGTGGACCAGGCGCAGCCGCCACCGCTCCAGCCGGGCCACGGGCACCGCGACCAGGGGGCCGAAGGCCAGGAGGAGGGCGAGACCGGCGGCCAGCAGGGTGATCAGGAGCCAGGTGGGGTGGTCCCGGCCCGTGGCCATCTCCTCCACGGCCGTGCCCAGGGCGAGGAGGGGGAAGGTGATCGGGAGGAGCAGTGTGGTGAGCACCGTTCCGACGACCACGGACGAGGCCAGGTACCCCAGGCTCCGCCACGGCCAGGAGGACAGAGGGAAGCGCCGTGTGCGCAACGCCTCCAGCGGGGTGCGCGCCGGGCCCGCCCGGCCGGGGGCCGGGGGACCGGGCGCCGGGGTGTCGGTCTGCTCGCTCACGGGCCCAACGTACGCCCGACACCGGGGCGCCGGACAGAAGGGACGCCCCACCCTCGGCTACGTGTCCGCCCCACCCGGACGAGGATCAGGTCCCGATGATCCCGCCGTCGTCCTTGCGCACCACCACGACCGCCGACCGGGGCCGACCGGCCGGATCGAACCCCGGCCAGTTGCTCAGCGCTCGCGGGTCCTCCGCCGTGGGCTCTCCCAGGCCGGGCGCGGCCGACCCCGGCCCCTGGACGGTCACGAACAGGGTCCGTTGGTCGGGGCTGGCCGCCGTTCCCGCGATGCCGCACCCGGGCGGGCCGGTCAGGAACCGCCGCACCTCGCCGCTCTCGGGGTCGGCGCAGAGCAGCGCGCTGTTGCCCACCAGTTCGCGGGAGTTCCCGGAGGGGTCACCGAGCCGGACCACGTCGGTCCGGATCCACAGGCGTCCGTCCTCACCGCAGTGGACCCCGCCCGGAGAAGCGAAGACCGCTCCTCGCTCCGGGGCGGAGCCGGTCCCGCCGGCAGCGGCGAACTCCTGCCAGGAGAACAGGGTCGCGCCCGGGTCGCTGGCGCCCTCGGTCCAGGACAGCACGCGGCCGCCGTCGGCGGAGGCCTCCGGGAGGTAGACCCTCCCGCTCACGGGGTGCACCGCCGGTGTCCCCGGCCCCCTGAGCTCGGTGGCGCCCACCGCGTCCGCGGCCTCACGGGCCCTCAACAACACGTCGGCCTGGTCGGCGAAGCCGTCGCGCGTGGTCAGGCCGGTGCGTCCGTGGACCAGCGGCAGCCAGGTACCCAGCCCGTCGGAGTCCAGCCGGGCCACGTGGAGGACGCCCTCATCCAGCGGGCCCGGGCTCCGGCCCTGGGTGGTGCGCCAGGGGTGCTCGGCCACGAACTTGTACAGGTGTGTGGGGTCGCTCATGTAGACGACCGCCCGGCCGCGTGACTCGGTGACGGCCGCGCCGCCGTGCGCGATCCGGCCCATCGCGGTGTGCTTGACCGGTGCCGAGGACGGGCTCAGGGGGTCGATCTCCACGGTCCAGCCGAACCGGTGCGCCTCGTTGGGTTCACCGGCCAGGTCGAAGCGTCCCAGGTGGGTGTGCCAGCCGTAGGAGGCCTCGCCCGAGGTGAGCCCGTAGCGGCGCTGGGACTCGGTGGGGGACCAACCCTGGGTCCGGGTCCCGAACACGTCGGTGAGCGTGTCCTCCCCGGTCAGGTAGGTCCCCCAGGGGGTGCTGGCGTGGGCGGTGCCGCCGATGACCCCGGTCGGGTCCGTGGCGGTCTCCAGGCTCCGGTGCCCGGCGAGCGGTCCGGACAGGGTGGTGGGTGAACTGGCCGTGAGCCGCCGGTTGAGTTCGTCGTCGATCACCCTCCAGCGGCCGTCCGTCAGTTCGACGCGGGCGATGGTCACGCCGAGGGAGGCCATCTCCTTGTCGGTGCGCTCCACGGTGGCCGAGCGCCCTCCGTCCGCGTGCAGCAGCACCGGGTCGGCCCAGGAGTGGTTGATCACGAGCAGCCCGCGCCGACCGCCGTCGTGCCCGGGGTGCAGGGGGACGTAGGTCAGTCCGCTGTGTCCGGTGCCGACCTGGCGGGCGGCCTCCGTCGCGGTGTCGGAGGCGTCGGGCCGCCACGACGGGGTCCCCCGGTGCAGCGGCGCGCCCCAGGGGAGCAGGACCCGGGCGGTGTATCCGGGCGGGACGGTGAGACCGTCGGCGTGGGCGACCGGAACGCCGGTGAAGGTGGGCGCCGCTCCGGTGTCGGGGGCGGCCAGGGCCGGGCGGAGGGTGCCGCCGAACAGGGCGGCCGTGGTCAGGACCCCGAGCCCCGCTCCGCCGCGAAGGACCTGACGACGGTTGGGTCCGTGTTCCATGGGTTCTCCTTCGGCCGCATCCGTGCTTTTGTAGTGAGATTATTACTCTAAGTAGTTTTTCCTGCGCATTCGGGTATGCGGCACTCCGTGGCGGGGTCGGATGTTCATGGGAATGAAAACGGTTATCGGTTGGTTGGAAGGCCTGACACCCAAGGAGGCGCCCATGGCACGCGACGACGCCCGGCCCGTCATCCGGCTCAGGTCCACGGAGGGCACCGGGACCACCTACGTGACCCGGAAGAGCCGCCGCAACACTCCGGACCGCCTGGTCCTCAGCAAGTACGACCCCCGGCTCCACCGCCACACCGAGTTCCGCGAGGAACGCTGACGCAGGGAGGACCCCATGCAGAAGAACATCCAGTACGGCCCCGTCGTCTTCCGCGACAAGGCGGCCGACTTCGCCTTCCTCACCCGGTCCACGCGGAGCAGCGCGAACACCGTCGAGTGGGAGGACGGCCACACCTACCCGGTGGTCGACGTCGACATCTCCAGCGCCAGCCACCCCTTCTACACGGGCAACGCCCGCGTGGTGGACACCGCGGGACGGGTGGAACGCTTCCAGCGCCGCTACCAGCGCGGCTGAACCGACACACGGCGCCGCCGGGGACCTCCCGGCGGCGCCGTCGTGTGGAACGGGCAGGACGAAACACCCTCACCCCTGCCGTCCGAATCCGCATGGGTCCGGCAGGCTTGTTCCGTGACGACAACCCCGACCGAAACACCGGCCCCCACCCCCGGCCGTGCCACCGCGAGGGCCCCGCGCAGCCCCGTCGACCTCCTCGTCGGCGTCGCCGGGCTGCTCCTGGTCTGCGTGGTCCTGTTCCTGGTGAGCGACGCCATCTCGGACGGCGCACCGATCGACGACGCCTCCCAGCTGCGCGCGGTGATCCCGTCGTGGCTGCTGTTCGGCGCGGCGCTCGGCGCCAACCTGCTGCTCATCGTCCTGATCGCCTACGTCGTCCTGCGCACGCTGTTCCTCCGAGAGCTGCGCGACCTGAGCCGCGCGGTCGTCGCGGCGGTGGCGGCCTACGCCATGACGTCCTACGTCAACTCGGTTCTGAAGAACGCCACCTACAGCGCCGAGTCGCTCCCCGGGGTCCCCGACGAGATCCTGACGGCCGCCACCCTGGGCTACGTCGCCGCCGGAATCGCGTTCGCCCGGACCATGCCCACCGGACAGCCCCGGGTGCGCTCGCTGCTGTGGGGCACCAACGCTGTGATCGCCGTCACCTCGGTGATGGCCGGGGTCACCAGCATCCTCGCGGTCCTGTTCACCCTCCTCGTCGGCCTCACCAGTGCCGCTCTCAGCCGCTACGCCATCGGCGCCAGCGTGCCGCCCCCCGCTACCGGGCTCATCCAGGCGGAGCTCCGCCGCTTCGGCGTGACCGCGGACCGGATCACCCCCGCCGGAACCGACCGGGAGGGCGACGCCCTCTACCTGGCCGACCTCTCGGACGGGCGCCAGATCGAACTCTCCGTCCTCAACTCCGAGAACACCAGCGGGTTCTGGCTGCGCCTGCGCGACCTCCTCCTCCTGCGCGGTCCCGTCGCCCCCCGCATGCTCTACGGGGCGCGCAGACGCGCCGAGCACGCCGCGCTCATGAGCGCCGCCGCCCGCGAGGCCGGGGTGGAGGCCCCCCGTGTCCTGGCCCTGGGCGAACTCACCCCCGGCACGATCTTCCTGGCCCGTGAACGCTCCCGGCTCCAGGGCCTGGACACCCTGGAGGCGGGCCGGATCAGCGACGCCCTGCTGGACGACCTGTGGCGCCAACTCGGCCTGCTGCACCGGCGCCGCGTCGCGCACGGCGACCTCAACGGCACCACGGTCGGCGTGCTGCCGCACGGCGACCTGCGGCCGGTCACCGCCGCGCTCAGCGGAGTCGACCGAGGCGCGGTCGCCGCGCCCCAGATACGCACGGCCCTGGACACCGCCGCGATGGTCACCCTGATGGCGCTGCGCGTGGGCGCCGACCGCGCGGTGTCCTCCGCCGTGCGGGCCCTGGGGGTCTCCGCCACCGCCGCCATCCTCCCCCTGCTGCAACCCGCGGGCCTGCCCCACGGGCTCCGCGCCGCGCTGCGCCGCGCCGACCGCTCGCTCATGGGGGAGCTGCGGCGCCACATCGCGGCGGTCGCCCCCGAGGCACCCACCGAACCCGCCCGCCTGGAGCGGATGCGCCCCCGTACCATCGTGAGCTTCGTGGTGGTCACCCTGGTCGGACTCGTGCTGGTGTACCAGCTCTCCGGGGTCGAACTGGGCACCATCCGCTACGCCGACCCGGGGTGGACCCTGGCGGCCCTGGCCATGGCGACCGTCTGTATGGTCGCCGCCGCCATGGTGCTGATCGGCTTCGTCCCGGCACCCCTGCCGTTCTGGCGGACCGTCCTGGTGCAGTACGCGGGGTCCTTCGTGCGCATCGCGGCCCCGGCCGGACTCGGATCGATCGCGATCAACAGCCGGTACGTGATCAGGACCGGGGTGCCCGTCTCGCTGTCGCTGTCGGCCGTGGGTCTCACGCAGCTGGCGGGCTTCCTCGTTCACGTGCCACTGCTCCTGGTGTGCGCGTACCTGACCGGCACGTCGTACTGGACGGGCTTCACACCCTCACCGACCGTCACCGTGATCGTCATCATCGGGACCGTCAGCGTGGGATGCGTTTTGCTGCACCCCCGCCTGCGCAGGGCCGTCGGTTCCAGCCTGCGCCCTTATCTCAGGGGGGTCCTGCCCCAGCTGCTGGACCTGTTCCAACGTCCCGCCAGCCTGATCCTGGGGCTGGGAGGCACGCTGCTGCTGACCGTGGCCTTCGTGCTGTCCCTGCACTTCTCGGTCCTGGCCTTCGCGGAGCCCGGACTCGAAGTGAGCCTGGTCGCGGTCGCCGTGGTGTTCCTCGCGGGGAACGCCATCGGTTCGGCCGCGCCCACCCCGGGCGGGCTCGGCGCGGTCGAGGCGGCGCTGATCGGTGGACTCACGACGGTCACCGCGATGCCCGCGGACGTGGCCCTGCCAGCGGTGCTGCTGTTCCGGGTGCTCACCTTCTGGTTGCCGGTGCTGCCCGGCTGGGCGGCCTTCAGTTACCTGCAACGCCGCGAGGCGATCTGACGCGGCCGGGACCGGGATCTGCCAGGATGTGCACAAGAGGACGTGGGCAAAGGTCAAGCGGAGATAACGGCCCACGTTATCCCAGGTCGTTTACTGTGAGCCCCGCGCACGCGGGGATGGACCTGTCACGCTCCGTCGATCGGTGGCGGGGGGTGCGTGAGCCCCGCGCACGCGGGGATGGACCGGAGGCAGTGGCGCCGATGGCGCCGACCGCGAGGTGAGCCCCGCGCACGCGGGGATGGACCGTGGCCATCGAACTTCGTGCGGCACGGGCAGGTGTGAGCCCCGCGCACGCGGGGATGGACCGGAGGCAGTGGCGCCGATGGCGCCGACCGCGAGGTGAGCCCCGCGCACGCGGGGATGGACCGTCCAGCGCTCGGCCGGGGCCCAAGACCAGAGAGTGAGCCCCGCGCACGCGGGGATGGACCGCGGCGCACATCCAGGCCGCGGTACCCGAGCTGGTGAGCCCCGCGCACGCGGGGATGGACCGGACCCGACCCACACCGCCCCCGTGCGCGACTTGTGAGCCCCGCGCACGCGGGGATGGACCGGTGTCGGTGATCGCTTGCAGGGTGGGGCGTTCGTGAGCCCCGCGCACGCGGGGATGGACCGCCCACCACCTGGTGCGGCCCCGGCCCGCTCCCGTGAGCCCCGCGCACGCGGGGATGGACCGTCCTTCCGGGAGGCGCGAGCGAGGGTGGCGCGGTGAGCCCCGCGCACGCGGGGATGGACCGTCCGACTCACCCTCCCCAAACCCCATCTCGGAGTGAGCCCCGCGCACGCGGGGATGGACCGTCCTTCCGGGAGGCGCGAGCGAGGGTGGCGCGGTGAGCCCCGCGCACGCGGGGATGGACCGGCGACTGGGCACCCAAGCTCGATGTCCCGTTGGTGAGCCCCGCGCACGCGGGGATGGACCGTCGTCCCGGTGGTGGGTCGGTGCGTCCGGGGCGTGAGCCCCGCGCACGCGGGGATGGACCTGAGCCACTGGAGGGGCCAGCCGTAGACCAGCGGTGAGCCCCGCGCACGCGGGGATGGACCCCCCGCTCCCGGCGCCGTTCAGCTCGTCGGGACGTGAGCCCCGCGCACGCGGGGATGGACCGTTGCTGGAGTTCTCTGTGGACGAAGTGGCCGCGTGAGCCCCGCGCACGCGGGGATGGACCGGTCGGAGTGGCCTCCCCGAAGGACCCGGGTGAGTGAGCCCCGCGCACGCGGGGATGGACCGGCAGCGGCCACGACCGAGTTGCCTTCGTCGGTGTGAGCCCCGCGCACGCGGGGATGGACCGGCAGCGGCCACGACCGAGTTGCCTTCGTCGGTGTGAGCCCCGCGCACGCGGGGATGGACCTTCATAGAACGACCCCGGGAACCCGCGTCCCTTGTGAGCCCCGCGCACGCGGGGATGGACCGTGGCACCGGCTGTCGGTCGTCGGCAACGGTGAGTGAGCCCCGCGCACGCGGGGATGGACCGGAGTTCCCATGACCTACGCCGCCACCCGCGTGGTGAGCCCCGCGCACGCGGGGATGGACCCCGCTCACCGCCCAGGCCCTCGGCCGCGAACTGTGAGCCCCGCGCACGCGGGGATGGACCGGCGACGGCCTCCGCCCGGCCGCGCCGGTCGAAGTGAGCCCCGCGCACGCGGGGATGGACCGTTCGCGCTCGACCTCGTCAAGGCGGCCGAACCGTGAGCCCCGCGCACGCGGGGATGGACCGTACCCGCCGCGTTCGCGGTGGTAGGCCTCGATGTGAGCCCCGCGCACGCGGGGATGGACCCGGCGATCGGCCCCGACGCCTGTCGGCCTTCCTCGGCGTCAGAGGAACACGCCACCGGAAACCTCGAGGCGCTGGGCAGTAGCCCAGCGCAGGCCGTCGGAGGCCAGCGTGGCGATGGCGTCGCCGATCTCTTCGGGTTCGCCGACGCGGCCGAGCGCCGTTTGTTCGGCAAGGCCCTGGCGCATCTGGGCATCGTCGCGCATGGCTCCGCCGTTGAAGTCCGTGGCGGTCGGCCCCGGAGCGATCGAGTTGACCCTGATACCGCGCGTGCCCAGCTCTGCGGCCAACGTGCGGCTCAGGGCCTCGACGGCGGCCTTGGAGGCGGAGTAGACCGAGGTCGCCGGGCTGGTGTGACGAGTCAACGACGACGAGACATTGATGATGCTGGCACCCCGGGCCAGTAGCGGCACGAGTGACTGGATGAGGAAGAACGTGCCCCGGACATTCGTGTCGAACACGGTGTCGAAGTCGTCGAGCGTGACAGCTTCCAGCGGCCCGAAAACGCCCACTCCCGCGTTGTTGACCACGATGTCGAGCTCCGAGGCGCCACCCCAGTGTTCGAGAAGTCCTCCCAGTTCATCAACGAAGGCCGAGAACGAGGAGGCATCGCTGATGTCGAGTCGCAGCACGGCTGAGGCCGCGCCCGCGGCCCGCACCTGCCGTGCCGTCTCCTCTGCGCCGTCCGCGTCACCGCGATGGGTGACGACGACATCCACCCCGCGCGCCGCGAGGGCCAGAGCGGTGCTCCGTCCCAGGCCACGGTTGGCGCCGGTCACCAAAGCGATCCTGTTGTCAGCCATCACATGCTCCTTCACCACAGGGCACCCGGGAGGGGGAGTGCCACAGCCTGAATGCGAGTCGAGTGACTCGCCTTCCTTTCGAACCGTACTCAGGCCAAGAGAGGCGAGTCAAGTGACTCGCCTCGGGTTTGGGGCATACTGCGTACATGGCAGCAGAGCTCTCCGCGCATCACCGCCGACTCGCCCAGCGCAAGCGCGAGTCGATCGTCTCCGCAGCCACGGAGTTGTTCCTGGACCGCGGTTACGACGGCACCTCGCTCGCCCGCATCGCCGAGGCGGCGGCGGTCTCAAAATCCACGCTCTTCAAGCAGTTCCCGACCAAAGCGTCCCTCTTCGAGGCCATCGTCACCGAGTCCTGGCAACGTGACGCCGACGGCGATGTCGCGCGGCCCGAGGCCGGAGACCTAGGCTCCGGACTGCGGTGCATCGGTCACCGCTATGCCGATCTGATCGGCCAGCCCGGCATGACAGCCCTGTTCCGCATCGTCATCGCCGAGCTGCCCCGTTTCCCCGAACTGGGGAGGATGCAGTTCCAGCTCGGCAAGATGCCGTACTTCTCCTCCGTCCAGCACTACCTGGAAGCCGAGCACGAGGCCGGCAACGCCGATGTCCCCGACGCCGTGAGCGCCGCCAACCAGTTCCTCGGCATGATCGCCAACTACGTTCTGTGGCCTCGTATGCTGCTGACCGACTGGAGCCCCACGCCCGCCGACACCAGCTACGCCGTCGAGCAGGCCGTGCAGACCATGCTCGCCCGCCACGCCTCCGACCCGTCGGCCTGATTCGCCCGTCCTCTACGCCGGTGTCCGAGCCGCGGCTTCCAGGGGTCCACGGAGCTGGGCACCTGCAGCGGCGGAGTTCCGGCCGCGATGCGCGGGTGCCCCTTCGCTGTGGGAACGGGGGTTGCGGTTGACGTGACGTCAACGTCTAGCTTCGTTTTGTGGCCGGAGGTACCGGCTGGACGAGGGGAGACGGATGTCGTGGTCGATGGGTGAGGTCTGCCGGTTGAGCGGGGTGACCTCCCGGACACTGCGCCACTACCACCACGTGGGACTACTGATCCCGGAGAGTACCGGGCCGGGCGGGCTGCGCCGTTACGGCGAGCACGAACTGCGCAGGCTCCAACGTGTCCTGGTCATGCGTGAGCTCGGGCTGGGCTTGGCTGACATCCGTCGTGTCCTGGACTCGCAGCAGGACGAGGCGGAGGCGCTCCGGCAGCACCTGTGTGACCTGGAGGCGGAGCGGGACCGTCTCAGCGTCCTCGTCGACACCGTGCGTCGCACGGTGGACACCCTGGAGGGAAGCGACGTGACCAGCAGACCCGAGGAGCTCTTCGACGGCTTCGACACCGCCCACTACTCCGAGCGGGCTCGCGTCGAGTGGCCGCGGCAGTGGGAGCGGGCCCGGGAGGCGATGGCCTCCGTCGACGGTGAGCGGATGCGTGCGGAGGCCGCGGAGGCGATGGGCCGGATGGCCGCCCTCCTGAGGGCGGGCACGCCGGTGGCGGCGCCGTCGGTCCAGGCGGAGATCGAGGTGCACTACCGGCAGGTGTGTGTGATGTGGACCCCCGACGCGGACGCCTTCGCCCACCTGGGGCGGGTCTACGCCGAGGACGGCCCGTGGCGTGAGGTGTACGAGAGCGTCACCCCCGGACTGGCGGACTACCAGCGCGAGGCCATGGAGGTCTTCGCCGAGCAGCTGAGGGAGGGCGCGTGATCCCCGCGCACTGGACGGCTCACCACAGGGAGGAGGACGGCGAGGTCCTGGGCTACCTGAGACCGGAGGGGGGTGGTGCCTACGTGCCGGTGAACCCGTTCGGTCAGCCCCTGGGTCACGCGGCTTCGGAACACGAGGCGCGGGGCGTCCTGGACGACCAAGGCCTGGCCTCCCTGGCCGAGCTCTGGCACATGCCCCTGCCAGGGCGCGCGGAGCCGGTGACGGTGCGGATCGTCGAGGTCACGCCGGAGCACGTGCGGGTGGCCAACGCCGACTACGGGTTCGAGGAAGCCGACATCGGCCACGTGTTCGTCCTGGACGTGCCCGCGCGGCTACAGGACGTCCGGGGAGGTGTCCAGGACCGTGCGGTCACGGGAGGCGACCAGGCGGAACCAGGCCTCGGTCCGGGGTAGTTCGTGGCGGAAGAAGTACGCGGCGGCTGCGCGTTTCCCCTCGTAGAAGTCGCCCTCCTTGCCGTGGGCGGCCGTGAGCTGCTCCAACCACATCCAGGCCACCACGACGTGACCGACCGCCTCCAGGTAAGGGGTGGCGTTGGCCAGCGCGGCAGCCGGGTCCCCGTCGGACCAGGCTGCGGCGGTGGCCTCGGTCATCCGGTCCAGAGCGGCGGAGAGGAGCCCCGCGTACTCGGTCTCGGTGCTGTCGTCCACGGCGGCGCGGGCCGTCTCCACCAGCAGGGACAGTCGGGCTCCGTGGTCCAGGACCGCCTTGCGGCCCAGCAGGTCCAGCGCCTGGATGCCGTGCGTGCCCTCGTGGATGGCGTTGAGCCGGTTGTCCCGGTAGTGCTGTTCCACGTCGTACTCGCGCGTGTAGCCGTACCCACCGTGCACCTGGATGGCCAGGCTGTTGGCCTCCAGGCACCACTGCGAGGGCCAGCTCTTCACGATCGGAGTGAGCACGTCCAGGAGCAGGTGCGCCCGCCGGGCGGCCTCGGGTTCGCCGCTGACCTCCTCGTCGGCGAGCCGGGCGCAGTAGAGGACGAGGGCCAGGGCGCCCTCCACGTAGCTCTTCTGCGCCAGGAGCATCCGGCGCACGTCGGTGTGCTCGATGATGGGCACCTGGGGCTGGGCGGGATCCTTCGCGCCGAGGGGGCGGCCCTGGAGCCGTTCACGGGCGTAGGCGAGTGACTTCAGGTAGCCGGTGTAGCCGACCGCCGTCGCCCCGGCCCCCACGCCGATCCGGGCGTGGTTCATCATGTGGAACATGTACCGCAGCCCCTGGTGGGGCTCGCCCACCAGGAAGCCGATCGCGCCCGGCGCGCCGCCGGGGGTGTGGCGGCCCTCCCCGAAGTTCAGGAGCGCGTTGACGGTGCCCCGATAGCCCATCTTGTGGTTGAGTCCGGCGGTGACGACGTCGTTGCGCTCCCCGTCGGCGAGGTGCTTGGGCACGACGAAGAGCGAGATGCCCCTGACCCCGGGCGGCCCGCCGGGGATCCTGGCCAGGACCAGGTGGACGATGTTCTCGGTCAGTTCGTGGTCGCCGGCGGAGATCCACATCTTGTTGCCGAAGAGCCGGTACGCGTCGCCGTCGGGTTCGGCGCGGGTGGTGAGGTCGGCCAGCGAGCTTCCCGCGTGCGGCTCGGACAGGCACATCGTGCCCGTGTAGCGCCCCTCCACCATGGGTCGGACGAACGCGTCGATCTGCTCGGGGGAGCCGTGGGCCAGCAGCAGGGAGGCGTTGCCCGAAGTGAGGAAGGGGTAGGCGGCCGTGCCCGGGTTGGCGGCCTGGAAGTAGGCGTCGCAGGCGCTGGAGACCACCCGGGGGATCTGACCGCCGCCCACGGAGGCGTCCATCGCCAGGGAGGAGAGCCCGGTCTCGGCGTGCACCCTCAGGGCCCGGCCGACCTCGGGGATGACGTGCACGCGTTCACCGTCGAAACGGGGTTCGTGGGCGTCACTGGTCCTGTTGTGCGGGGCGAAGTGGTCGGTGGCCACGCGTTCGGCCAGGTCGAGCGCGCTGTCGAAGGTCTCCCGCGAGTGGTCGGCGTACCGCGGCCTGCGTGTGAGGGCCTCGGCGTCGAGCCATTCGTAGAGCAGGAACCGGAGGTCGCGCCTGGACAGCAGGGTGGACGTCACGGGTTGCCTCCCAGAGTGATCAACCGACTGGTCGGTATGCTACCGGTTCGGCTTCCCGTCCGGGTGGCCGGGGTCTACGCTGGTGCCACCAACCGGAGTCGAAGCCAGGAACCCGCGCATGCCCGAGAACTCGCCCACCGTGCTGTTGCTGAACGGCCCCAACCTCAACCTGCTGGGCACCCGTGACCCCGAGCAGTACGGAACCACCACCCTCGCGGAGGTCGAGGAGCGGGTGACCGCCCTCGGAAGGGAACTGGGTGTGGAGGTCGTCTGCGCCCAGACCAACAGTGAGGGCGGCATGGTCGACCAGGTCCACGCGGCCCGGCACTACGCCGGTGTGGTGATGAACCCCGGCGCCTACGCCCACTACAGCATCGCCCTGCGCGACGCGGTGGACGCGATCGAGGCGCCCGTGGTCGAGGTGCACATCTCCAACATCTACGCCCGTGAGGAGTTCCGCCACACCTCCGTCACCGCGCCGGTCGCCGCCGGGTACGTGGCGGGGTGCGGGATCCTCGGCTACGAACTCGGCCTGCGCGCGGTGCTGTCCCGCGCGGCGGAACGAGCCGCTCTGGCCTGACCCGTCAGCCCCACAGCAGTGCCTGGCCGGGGACCTGTTCCCCGCCGGAACCCGACCGTCTCGACCTGCACCGCAGGCAGGTCACCGGGCTGGTGGACGGGCGCAGGCGCATGGGGTCGTCGGCGGCGGCGCACACGACCGCCGGGATCTCCACGCCGACCCAGACCCGGGTGGTCAGTTCGTGGACGATGCTGCCGTCGCCGATCCGGGCCGCCCTCGCGTCGGCCAGCTCCGACCGGCGGCGGCGCAGCGTGGCCGCCAGGTGCCGGACCTCGGGGGCGGGATCCTGGCCGGGAGCGGCCTGCGAGGGTGCGGCCTCCGGCGCGGTGGCCTCCGCTGAGTCGGCCTCCGGGGCGGGCGGCACCCGTGGGACGGGGCCGAACCCGGGGAGGGGAACGGAACCCGGGATGGGGACGGAGTCGGAGGCGGGGTGTTCGGTCATGCACCCAGGATGCCCTGCCGGGCCCGGCTCCGCACACGGGCGCGCGGAGCCCGAACCGACTGGTCGGTACGTCGTGGGGTCGAGAGAACGGCACTCAACGGAAGGTCATCAGGTCCGGGCCGCCGTGTTCCAGGTGGGCGTGGTCGTTGAAGGAGAGCAGCCGGGTTCCGCCGCGTCCGTGCACCAGCTTGGTCACCGACCCGTTGACCACCACCCGGTTCATCGCGACGAACACCGGCTCCGGCGCCCGCATCAGGGTCGCGCAGGCGGTGGCGATCACCCCGGCCGAGGTGAACACGAGCGCCGTGCGCCCCCTGGTGAGGGAGGTCGCGAGCTCGTCCAACGCCGCGCGCACCCCGTCGCGGAAGGCTGTCCAGGAACCCTCGCCGGTCGCGTCGGAGGCCGTCCACGCGTGCAGCGAGGCGTCCAGCCGCTCCTGGAGGGTGCCGGTTCCGGTCGTGTGGCGCTCCAACAGGCGCAGGTGGTCGTACTCGTTCCACCGGGGGTCGGCCACGGGTTCCGGACCCGACCCGCCCGCCCCGTCCAGGCCGCGCAGCGCCGCGACGGCGGTCTGCCGCTGGCGGCGCAGGGTCCCGGTCACCACGGGGCCGAGTTCCAGCCCGCGTCGGGCCAGCTCCGCCCCCACCAGCCGGGACTGTTCGTGCCCGGTGGCGCTCAGTTCGTCGTAGTCCGCCGCCTCGGGGGAGGCCTTACCGTGGCGGATCAGGTAGATCGTCGGCATGGCGACACAGTACGGGCGACCCGTCACGTAGGGACACCCCGGGTCCGCTCCGCCGCGAAACACCGGGCCCGGCAACCACACTTCTCGCCTCCCGGCCGGTATCAATGGAACCGGCGGCCCCCCACCCCCGAAGGCCTGTCCCTTCGTCGGTGAGGAGAACATGGGAGAGCTGCCCCTTGAGGGCCACACCCCGCGGAGCCGGATCAGGGCCGTGGCGACGGAGGTCCGGGACCGCCTGTCGGCCAACGCCTCCCTGATCGTGCTCGCGGTCATCGCCGCCACACTGGCCTGGACCATCGCGGGCGGCCTCGTCCAGGACCACCGGCCCTTCTTCGCCCCCATCGCCGCCGTCATCGCGCTCAACGCCTCCGGCGGGGAACGCGGCGCGCAGGCCCTGCGCCTGCTCATGGGCGTGTTCATCGGCATCCTCGCGGGCGAGCTCAGCCTGCTGGTCACCGACCTCAACGAGGTGGCCATGGTGCTGGCCACCGCGTGCGCCATGACGGTGGCCGCCGCGATCAACGCCGAACGGATCATCATCGGCCAGGCCGCAGCCAGCGCCATCCTGACGACGATCTTCGTCGGTGGCGCCAGCCCCGGCATCGACCGGCTCGTGGACGCCCTCATCGGCGCCGGTGTGGCGCTCGCCTTCAGCCAGCTGTTCTTCCCGGCGCGGCTGGTGGCCCTGCTCCGACGGATCGAGGAGGACGCGCTCAACGAGATGGCCAGCATGCTCGCCCTGGTCGGCCGCTCCCTGGAGGACGGGGAGACCTCCAGCGAACAGGTGGTCAACCGGCTCGGAGACCTGAGCCGACCCATGGCCGAGCTCAGCCGGGCACGCGAGAGCAGCAAGTCCACGATCCGGCTCTCCACCATCCGCTGGGGCGACCCGCAGCCCGTCCTGGAGGAGGACGAGGTCATCGAGCGGCTGATCCTCCTCGGCGAGAGCTGTCTGTTCCTGGCCCGGACCACCACCGCCATGGGCGTGGAGGAACAACGCGAGCTGGCACCGATCGTGACCGACATGGCCGACGTGCTCACGATCCTGGCCGACGACCTCAGCAGCCGTGAGGCCCGGGAACGGGCGGTGGAGCGGGCTCTGACGGCCGCGCGCGCCTACGGGACCGGCGCACCCGAGGACGACCCGGTCACCCACGCCACCCACCTGGCCGTGGAGATGGTCGCCGCCGACATCATGGTGTTCGCCGGGATCAGGTTCGAGGAGATCGAGGACGTCCTCCAGGGCGACCTGGAGGATCCCACCGTCCCCCACCCGCCGGGGGAACCCTGGCTGCCGTGGCTGAGCTGGCGTCCCCGGTGGCGCCCCCGCTGGCGGGTCCGGGCCCGTCTCCCGTGGCGCCGCCCCGGGGACCGGTGATCCGTGTTCCGGTGCCGAGGCGGTGCGGGGACGGCGCACGGTGCTCCGTGGCCCCGGCTTCCTGGTTCCGGGGGTACCCCCGGGGCCCCGCACCACGGCCGAGGGCCCCTGAGCACGGAGACTCAGGGGCCCTCGGACACCGGGAGCGGAACGCCCGCCCGGCTCAGCCGACCTGCGAGGACGGCTCGAAACGCACCACCACCGACTTCGACGTGGGCGTGTTGCTGACGTCCGCGGTGGAGTCCAGCGGCACCAGCACGTTGGTCTCCGGGTAGTACGCGGCCGCGCTGCCACGGGCGGTGGGGTAGTGCACCACCCGGAAGTGCGGCGCCCGCCGCTCGCGGCCGTCCGACCACTCACCCACGAGGTCCGTGTAGGCCCCGTCCTCCAGCCCCAGCTCGGCGGCGTCCTCGACGTTGACCAGCACGACCCTCCGACCGTCCGTGATGCCCCGGTACCGGTCGTCCAGGCCGTAGATCGTGGTGTTGTACTGGTCGTGCGAGCGCAGCGTCTGCAACAGCAGCCGTCCCTCGGGGACCTCCGGCGCGTAGGTGCCGTTCACCGTGAAGTTGGCCAGACCGGTCGCGGTCGGGAACTTCCGGTCGTCACGGGGGGCGTGCGGCAGGGCGAACCCCTCACGCTTCCGCGCCCGTGTGTTGAAGTCCTCGAAGCCCGGCACGACCCGGGACACGTGGTCGCGCACCCGGTCGTAGTCGGCCATCCGGTCCCAGTCCACCGGGTCGTTTCCGAAGACCCTGCGCCCCAGTCCGCGGACGATGTCCACCTCCGAGCGCATCCCCTCGGACAGCGGCGGGAGCACGCCGTGCGAGGCGTGCACGAGACCCATCGAGTCCTCCACCGTCACCCACCGCTGCTCACCGTCGTGCTGGTCGCGGTCGCTGCGGGCCAGGGCGGGCAGGATGAGGGCGCGGGTGCCGGTCACCACGTGCGAACGGTTGAGCTTGGTGGACACGTGCACCGTCAGCCCCACCTGGCGCATCGCGTCCTCGGTCACCTCGGTGTCCGGCGAGGCGGCCACGAAGTTGCCGCCCATGGCGATGAACACGCCCACCTCGCCGCGGGCCATCGCGCGGATCGAGTTCACCACGTCGTGCCCGTGCTCGCGTGGCGGTTCGATCCCGAACTCGGCGCCCAGGGCGTCCAGGAAGGAGTCGGCGGGCCGCTCGAAGATGCCCATCGTGCGGTCGCCCTGCACGTTGGAGTGGCCGCGCACCGGGCACACGCCCGCGCCCGGCCGTCCCACGTTGCCGCGCAGCAGCAGGAAGTTGACCACCTCGCGGATGGTCGGCACCGAGTGCTTGTGCTGGGTCAGCCCCATCGCCCAGCACACCACGATCCGCTCCGAGGCCACCACCATGGCGGTGAGCTCCTCGATCAGGGAACGGGTGAGCCCGGTGTCGCGCTCGGTGCGCGCCCAGAACTCGTCCTCGGGCTCGGCCAGCAGCGCCTCGGAGAACTCCTCGAACCCATGCGTGAACGAGTTCACGAACCCGTGGTCGAGGACCTTCTCGCCACGCTGGTCGGCCTCCAGCAGCAGCCGGTTCACCGCCGAGAAGAGCGCGAGGTCGCCGCCCACCCTGATCTGCGCGAACAGGTCGGTCAGCTCGGTGCCGCGCCCCAGCAGGCCCCGCGCGTACTGCGGGTTGCGGAACGCCTTCATACCCGCCTCGGGCAGCGGGTTCACCGTGACGATCCGCGTGCCGCGCCGCTTCGCCTTCTCCAGAGCGGACAGCATCCGGGGGTGGTTGGTGCCCGGGTTCTGCCCGGCCACGATGATCAGGTCGGCCTCGTACATGTCCTCCAGGGACACGCTGCCCTTGCCCACGCCCAGCGTCTCGACGAGCGCGGACCCGGACGACTCGTGGCACATGTTCGAGCAGTCGGGCATGTTGTTGGTGCCGAGCTGGCGGGCGAACAGCTGGTAGGCGAAGGCCGCCTCGTTGCTGGTGCGGCCCGAGGTGTAGAACACCGCGCCGTCGGGCGTGTCCAGCCCGCGCAGCTCCTCGGCGATCATGTCCAGGGCGCGGTCCCAGGAGACGGGCTCGTAGTGGGTGGCGCCCTCGGCCAGGTACATGGGCTCGGTCAGGCGGCCCTGCTGCCCCAGCCAGTACCCGGAGCGCTCGAAGAGGTCCGAGACCGGGTGCCGGGCGAAGAAGTCCGGGCCCACGGTCCTGCGGGTGGCCTCCTCCGCGACGGCCTTGGCTCCGTTCTCGCAGAACTCGGCCGTGTGGCGCTTGCCCGGCTCCGGCCAGGCGCAGCCGGGGCAGTCGAAGCCCTTCTTCTGGTTGACCGCGAGCATCGCGGGCAGCCCGCGCAGCACCCCGGCCTGGTCGTTGACGTGGCGCACGCTGTTGAGCACGGCCGGGATGCCCGCCGCGCTCTGCTTGGGAGGCCCGACCTCCGGCGCGTCCTGGGCGGGGTCGGGCATGTCCGAGTCGTGGTGTGTCACAGTTCGAATTCTCTCACCGAGTCGCCCTCTGTCCAGAGGTCCCGAATAGTTAAGTGCTGAATGGGCCGAACATATCAAGGGTTCGGGCGTTGTTGTTGCAGGGGTCCCGGCACATGTATTCTTGCGCGATGTTGCTGAGCCAGCTGAAGTACCTGACCGCGCTGGCCAAGGAACGCCATTTCGCCCGTGCGGCCGAGGCTTGCCACGTGTCCCAGCCCGCCCTGTCCGCCGCGATCCGCAAGCTCGAGGCCGAGTTCCGCGTCCCCATCGTCAGGCGGAGCAACCGGTTCATCGGGTTCACCCACGAGGGGGAGCGGATCGTCGCCTGGGCGCAGCGCGTCCTGGCTGAACATGACATCCTGGTGGAGAACGTCAGGAGCCTGAGGGAGGGGTTGAGCGGTCGTCTGCGGATCGGGGCCATACCCACCACCCTGAGCTCCATCTCGCTCATCACCAGCGCCTTCAGCGAGATGCACCCGCTGGTCACGCTGTCGGTGGTCTCCATGACCTCGAAGGAGATCGAGCGGGCCCTGGCCGACTACCAGATCGACGTCGGCCTGACCTACGTCGACAACGAACCCCTGGAGAACGTGCGCCAGCAGCCCGTCTACCGGGAGCGTTACGCCCTGCTCACCGAGGAGCAGGGGCTGCTCGACGGCCGGGAGACCATCACCTGGGCCGAGGCCGCCGAGGTGCCGCTGTGCCTGCTGTCCCCGGACATGCAGAACCGCCGCATCGTCGACCAGGCGTTCCGTCGGGCGGGGGTCGAGGCGGCACCCCGGGTCGAGACCAACTCGGTGAGCGCGCTGTGCTCGTTCGTCAACGAGACCCGCTGGTCAGCGGTCATGCCACACGCCTGGCTGTCCCTGCACGCGGTGCCCGAGGGGATGCGGGCCATCCCGCTGGTGGAACCCGAGGTCAGCAAGCAGATCGGGCTGGTCGTCGCGGACCGGGACCCCGAACCCGTGCTGGCCCGCGCCCTGCTGGACACCGTCGCCGTCGCCGACCTCCAGGCGCGGTTGGACCTCCATCACCCGGAGGCCCTCGTCCCCGGGATCACGCTCTGATCCCCGCCAGGGGCCCGATCCGGGCCCTTGATAACCAGAACCTATCGTTCGACAATGAACGTGTATTTGATTCTCGTCACACAAGGTGTGACGATGGCGCATGCTTGTGCCGCTTCCCCGTAATAATCGGGAATGCGGAAGCGCATTCCGGTCGGAAAACAATCATGAGGATGAGTAGTGCTGTCGTTTCTCGATCGTGACAAGAGCGTCGCGCCGCCCGGATACAGCCGCTGGTTCATCCCGCCCGCCGCGCTCGCCGTACACCTGTCCATCGGCCAGGTGTACGCCTTCAGCGTCTTCAAGACCCCGCTCGTCGAACGCTTCGACACGACGCTGACGGCGATCGGCGTGGTCTTCAGCATCTCCATCGTGATGCTGGGCCTCTCGGCGGCCTTCGGCGGCAAGTGGGTGGAGCGGAACGGCCCCCGCAAGGCCATGTTCGTGTCCGGACTCTGCTGGGGCACCGGCTTCCTGGTCGGCGCCCTCGGTGTGGCCACCGGCCAGCTCTGGCTGCTCTACCTCGGCTACGGCGTGATCGGCGGGATCGGCCTCGGTATCGGGTACATCTCCCCGGTGTCCACCCTGATCAAGTGGTTCCCGGACCGGCCCGGCATGGCCACCGGCCTGGCGATCATGGGCTTCGGCGGCGGCGCGCTGATCGCCTCGCCCCTGTCCGCCGCGCTCCTCGACCGCTTCGGTGAGACCCCCGCCGACGCGATCGTCCCCGCCTTCCTCATCCTCGGCGCCGTGTACTTCACCGCCATGATGCTCGGCGCGATGACGGTCAAGGTCCCGGCGCCCGGGTGGCGCCCGGACGGATGGCAGCCGCCGACGGACACCGCGGGCACGCCCGCCGTGGACCCCGCCAGCGAGGGCGTCAGCGTGGAGCGGGCCTTCCGTACCCGCCAGTTCTGGCTGCTGTGGATCGTCCTGTTCTGCAACGTCACCGCGGGCATCGGCATCCTCGAACAGGCCGCGCCGATGGTCCAGGACTTCTTCACCGGGGTCGGCCCGGCCGAGGCCGCGGGCTACGTCGGCTTCCTGTCCCTGTGCAACATGCTCGGCCGGTTCGTGTGGTCCTCCACCTCCGACCTCCTCGGCCGCAAGCGCACCTACATCGGCTACCTGGGGCTCGGGAGCCTGCTCTACGTGCTGATCGCCGTGGCCGGGACCAGCTCGGTGGTGCTCTTCGTGGCGGTCACCGGGGTCATCCTGTCCTTCTACGGCGGCGGTTTCGCGACCATCCCGGCCTACCTCAAGGACCTGTTCGGCTCCTTCAACGTCGGAGCCATCCACGGTCGGATCCTCACGGCCTGGTCGTGCGCGGGGATCGCCGGGCCGCTGATCGTCAACGTGATCGCGGACCAGCAGCTGGCGGCGGGCCGTTCCGGAGCCGACCTGTACACCTTCTCGCTGTACCTCATGGTGGGTGTGATGGTGGTCGGGTTCGTGGCCAACGCGCTGGTGCGCCCCCTGCCCAAGGCCGCGCCCGTGGCGGAGCCGAAGGACGCCGACACGTCCCGGGAGCCCGTGTGAGCGCCGGGGCCCACGAGACCGTGGACCACCGAGCAGACCGAGGGACCCCGTCGGGGTCGGTGAAGGAGGATCCGATGGAACAGCGGACACGTGACCAGGCGTCGAAGGGCGCCGCGCTCTTCCTGTGGGCGGTCGTGGTCGTCGCCCTGGGCTACGGCGTGGTGAGCACCGCGATCCAGGCGGCAGCCCTGTTCACCGGGTAGGACGTCGCCCGCCGGTCAGTCGACGCTCCCCGCGAAGGTGACCGGCGGGTACAGCGGGACGAAGTCCTGGTCGTGGAACTCGACCGTGTACTGGATCTGGCGGTCGTCCTCGTCGGCCCAGCAGTCCTCGTCCCAGCTGCCGGACTGGCCGGGCTCCAGGCTCTCCGGCGGGTTCACGCTGTCGCCCAGCACGGGTGAGCCGGACTCGCGGAGCGGGTCGCCCACCGAGCACGACCGGGTCACCAGGCCGCTCGGTACGGTCGCGGAGCCCTCGTTGGTGACCTCCACGGTCCAGGACAGATAGGGCAGGTCGCCCTCCTCGCCGGTGTCCGGGTCGACACCGCCCTCCTCGACACGGCGCTCGAACCCGCTCAGCCCGATGGAGAACCCGTCACCGAAGTCGTGGGTCTGGTCGAGGTCGACGACGACCGGGTCGAACCCGGTCTCGGGCCGCTCCTCGACGTCGTCGGGATGCGTGCTGCGAGGGGCGGGAGGGGCTGGTGGGTCGGGCTCCGCCGAGGTGCCCTGGACCCACCACCCCGCGCCGAACCCGATGATCAGGGCGACCACGGTACTGATCGCGGTCACGATCCAACCGGTTCTGGTCATGTGGGGGCGTCCTTCCCGGGGCGGGCCCTCAGGCCCGGGGCTCAGGGCGACCGTACCGCACACCGTCCCGCCTGGGAGGGCGCACCCGGGGTACGCGGGGGCGGGCGAACGGTGACGCCCCTCGACGTAGCGGGTCGAGACCAGGGAACGACGCGTCCGGGGGTCGGGATTCCTAGCGTGAAGCCATGAACCCAGCGCACAGTCCCGCTTCGCCCCGACGGAGCGGGCCGGGGCTCCCGTTCCCCGTCCTCGTCGCCCTGGCCCTGCTGGCCGCTCCCCGGGTGGTCCTGCACGACCTCGGCGTCATCCGGGAGGGCACCCTCGTCAACGCCCTGTTCGTGTTCGTCCCGCCGCTGGTGTGGATCGCCGTGGTGCTCTGGCGCCGTGTCCCGAACCCGTTCGGGACGCTCCTGACAGTGGGGCTCCTGTACGGGGTGTTCCTGATGCTCGGACACCAGATCCTGTGGACCACGGCCTGGGAGGGTGACCCGCCGACCCTCGGCGGCAATCTCAGTGAGCTCCCGCCCGTGGCCCACGCGCTGATCACGCGCGGCTTCGCGGCGCTGAGCAGTGTCGTCACCGGCATTCTGGTCGGGGCGGTCTGCGGCCTCCTCGCCTGGGCCGCCGACAGGGTGCTCCACCGGGCGGAACGGACCGCCGCCCCCTGAGCCGCGCCGCCCGGTCGTGGGGGCGGTCCTCAGTTGACGGCGACGGGGGCGCCACCGGTGATGCGCAGGAGCTCGGCGTGGTCGGTCGGGAAGACCGTGTGGGGGGTGCCTCCCGCCGCCCACAGTCGCGGGTAGTCCGCCAGAGCCGGGTCCACGACGGTCTCGACCGGCGCGGGGTGCCCGATCGGCGCCACCCCGCCGATGGCCTGGCCGGTAGCCTCCCGGACCTGTTCCGGGGTGGCGCGCCTGATCACCTCCCTGCCCAGGCGCTCGGCCAGCAGGGTGACGTCCACCCTGTGCCGTCCGCTGGTCATCACCAGCAGGGGCGCGCCGTCGGCCATGAACACCAGGCTGTTGGCGATCGCGCCGACCTCGCAGCCCAGGGCCTCGGCCGCCTCGGCGGCGGTCCGGGTGGACGCGGGCAGCGCGCGCACCCGTCCTCCGACTCCCAGCGCGTCGAGAGCCCGCGACACCTCGCGGCTGCGTTCCGGTAGGTCCTGGACCTGGTCCATCTCGATCCCTTCGTCGTCTCCGGCCGCAGGCTATCGGAGCACCGCCGACGGCGGGGACCGAAGCGGATACGCCCGGCCGCCGTCACTCAGCCGACCGGCGGGCCGAACCAGCGGGACAACGCCGCGTCCAGTGTCGGCCGCTCCTGTCCCGCCCACGCCACGTGGCCGTCCGGGCGCAGCAGCACGGCGGGCACGTCCAGCTCCTCACAGGGGTCGACGACGTGGTCGACCCGGTCCGCCCACCCCGTGACCGAGTACCGTCCGGTCCGGTCGAGGAGGAGGCCCCGCCCGCCGCGCAGCAACTCGTAGAGGCGCCCCCGCTCCAGGGTGAGGTCACGGCACGCGCGCCCCACCAGGTCGGGGCCCTCCCCGAAGTCGTAGCGGACCGCGAGCGCCGTGATCCTCTCGGTCAGGTAGCGGTTCACGTCCTCGAAGTCCATCAGCCGGGTCATCAGGCGCCGTACCGCCTGTGGGCCGGGCTCGGTGGACATCAGCTGCATCTGCGCGCGGGTGAGGTCCAGCACGTCGGCGGCCACGGGGCGGCGTTCGGACGCGTAGCTGTCCAGCAGCCCCTCCGGCGCCCGGCCCCGGACCTCGGCGGCCAGCTTCCATCCCAGGTTGAAGGCGTCCTGGACGCCGAGGTTGAGCCCCTGGCCGCCCACGGGCGGGTGGACGTGCGCGGCGTCCCCGGCCAGCAGGGTCCTCCCGACCCGGTACCGGTCGGCCATGCGGGTGGCGTCGCCGAACCGCGACAGCCAGCGGGGGGAGTGCACGCCGAAGTCGGTCCCCGCCACGGCGGTCAGCCGTTCCCGGAACTCCTCCAGCGTCGGGGGGACGGTGCGGTCCTCGGACACCCCTGCGGCGGGCACGATGACGCGGTGGACCGCGCCGTCGATCGGGGCGAGACCGAACCGCTTCTGGGTCCGGCGCACCTCGGTCACCACGGCCGCCACCGTCTCGGGGGAGGCGCTCACCTCCATCTCGCCCAGCAGGGTCTCGGAGGTGGAGGGCTCCCCGGGGAAGTCCACCCCGAGGAGGCGGCGCACGGTGCTGCGGCCCCCGTCGCAGCCGACGAGGTACCGGGCACGGGGTCGGGTGCCGTCCGCCAGAACGACACCCACCCCGTGTTCGTCCTGCTCCAGCCCGACCACCTCGGCGCCCCGCCGTACCCGGGCGCCGAGCTCCACGGCGTGTTCGGTCAGCAGACGGTCGGTGACGGGCTGGGGGATTCCGAGCACGTACGCGTGCGCGGAGTCCAGCCCCTCCGGGGCGGGTGCGGGGATGCCCGCGAAGAACCCGCCGAGGGGGTACCGCGTCCCGTGCTCCAGGAACCGGTCGAGCAGTCCTCGCTGGTCCATGATCTCGATGCTGCGTGCGTGCAGTCCGAGGGAGCGGACCACCCTGGTCGGTTCCTCGTCCCGTTCCAGGACCAGCACCTCCACGCCGTGCAGGCGCAGTTCACCGGCGACCATCATGCCGGTGGGGCCGCCGCCGACCACGATCACGTCCATACGTTCCCCGTTCCCCGTCCCGGGGCGCCCCGTGTGGGCTCCGGTGACGAGGACGATTCTGCGCCCCGGACCGGGGCCCGTGGCAAGCCACCGGGCCCGGCGGTCGGAGGAACCCTCACGGGACTGGTGGGTCAGGGGGTGATCAGGTGGCCGTCGTACCCGGCCGCCACCAGGTACGCGTAGGCCTCACGGACCCGGTCGGGGACCTCCTGCGGGACCGCGAACCCCCGGGCCGGGTACTCCATCACCCGTTGCAGGTCGCCCACCATCGTGTCCATGACGAGGCGGTCGTCGCCCACACTGCCCAGGTACTCGTCGAACCCGGTCCGCGCCGAGGCGCTGACCGTGTCCACCTCGGGCCAGACCCTGCGCGTCGTGGCGTGCGCACGGCGTTCCATGTACGGCTTGCTCACGAGCATCACCGAGCGGACGGTGATCCCCGCGTCCGCGAGCAGGGCGCGCGAGTGGCGGAGGTTCTCACCGGTGTTGGTGGCCCGGGTCTCCATCAGGATCGCGGCGTCCGGGACACCCCGACCGAGGACGTGCTCGCGGTAGTGCACGGCCTCGCCCCGGGGGAACCGCGCGAGCGTGGAGGGGCTGTTGGCTCCGCTGATCACCATGCGGGGGAAGAACCCGCGCCGGTACAGGTCCGCGGCGGTCGTGGCCACCCCGAGGTCGTGGCTGCCCAGGACCACCGCCACGTCGCACCCGCGCGGTTCCTGGTCCAGGCGCTGGTAGTCCCAGACGATCCGGGCCCGTTGGCGGACCTCCTCGGTCAGCTCCGTGTTCGCTCCCACACCGTTCCCTCCGCCGCCGTTCCCTGTCCCTCGCACCCTGGAACGGCGGCGGAGCGGTCAGCAGACGCTGTCGCTCGGCTTGGGCACGCCCAGGCCGAAGAGCGTGCGGGCCCGCAGACCGGCCCAGGTCCCGGCCAGGGCGAAGACCGCCCACAGCCAGCCGTGGAGGCTGCCCGAACCGATCCCGGCGAGGTAGGCGCCGATGTTGCAGCCGCCCGCGAGCCGGGCGCCCACACCCATCAGGATCCCGCCGACCAGACCGGCGGCCACCAGGTTCCAGCTCAGACCGGTGTGCCACTTCCAGGTGCCCGCGGCCCCGGCGGCTACCGCCGCGCCCAGGATGATGCCGATGTTGGTCAGGCTGTTCTTGTCCTGGAGGACCGGACCGGCCAGCTGTTCGGCCTGGCCCGGCTGGGACCAGAACGCCCAGGTCTCGGGCTGGAGCCCGACCAGCTGGAGGGCCTTGGCGCCCCACAGGTTGAAGGCCGAGGTGATGCCCCACGAGCCCCCGGAGACCACGAGCACGCCGGTGCCCAGGACGGCCAGCACCAGGGCTCCGGCCATCAGGGGCCAGCTGCCGCGTACGATCCGCGCCACTCCCTCGGCGGACGGCGGGGCGCCCACGGGCGGGGGGACGCGCCGGTTCTGGACGAGCCGGGTGACGACCACGATGGCGACCAGGGCCGCGATGGTGACGAGCCAGGACCCGCCCCAGCCGACGTGGTCGGAGAGCAGCACCGGCGGGATCGCGGGCAGGTCGGAGACCAGCGGCCAGGCGAGGCTGTAGATCTGCGAACCGACGATGAAGCCGAAGAGTGTGATGAGGATGGCGGACTGGCCGGAGCCGACGGCGAAGAGCGTGCCCGAGGCGCAGGCGCCGCCGAGCTGCATGCCGATCCCGAACAGGAAAGCCCCCGCGAACAGGGCGATGCCGATCGGCCCGGCCGAAGGAGCGGGCTCGTTCCCGAACAGGCCGGTACCCGTGCCGATGACCAGTGCGAACAGGGTCGCGGTCGTGCCGAGCAGGACCGCGTGGGCGCGCAGGCCGGTGCCGTTGCCCACGGCGAGGAACTGCCGCCAGGCGGAGGTGAAGCCGAACCGGGAGTGGAACAGCGTGAAGCCCAGGCCGGTGCCCAGGAGCAGAAGCACGGCGGGCAGGGCGCCGTGTTCGGACCAGACGAACGCGGCCAGGCCGAGGGCGCCGAGCAGCGCGATTCCCAGCGGCCACCAGCGCACGGGTTCGGCCGCGGGAGCCTGCGGCGGCGGGACCGAGAGGGTGGGGTTCCACTTCAGGGCCAGGGCGGGAGAGACGTCCGACCCGGAATTTCCGGTCGGCTTGGTGGGTGTTGCGGTCACAGGGATGTGTCCAAACGTGACGGGGTGGGGCGACACGGGGTCGCGGGAACGCCAGGGGCACACCGGTGCCGCGTCGGAGCGCGGGAGACGGTCGGGTCAGCGCACGCGGAGACGGCACCGGCGGCGACAGAGGCCGTCATCGGTGCTCGTGAGCGACATGGAGATCAGAGCCATGCGCAGAAAACGTGTGGGACCGGACATGGGGGTGATTCTAGGGCATGGCTCCGACCGCACCCGGGGTCGGGGTCGGGGAGGCCCCGGGTGGAGCTGGTGGAACGGGGCTCAGCCGGTCGGAACCAGGGTGATCGTGCCGTTGTCGGTCCGCGCGGTGACCGTGCTCGTGCTGGAGTCGTCGGTGGGGAGCTCGTTGACGACCTCGCCGTTGTCGAAGGTCTCGAAGACCGCGTACGGGCCGCCGGGCAGCGCGACCGTCGCGACGCCGTTGTTGGTGCTCACCTCCACCTCCGTGGGGGCCTCGGAGAAGACGGCGTCGATGCTGCCGTTGTCCGTGGCGGCGCTCACGGAGTCGGAGCCGATCCCGGTGAGGTTCATGTCGCCGTTGTCGGAGGTCAGGGTGAGCGGTCCGGTGACGTCCGAGACCTCGACCGTTCCGTTGGCCGAGGCCAGCTCGATCGGGGCGGTGAAACCGGAGACGTCGACGGCGCCGTTGTCGGTCTCCACCGCCAACGCGGTGTCGGCCGGGACGTACACCCGGTAGCCGACCCGGCAGTCGGAGATGGCACCGCATCTCACCTCCAGGGTGAGCGTGTCACCGACCAGTTCCCAGTCCCCGCCCGCGTCGCCCGAGGCCTCACGGACCACCCGGACCTGGTCGGTGTCGTCGGGGATGATCTCCAGTGCGGCGTTGTCGACCTCGACGATGAGGAGTTCGGGCACGTCCTCGTAGGTCTTCTCCTCCGGCTCGCCGAGCTCGTCGACCTGACCGCACGCGGCGAGCAGCCCCAGGGTCAGGAGCGCTCCACCGGTGGTGAGGGCGACGCGGGTGGTCGGCGGGTTCATGGGGTCTCCTCGTGTCGGGGGCGGGCCGTGAACCCGGCCAGGGCGGTGATCAGGGTGTCCTCGACGGCCCGCGCGTCCACGGCCTCGGGGTCGGCCAGGTGCTCCATGGACAGGCCGTTGGTCAGGCAGTGCAGGGTCAGGGCGACGGTCTCCGGCCCGGCGGTGAACCGGACTCCGTGCCGCTCGGTGAGTTCGGTGACCAGCGCGGTGACGGTCTCGCGCTGGGCGCGGCGGGTCCGGGTGACGGCGGCGGCCGTGGGGCCGTGCCGGGTGGCGTGCGCGGCGAACTCCAGCGCGAGACGACCGCGCTGGGTGTCCTCGGTGACGTGCAGGGCGATCCCGCGGGCGATCGCCACCACCGCGTCCTCGGGGGTGGCGGACCGTTCCAGGGCGGTGGAGGCGAACCGGTGGTCGGCGCGATCGCCGAGCACGGCGGCGAAGAGGTCCTGCTTGCCGCCGAAGTTGGAGTAGACGGCTCCCTTGGTGAACCCCGCGGCGCGTGCCACGTCGTCCAGACGGCTGTCCGCGTAGCCCCGCTCCGCGAACACGCGCGCGGCGGCGGCGAGCAGTCGGCGGCGCACCTCCGCGCGGGGCACGCGGGGCGTGGGTTCCGGTGGGCCGTCCATGCGGTGAACCTAACATGCCGACCGGTACCGGATACCCGTGGGTATCCGGCGGCCGGCCGGCGTCAGGGGAGGGTCACTCCGTGTCGTAGACGCGGACGTAGTCCACGACCATCTCCTGCGGGAGCTGGGTGGTCTCGTCCGGGTAGCCGGGCCACTCGCCGCCCACGGCGACGTTGAGGATCATGAAGAACTCCTGGTCGAACACCCAGTCGCCGCTCACGTCGGCGGGGGTGACGGTGTTGAAGGGAACGTCGTCGACCGACCAGGTGATGGACTCGGGCGTCCAGTCCACCGCGTACACGTGGAAGTCGTCCGGGAACGCACCGCCGTCCGGGTGGTCGTAGGAGGCGCCCACGCCCCCGCCGCCGGAGTAGCCGGGACCGTGCACGGTGCCGTGGACGGTGCCGGGCTCGCTGCCGATGTGCTCCATGATGTCGATCTCGCCCGAGTCCGGCCACGGGGTGTCCGGGAAGTCGGAGCCGAGCATCCAGAAGGCGGGCCAGACGCCCTGGCTGGTCGGCACCTTGATCCTGGCCTCGATGCGGCCGTAGGCGTGCTCGACGTTGTTCTGGGTGGTCAACCGCGCGGAGGTGTAGCCGCCGTCGGCCTCCTGGCGCGCGGTGATGACGAGGTTGCCCTCGCCGTCCAGGGCGGAGTTGTCCCGGCTGGTGGTGTAGTTCTGGAGCTCCTGGTTGCCCCAACCGTGGTCGCCGGTCTCGTGGTTCCAGTTCGCGGGGTCGGGGGCGTCGCCCGCCGCGCCGTCGAACTCGTCGGACCACACCAGCGCGGCCTGTGAGGCGTCGGTGGAGGTCAGTTCGCTGTTGTCGGTCACGTCGCTTCCGGTCCAGGTCAGGGCGGTGGCGGTGAGAGCGAAGGCGGCTCCGAGGCCAACGGTGGTGGTGACGGTGCGGCGCACGGTGCCGCCGCTCCGGGGTGTCGCGGTCGATCGGTGGCCCATGGTGGTCCTCCGGGGGTCGGGGGGCGGGTCCGGGCCTCGGTACGCGCGGGCCAGCGGGTCTCGCGCGGGTCCGAGGGGCCGGCGCACTCTGCTGAACGAGTGTTAAGCGACTGTACGGTCGCGCTCCGTGGTGTCACAAGGGGGTCTCGGGGGGAAATTGGGAACGCTCCCATCTCTGGGGTCTGCGCGACGGAGGTCGGGCGTCGGGCGTCGGGGGTCCGGCGGGGTCGACTGCGGGTGCGGTCGCGCGCGGAGATCGCCCGCATCCCCCGTTCCCTCCCGCCCCCGGGTCCGCCTGTCAGGCGCCCGGTCCGGTCCGGCTTCGGGGTTCCGTGGCGACCCACCGCCCTCAAAAATAATTAATTAGTATTTATTCTTGACGTTACCTGGATCACTCTGGCATTCTCGACTCCAGTCGAAGTGGCTGTTCACGCAGGTCAAACGCGTGTGCCCAACGCCAAGGAGTAGGCCATGGTCAGGCGACCACCACCCCCGAGGAGCCGAGCGCTCGTCTCCCTCGCCGCCGCCCTGTGTGTGCTGGTTCTCGCCGGATGCGGCGCGCGGCTGGGAGAGGACGGCCGTGTCGGCGTCGTCTACATGGACGCCCAGGGGTTCTACGCGGGAGTCCGGCAGGGCATGCAGAGCCACGCCGAGGACTCCGGACGCGAACTCCAGTTGCTGGAACTCAACGCTCGCGGCGACGCCTCCGAGGAGAGCACCTTCGTCGACGTGGCGGCCTCGGCGGGCGTCGACGTCCTGGTCCTGTCCCCGGTCTCGGCCACCGCCTCGATCCCCGCCCTGCGTCTGGCACACGAGAGCGGGGTGCCCGTCGTCTGCTACAACACCTGCATCGAGGACGAGGCCGCTCGCGAGTACGTGACCGCCTACATCCTCGGCGACCCCCACGAGTTCGGCCGCCAGCTCGGCGACGCCGCCGCGGACCACTTCGAGGGTGAGGGCGTGGACGACCCGCGGATCGCCGTTCTGAACTGCGAGTTCGTCGAGGTCTGCGTCCAGCGCCGCGAGGGGTTCGAGGAAGCGCTCTTCGCCCGCCTGCCCGAAGCCCGGATCGTGGCCAACCAGGAGGGGGCCACCATCGACGAGGCCGTCGACGTGGGCGAACGGCTCCTGACCGCCCACCCCGACCTGGACGCCTTCTACGGCGAGGCGGGCGGCGCCACGATGGGCGCGGTCAGAGCCGTCGGCAACCGGGGCCGCACCGGGGACGTCGTGGTCTTCGGCAGCGACATGTCCACGGACGCGGCCCGCGCCCTGGCCGACCACCGCGTCCTCAAGGCCAACGTCGACATCTCCGGCACCGCGGTCGGACTGCTCGCGGGAGAGACCGTCGAGCGCGTCATCGCGGGGGAGGAGCCCGAGGAGTTCGTCACCCCGGCACCCATCGACCTCTACACCACCCCCGAGCACGGAGAAGAGTGGCTGGAGACGCACCCGGACGGCATCCCGTGACCGCCCGCCCCTTCGCGCCAACTTCCGCCGTCCCACCTGTGGAGCACCCATGAGCGAGACCACCGCCGACGCCGCGGCTCCCGACGCCGAAGTCGTGGCCCGCGTCCGAGGCGCCACCAAGAGCTACCCCGGAGTCACCGCGCTCGACCACGCCGACTTCGAGATCCGCGCCGGAGAGGTCCGGGCGCTCCTCGGGCGGAACGGCGCGGGCAAGTCCACCCTGATCCGTCTGCTGGCCGGTGTCGAGACGCCCGACGAGGGCCGGATCGAACTCGGCGGCGTCCCGTTCGACGGCGGGGGCGTCCGGCGTGCCGCCGAACTCGGAGTCGGGACCGTCTACCAGGAGCTCAGCCTGGTGCCGGAGCTCTCGGCCGCCGAGAACCTCTACCTCGGCACCTGGCCGACGGGCCGCGGGCGCATCGACTACGCCGCGATGCGAGCGGGCGCGAAGGAGATCTTCGGCGAACTCGGCGTCGACATCGCCTCCGAGACCCGGGTCGGGGAACTTCCCCTGGCCCAGCAACAGCTCGTCGAGATCGCGCGTGCCTTCCTGACGCGGCCCCGCCTGCTGATCCTGGACGAGCCGACCAGCGCCCTGGCCGCGGCTGAGGCCGAGGCCGTCCTGGAGGCCGTCACCCGTGTGGCCTCACACGGGGTCGGGGTCATCTACGTCAGCCACCGGCTGGAGGAGATCCGCCGCGTCGCCGACTCCGTCACCGTCATGCGGGACGGCGCGGTCGTGGAGACGGTGCCCGTCCGGGGTGCCACCACCGACCGCATCGTCTCCCTGATGCTCGGGGACGGGAACGGGGACGAGCGGGCGCAGGCCCCGGTGGCGCGCGTCACGGCCGTCAAGGGTCCTCCGTTGCTGTCGGTCCGCGACCTGTCGGTCCCGCCGAAGATCGAGGACGTCTCGTTCGACCTGTGTCAGGGGGAGGTCCTCGGGCTCGGCGGGTTGATGGGGTCGGGCCGCACCGAACTCCTCCGCGCCCTGGCCGGATTCACCCCGGCCCGGGGCGTGATCGAGGTCGAGGGCACCGAGGTGGTCCGTCCGACACGGCACGCGATGCGTCGGCTGGGTGTGGGGATCACTCCCGAGGACCGCAAGGGAGAGGGCGTGGTCCCTCTCCTGGGCGTCTCGGAGAACATGGTCATGAGCTGGTTCGGCGGGGCCTCCAGAGCGGGGACCGTGCTCCCCTCCCGTGTGTCGTCCCTGGGCCGCGCGCTCATCGAGCGCCTGTCCATCAAGACGGCCGCGCCCGACACCCCGATCGTCAACCTGAGCGGCGGCAACCAGCAGAAGGCCGTCATCGGCCGGTGGCTGCACGCGGGGAGCCGCATCCTGCTCCTCGACGAACCCACCCGAGGCGTGGACGTGGAGGCCAAGGCCCAGATCTACGGCATCGTGCGCGAACTCGCCCAGCAGGGCGCGGCGGTCCTGTTCGTCTCCAGCGAGCTGGAGGAGCTGCCGCTGGTGTGCGACCGCGTCCTGGCCCTGCGCGGAGGACGCCTCGAGGGCGAGTTCTCCGGCGACGACATCACCCTGGACAACATCATGGCCGCCGCGATGGCGGCGTGAACGGCGAGGTAGGAATGACCACCACCAAGATCACCGGCGAGGCGGTCCCCGCCCGCGGGGACCTCATCGGCCGCTACGGCCACCGTCTCAACGAGATCGGCCTCCTGGCCGCGATCCTCCTGCTCTACGTCGGTCTCGGCCTCTCGGCCTCCGGCTTCCTGAGCCCGGAGAACCAGCTCGGACTCCTGCGCAACGCGGCGACCATCGGCATCGCCGCGTGGGGCGTCACCCTGGTGATCATCGCCGGGGAGATCGACATCAGCATCGGCCCGGCCGTGGCCTTCGCCTCGGTCATCGTCGCCACGGGTGCGACGGAGTGGAACCTCGGCGTGATCGGCGCCATCCTGCTCACCCTGGCCATGGGCGTGCTCTGGGGCGGTCTCGCCGGGTGGCTCAGGGCCCGGTTCAACGTGCCCTCCTTCATCACCACACTGGGCCTGTGGAGCGTGCTCGGCGGTATGGCGCTCTACATGACCGACGCGCTGCCCGTGCCCCTTCCCGAGAGCGCGCTGCTCGACGTGCTCGGCGGCTCCGTCCTGGGCGTGCCCACGGCCGCGATCGTCATGTTCGTCCTCTTCGCGGTCTTCGCGTACGTCGCCAGGTACACCGCCTACGGGCGCTCCGTCTACGCCACCGGCGGCAACGCCGCCGCCGCGCAGCTCGCGGGCATCAACGTGGCCCGGGTACGCGTCCTGCTGTTCGCCACCACCGGCCTGCTGTCCGCCATCACCGGCGTGCTGCTCGCCGCCCGGCTGGGATCGGGGAACGGCGGTGCCGCCGCAGGGCTGGAGTTCGACGTCATCGCCGCCGTGGTGATCGGTGGGACGGCGCTCGCCGGCGGGCGCGGATCTCTGGTCGGCACCCTCCTCGGGGTCGTCTTCATCACCGTCATCGCCAACGGCCTCGTGCTGCTCGGCGTCAACTCCTTCTTCCAGGACGTGGTCCGCGGCCTCATCATCGTGGGGGCCGTCCTCATCAACGTCATCATCAGCAGGCGCAGCGCCGCCAACCGGCTCGCCTAGCCCGAACAGGGGGACTCCACCATGAACGCCACCGCCCTCGGCGCACAACCGCCCACCACCATGCGCGGGGTGAGGCTTCCCGGCGACTCCACCGCGGTCGTGGACACGCTCCCCGTGCCCGAACCGGGTCCGGGCCAGGTCCTCCTGAGAGTGGGTGCCTCCGGGATCTGCGGCAGCGACATCGGGTTCATCTACCACGAGCACAGGACGCACCGGGGGATCGACGGCCCCGCCTACCGCGGGGTCGTCGCCGGACACGAGCCCTCCGGCACGGTCGTGCAGGCGGGCCCCGGCTGCCGCAGGTTCGGGCCGGGTGACCGGGTCATCGTCTACCACATCGCGGGATGCGGTCTGTGTGACAACTGCCGACGCGGTTACATGATCAGCTGCACCGACCCGGGACGGGCCTCCTACGGCTGGCAGCGCGACGGCGGCCACGCCGAGTACCTGCTGGCGGAGGAGGCCACCTGCGTCCCCCTGCCGGACGAGCTCTCCTTCGTGGACGGCGCGCTCATCGCCTGCGGCTTCGGCACGGCGTACGAGGGGCTGCGACGGATCGGTGTCAACGGAGAGGGAGACCTGCTGGTCGTGGGTCTGGGCCCGGTCGGTCTGGCGGCGGGCGTGATCGGCCGCGGCATGGGCGCGGCCCGCGTCATCGGGGTCGAACCCAACGCCAGGCGCCGGGACTGGGCCTCCACCCTGGACGTGTTCGACGCCCTGGCCTCCCCGGAGGAGGCGGCCGAGGAGATCGGCCGGGTCACCTCCGGCCGGGGCGCGGCGACGGTCATCGACTGCTCGGGGTCGCGCGCGGGACGCTCGCTGGCGCTGGAACACGCGGCGGAGTGGGGCAGGGTCTCGCTGGTCGGTGAGGGAGGCACCTTGGACACCGAGGTCTCCGACACCCTCCTGCACAAGCAGCTCACCCTGTACGCCTCCTGGGTGACCTCGCTGCCCGCCATGGCCGAACTGTCGGTGAACCTGGTCCGGTGGGGGGTCTCGCCCGAGCGCGTGGTCTCCGACCGCTTCGACCTCGCCGACGCCGACACCGCGTACCGCCTGGCCGCGGGGGAGAGCCGGGGCAAGGTGTGCCTGGTGAACCGGGAGCAGGGGTGAGTGCCCTCGTCCGCGTGCGGCGCGAGGGCTCGGGGACACACGAACTGATCCACCTCGACAACGGGGTGGTGCGGGTCGTCGCGGCGCCCGGTCTGGGCGGCCGGGTGCTGTCCGTGCGCCACCGCGACCAGGAACACCTGTACCGGAACGACCGCCTGCTGGGCGAGGACCTGCGTCCGGTGGAGGGCGTCTCGCTCGGGCCGGTGGACGGGCCGATGAGCGCGTGGAACAACGTCGGCGGGGACAAGACCTGGCCCGCGCCGCAGGGGTGGGACGGGCCCGGACAGTGGGCGGGTCCCCCCGATCCCGTCCTGGACTCGGGCGCCTACCGCGTTCGGGTGGAGGACGGCCCGGGCGGGTCCGTCGTGCTCACCCTCACCAGCGAGGACGATCCGAGGACCGGTCTGCGTCTGTCCCGCCGACTCACCATGGAACCCGGGGCCGCCGGCTACCGGCTGGACCTCGAGGCGGTCAACGCCTCCACGACGGACCGCCGGTGGGCGCTGTGGAACGTGACCCAGATCGACGGGGCCCGGTCCTCGGACGGGGCCACCGACGGTGTCTTCGTGGGGGTCAGGGGCGAGGGCCCGCACACGGTGCCCCTCGTCTCGGGCAACGGCCGCCCGCGAGTCGTGGAGCACGTGCCCTCCGTACTGCGGGTGCCGTCACAGGAGGTGGTCGGCAAGGTCGGCTTCCCCACCGCGTCCGGATGGCTGGCCAACGTGGGGGCCGCGGGCACCCTCACCCAGCGCTTCGACGTCACCGAGGGGGCCGACTACCCGGACGCCGGGTCCGTGGCCGAGGTCTGGTTGGAGACTCCGCTGAGCCGTCCACTGGAGCACCTCGGCGGGCTGTGCCCGGTGGACCGCGTGATCGAGGTCGAGGCACTCGGGCCCCTCACCGAACTGGCGCCCGGGCAACGCGTGAGCCTGGCGGTCGACTTCGGCTTCGGTTCGGGCCGGGAACCGGTCTCGGAGGTGACGGCCGACGGATTCTGGAGCGAGCGACCCCGCTGGGAGGGTCACGGGCCCGGCACGGCGCGGTTGGTCGGCTCGTTCACGTCCACACGGCACGGCGCCCTGGTCCACCGCCGATCCGGGCGCACCCTCGCACGGACCGTTCCGGGTGAACCGACCCGGTTCACCGTTCCGGTCCCGGAGGCCGACCCACGTACCGACCCCGACCCCGACCCCGACGTCGTGTTCGCGGCGCGGCCGTGAACGGGACGCCGACCGGCGCCTCCGGAGAGTCCGGGGCGCACCCACCATCCGATGGAAGAGACATGACGAACACCAGGCACGAGGGAACCACGGCCGTGGTCACCGGAGCGGCCCAGGGGATCGGTGAGGCCACCGCCCGACGCCTGGCGGCGCAGGGCGCGTCGGTGGTGCTCACCGACCTGTCACCCCGAGTCGAGGAGGCCGCCGAACGCATCCGCGCTGCGGGGGGAAGCGCCCTGGCGGTCACGGCGGACGCGAGCGACGAGGGCTCGTGGGAGCGGGTGGTGGAACGGGCCCGCACCACCTTCGGTCCCGTGGGGATCCTGGTCTCCAACGCCTACACCTTCGAGCAGGCGCCCGCCCACGAGACGACGCTCGCCTCCTGGGAGCGCCAGATCGCCGTCAACCTCACCGGCGCCTTCCTGGGGGTGCGCGCCTGTCTGGACGACCTGACCGCCGTCGGCGGCAGTGTCGTCATCGCGTCCTCGGTCCATGCCTGGTTCGGGCTTCCGGGCCGACCGGCCTACGCCACCAGCAAGGGCGGTCTGACCGCGCTGACCCGCCAGCTCGCCGTCGAGTACGGCCCGCGCGTGCGGGTCAACTGCGTGCTCCCCGGCCCCGTCCTCACCGCCGCGTGGGAGGACGTGGGCGAGGAGGACCGCCGAGCCAGCGTCGCCCAGACCGCCGCCGGGCGTTTCGGTGACCCCGACGAGGTCGCCTCCGTCATCTCCTTCCTCGCCTCCTCCGAGGCCTCCTACGTCACGGGGGCGAGTCTTCCGGTCGACGGAGGGTGGAGTATCTACAAGGCGTCGTCGTGACCGGGCGCCTGGAACGGAGGACATGATGGCCGCCTATTCGGGGCGCGGCGTGCACGGCCAGACGGTGCGACTGCTCGGGGAACGGGTTCTGGCCGGGGAGTTCGCGGAGGGCCAGACCATCGACCTGGCCGAGCTCAGCGAGGAACTCGACCTGAGCCTGACGGCCCTGCGCGAGGCGATCAAGGTGCTCGCGGCCAAGGGGCTGGTGGGCTCACGCCAGAAGAAGGGCACCTTCGTGCGCCCGCGCGGCGACTGGAACCTGCTCGACCCGGACGTGGTCCGGTGGCAGGTGGCGGCCGGGGCCGGTGACGTCTTCTTCCGTGACCTGGCCGAGCTGCGCGACGCGCTCGAACCCGCCGCCGCCCTGCTCGCGGCGCGGCGGCGTGAGGACGACGACGTCACCGAGCTGCGGGCCGCGCTCGAAGAGATCGCCGACACCGTGGACGGGCAGGCCGAGGACGCCGTCCGGGCCGACCTGCGCTGGCACCGCGCCCTGTTGGCGGCCACCCACAACGAGCTGTTCACCCGTACCGACGTCTTCTTCTCCGCCGGGCTCTCCGAACGCGACCGCCTGGTCCACGGAGGCGACCACGACGACCCGGTGCCCAGCCACGAGGCGGTCACCGAGGCCATCGCCGCCGGGGACCCCCTCGCGGCCGAGGCCGCCATGCGCTCCCTGCTGGCACAGGCCAGGCAGGACCTGCTCCGCGTCACCGAGCACGACGCGTCCGAAGACCGTTGGGAGAAGCCCGAGTGAGAATCACCCGTATTGAGACCTTCCTGGTTCCGCCCCGGTGGCTGATGTGCCGGGTGGAGACCGACGAGGGGATCGTCGGATGGGGCGAGCCGGTCGTCGAGGGGCGGGCGGAGACCGTGCGGGCGGCGGTGGAGGAGCTGTCCGAACTCCTCCTGGGACAGGACCCCGCCCCGATCGAGCACCACTGGCAGCGACTGACCAAGGGCGGCTTCTACCGTGGTGGTCCCGTGCTGTCCAGCGCGGTGGCCGGGCTCGACCAGGCCCTGTGGGACATCGCGGGCAAGAGCCTGGGCGTGCCCGTGCACCGCCTCCTCGGCGGTCCGGTCCGCGACAAGGTCAGGGTCTACGGCTGGGTCGGCGGCGACGACCCGGCCGAACTGGTCGACAGGGTCAGCGCGCGCGTGGAGACCGGTCTCACCGCGGTGAAGATGAACGGCTCCGGAGTGATGGGGCGCTCCGCGACCGTGCGCGAGATCGACGGCATCGTGGACCGTCTGGCGAGCGTGCGCGAGGTACTCGGCCCGGACCGGGACGTGGCGGTGGACTTCCACGGTCGCTTCAACGCGGCCACCGCCCGCAGGGTCCTGCCCCTGTTGGAGCCGCTGCGGCCCATGTTCGTGGAGGAACCCGTCCTCCCCGAGTACGGTCACCTGCTCCAGGACGTCGTGCGGAGCAGTCCCGTGCCCATCGCCACCGGCGAGCGCCTGTTCAGCCGGACCGACTTCCTGCCCGCCCTCCAGGCGGGCATCGCGGTGGCCCAGCCCGACCTCTCCCACGCGGGAGGGATCTCCGAGGTCCGCAGGATCGCCTCCCTGGCCGAGACCTACGACGTCCTGCTCGCCCCGCACTGCCCGCTCGGCCCGCTGGCCCTGGCCGCCAGCCTCCAGGTCGCCTTCGCCACCCCCAACTTCCTCATCCAGGAACAGAGCATCGGCATCCACTACAACCAGGACGCGGAGCTGCTGGACTACGTCCTGGACGCCGAGGTCTTCGCCTTTCCCGACGGGCACATCCACCGGACCGACGCCCCGGGGCTGGGAGTGCGGGTGGACGAGGACGCCGTGCGCCGCGCGGACCGCGGGGGCCACCGCTGGCGGTCGCCCGTGTGGAGCCATGAGGACGGGTCGTTCGCGGAGTGGTGAAGGAGAGGAGGGAGGAGATGACGCGCGTGACGAGCGAACCATGGAGCGCCGAACGCTTCGAACTGGGGGAGGGGCTGCGCCGACACGGTCGGCACCTGCTCATGGTGGACATCCTCACCGGCAGGCTCCTGCGCCTGGACCCGGGCTCGCCCGGTCCGGCCGAGGTCGTCCTGTCCCTGGACACGCCCCTGGGGGCGGTCGCCCCCGTGTCGGGCCGTCCGGGGTCCTACGTGGCGGCGGTCGGGACCGGAGTCGCCGTCGTCTCCAAGGACGGCGGAGTGGTGTGGCTGGCCAGGCCGGAGGACCACGCGGCGGTGCCGATGCGGATGAACGACGGATGCTGCGACCCCGCGGGCAGGTTCTGGGCCGGATCGATGGCCTACGACGGCACCAGGGGTGCCGGTTCCGTCTACCGCGCCGACCCCGACGGCGGATTCTCCCGCGTCCTCGAGGGCTACACCGTTCCCAACGGCCCGGCCTTCACCGAGGACGGTTCCCGCATGTACCTGGCGGACAGCGCCGACGGGCGCATCGACGTCCACGACGTGTCCCCGAGCGGAGAACCCGGGGCCCGGTCGGTCTTCGCCCGTGTCACACAGGGCAGCCCCGACGGTATGCAGGTCGACGACGAGGGGCACCTGTGGGTCGCTGTCTGGGGCGCCGGTCGGGTGCACCGCTACGATCCCGACGGAACCCTGGAGCGCGTGGTCACGGTCCCCGCCGTCCAGCCCACGAGCGTGTGCGTCACCCGTGGCCCGGTGCCACGGTTGTTCGTCACCTCCGCGACGGTCGGCCTCGACCGGCCGGGCCCCGGTGACGGTGCGGTGTTCTCGGTTCCCGTGGAGGTCGGGGGACCGCTGGTCCACCAGTTCGGGGGTGCGGTGTGAGCGCCGAGATCGTCTGCGTCGGTGAGACGATGCTGCTGCTCACCGCGGCCGACCCGACACCGCTGGACCAGGCGCCGCTCCTGACGATGGGGGTCGCTGGAGCCGAGTCCAACGTCGCCTCCGGGCTCGCCGCGCTCGGACACCGGGCCGCCTGGCTCAGTGCCGTGGGGGACGACCCCTTCGGCCGTCTGGTCACGCGCACCCTCCGCGAGAGCGGGGTGGACGTGTCCGGGGTCCGTGTCGACCGGGACCGTCCCACGGGCGTGTTCGCCAAGGATCCCTCGCCCGAGGGAAGCACCGTGCACTACTACAGGACCAGGTCCGCGGCCTCCGGGCTCGGCCCGGAGCTGGTCGGGGATCCACGGGTACGGGCCGCCGGCAGGATCCACCTGTCCGGGATCACCCCCGCGCTGTCCCCGGGTTGCGACGCCCTGACCCAGGGACTCCTGGAGGCACCCGGCCTGACGGTGAGCTTCGACGTGAACCACCGGCCCCGACTGTGGGGGCCGGAGGAGGCGGCTCCGCGTCTGCTCGCGCTGGCCCGGCTCGCCGACATCGTCTTCGTCGGCAGGGACGAGGCCGAGGAGCTGTGGGGCACCTCCACCGACCGCGACGTCCGGGCGCTCCTGCCCGACGTCGAGCGCCTCGTGGTCAAGGACGCCGAACACGGCGCCAGCGAGTTCCACGGTGGCACGCGGGTGTACGTGCCCGCGCCCACCGTGGAGGTCGTCGAGCCGGTCGGGGCGGGGGACGCCTTCGCCGCCGGATACCTGGCGGGGGACCTGCGCGGACTGGGCGGCCGGGAACGCCTGCGTCTCGGGCACCTGTGCGCCGGACGCGTCCTGCGGGTGACGGGGGACCTGGCCGACCCGCCTCCGCCGGACCAGGTGGACGAGCTCCTGGCGGTGGCCGACGAGCACTGGAACGAACGCGCGGCCGGGGCCGCGACGAGAGGAGTCAGCAGTGAGTGACGAGGGTCTGGACGGCCTGTTCGCGGAACACAGCGTGCTCGCCATCCTGAGGGGCATGCCGGTGCGCACCACGGTGGAACTGGCCGAGCGCGCCTGGGACCTGGGGGTGACCGCCATCGAGGTGCCCGCGCGCGACCCCGAGGGGCTGGAGGCGTTGCACGCCACGGTCAGGGCCGGGGCGGAGCGCGGACACCCGGTCGGCGCGGGCACGGTGATCACCCCAGAACAGGTCCGTGCGGTGTCCGAGGCGGGCGCCGCGTTCACCGTCGCGCCGGGCTTCGACGCCGAGGTCATGGCCCTGTCGGAGGCCGCCGGTATGCCCCACCTGCCCGGTGTGGCCACGCCCACCGACATCCAGGGGGTGCTGAGGGCGGGCGGCCACTGGGTGAAGGCCTTCCCCGCCTCGTCGCTCGGCACGGGGTGGTTCCGGGCGATGTCCGGACCCTTCCCGGACGTGCGGATCGTGGCGACCGGCGGCATGGACGCCCACAACGCCCGCCGGTACCTCGACGCCGGGGCACGGATGGTGGCGGTCGGATCCGCGCTGACCGACCCCGAGCAGATCCCCCTCCTGGCCGCGCTGGTCTGAGCCCGTCGCGGGGGCCGGGCGGCCGTGCGGGCGGCCGTGCGGGCGGCCGTCCGGGTGGAGCGGCGGGGTTACCATCGGGCCCGGGGACCGGGGCCAACACACCTCTGTGACCTGGGCTCTCATCGCTCTCTCATCCCTGTCGGCTGTGATGGACGGACCATGCAAGCCAAGATCCTCGTCGTCGACGACGAACCCAACATCCTCGACGTGGTCGCGACCGTGCTGGAGTTCCACGGATTCGACGTGCGCACCGCCGCCACGGCCGCCGAGGCCCACACCGCCGCGCACGCGTTCGGGCCCGACCTGGTCGTCTTGGACGTCATGCTCCCGGACGGCGACGGGTTCGACGTGTGCCGCGCGCTGCGGCGTTCGCGGCCCGACCTCGGCATCGTCTTCCTCACCGCCAAGGACGCCCACAGCGAGCGGATCGCGGGGCTCACCTACGGCGGCGACGACTACGTCACCAAACCGTTCAACACCGACGAACTGGTGGCCCGGGTGCGCGCGGTCCTGCGCAGGACGAGGCCGGGCAACGGGCCGGAAGCGGCGGACGGGATCCTGCGCTTCGCCGACGTGGAACTGGACGAGCGCGCCTGCGTGGTGCGGCGGGCCGGGAACCCGGTGCCGCTCTCGCGCACCGAGTTCGACCTCCTCCGGTACCTCATGCTCAACAGCGGGCGCGTGCTGTCCCGCCCGCAGATCATCGACGAGGTCTGGAGCGACGGCTACGCGGGCGCGTCCAACATCGTCGACACCTACGTCGGCTACCTGCGCCGCAAGCTCGGCGTTCACGGTCCCAACCTCATCGTGACCCAGCGGGGGTTCGGCTACGCGCTGCGCGAGGGCGACCCCGAATGAGGGCCCCCTGGCGCACCCTGCGCGGACGGATGGTGGTGGTCAACGCCGTCCTGATGTTCCTCGCCCTGAGCGTGGTGACGGTGGCCAGCTCCATGTTCCTCGGCACCTACCTGGTCGACCGGCTGGACGAACGCATCGAGACCAGCGCCTCGTTCGTGCGGGCCAACCAGGACGAGATCTTCGCCAAGAGCCCCGACCAGCTGGTCGAGCAGATCCGCGCCCCCAGTGAGTTCGTCGCGGAGTTCGTCACGCGGGTCCCGGGGGACAGCCACCCCAAGGTGCACCGGCTCCAGGGGTCGGGGCCCACCCTGGTCCGCGACATCGACACAGACGGCGCGCCGGAGGGCGTGTTCACGGTCGAGCACGAGGGCGCCGAGTACCGGGTCAAGGTGCTGGAGCTGCCCGAGCAGGACACCGTGGTCCTCCTCGGAGAGCCCCTGCGCCCGGTCACGGCCACCGTCCACCGGCTGATCGCCATCCAGGTCCTGGGCGGCCTGGCGATGCTCGGGATCGCGCTGGTCGCCGGAACCGCCGTCATCCGCCGGGGCCTGCGCCCCCTGGACGACGTCGTGGAGACGGCGGAGGCCATCGCCCGGGGCGACCTGGAACGCCGAGTCCCCGAACCCGCGCCGGGCGCCGCCGACGAGGTCAGCCGCCTGACCCTGTCCATCAACCGCATGCTGGCCCGCCTGCGCGGCGCCCTGCACGCGCACGAGCAGTCCGAGGAACGGCTGCGCCGCTTCGTCTCGGACGCCTCCCACGAACTGCGCACCCCGCTCACCTCGATCCGCGGCTACCTGCAACTCGTGGCCCAGGGGGTGGTCGACGTCGCCCGGCGCCCGGACGTCATCACCCGCTCCCAGCAGGAGTCCGAGCGGATGGCCGCCATCGTGGACAACCTCCTGTACCTGGCCCGCCTGGACGAACGCCCCGCGCCCCGGCACGAGGTGGTCGCCCTCCGCCGGATCGTGGCGGACAGCGTCTCCGACGCCCGCGCCGCCCAGCCCGAACGCGACTGGCGGACCGAGGTCACCGCCGACGGGCTGGTGGTCGGGGACGAACAGGAACTGCGCCAGGCCGTCTCCAACCTGCTGGCCAACGTGCGCGTGCACACTCCGGTCAGCAGCCCGGCGACCGTCCGGCTGCACCGGCGCGACGGCCGCGTGGTCCTGGAGGTCTCCGACGAGGGCCCCGGTGTGGCCGAGGAGAACGCGGCCTTCGTGTTCGAGCGCTTCTACCGGGCCTCCGCGGCGTCCGGGCGACCCGGCAGCGGCCTCGGTCTCCCCATCGTCCGGGCCGTCATGCGGGCCCACGGGGGCGAGGCGGAGTTCACCTCCACCGCCGCCGAGGGAACCCGGGTCACCCTGCGGTTCCCGTCACCGCCGGACTCCGACGCGGGCTCCCTGGCAGGTGGACGTGACGACGATCTCACCAGCGGCGCCGCGTTCTCATCGAACTCTCATGATCCTCGGCAGTTCGCCTCATCGGCGTCGTATGAGCTGGAAGGCAAGCGTAAGTCGGGGTTGAGAGGAATGAGTATGGCTGGGCTGCTCTATCGTCTGGGTGGGTTCGCCTACCGACGACGATGGCTGGTCGTGTTCTCGTGGCTGCTGGTCCTGGTGCTCGCGGGCGGTGCGGCGCTGATGTTCCGCGCCCCGCTCAACGACGCGCTCAGCATCCCCGGCACCGAGTCGGAACAGGCCACCGACCTGATGGAGGCGCGGTTCTCCACCACGGGTGAGTCCGTCACCGCCGTGCTGCGCGCCCCCGACGGCTCCGACGTCATCGAGGAGGCGCAGTACGCCGACGCCGTGCGGGCCACCGCCGACGAGCTGGCGGAGATCCCCGGGGTTGACGAGGTCTTCAGCCCGCACGGCATCCTGGAGGACGCCCGCCAGCAGTACGACGACGGGATCGCGGAGGGCGAGGAACAGGCCCTGGAGACCGCTCGTGAACAGGTCGAGGCGATGGTGCCGCCGGAGACCCCCGGTCGCGATCAGGCCGTCGAGGACCTGATGGTCGAGGCCGAGGCCCAGGCGCTCGCCGCCGTCGCCGAGCAGGCCCCCGACTTCGACGACGACGAGGTCCTCGACCAGGTCCCGCAGCTCTCCGACGACCGTGACAGCGTGATGATCCAGGTCCAGCTGGAGTTCCGTAACGGCGAGGTCCCGTCCGAGACGGTCGAGGCCATCCTCGACACGGGTGACGAGGCACGCGCCGCAGGGATGGACGTCGAGTTCAGCGGTCCCTCCATCACCCAGCAGGTGCCCGCCATCATGGGCCCGAGCGAGGTCGTCGGCCTCGTCGCCGCCCTCGTCGTCCTCATCATCAACTTCGGAGCCCTGGTCACCGCCGGTCTGCCGATCCTGCTCGCCCTGATCGGCGTGGGTGTGGGGATGCTTCTGCTCTACGCCGCGTCCAGCCTGATCGAACTCACCAGCACGGCTCCGATCCTGGCGCTCATGCTGGGGATCGCCGTGGGTATCGACTACTCGCTGTTCGTGCTCTCCCGCCACCGCAAGCAGGTGGCGCAGGGCTGGGATCCGGCGGAGTCGGCCGCCCGCGCGATCGGTACCGCCGGCAGTGCCGTGGTCTTCGCGGGGATCACGGTCGTCATCGCTCTGCTCGGGCTTTCGGTGGTCCAGATCCCTTTCCTGACCCTCATGGGCGTGGCCGCGATGGTCACGGTCGCGGTGGCGGTGCTTATCGCGATCACGCTGCTCCCCGCTCTGCTCGGGTTCATTGGCCACCGGGTCACCGCCGGTCGACTCCCGGTGCTGGGCCGCCGGGCCGAGAGGGCGATGGTCTCCGACCGCACCATGAGCGCGCGGTGGATCGGCATGGTCATCAAGCGCCCGGTCATCGCGATCGTCGGTGTGACCGCCGTCCTCGGTGCGCTCCTGCTCCCCCTGGGCAACATGCACCTGGGCCTGCCCAGCGACGAGACCAGCTCGACGGACACCACGCAGCGTCAGGCCTTCGAGATCATCAGCGAGGAGTTCGGTCCCGGACACACCGCGCAGCTCGCGGTGGTGGCCGACCTGACCGGGCTGCCGGACATGCCCGCCGCCGCCGACGAGGTGGCCGAGCGCATGGAGGACGTCGACGGGGTCGCGGAGGTGTTCCCGCCCCAGCTCAGCGACGTGCGGGACACGGCGATCATCGTGGTCATCCCCGAGACCGGGCCCTCGGACACCGCCACCGAGGACGTGCTGCACGACGTGCGCGGCCTCCAGGGCGAGATCGAGGACGAGATCGGCGCCAAGATCGTGGTGGCCGGTGCCGCCGCCATGGCCATCGACGTCTCCGAACGCCTCGCGGACGCGCTGCCGGTGTTCGCCGCCGTGGTGATCGGCCTGGCCCTGGTCCTCATGACGATCGTGTTCCGCTCGATCCTGGTGCCGGTCAAGGCGGCGCTGGGGTTCGTGCTCAGCGCGGGTGCCTCCCTGGGGCTGACTGTGGTGGTCTTCCAGTGGGGTTACGGCGCCGGGCTGTTCGGTGTGGAACCCGGTCCGCTCCTGGCGTTCATGCCGACCCTGATGATCGGCATCCTCTTCGGCCTGGCCATGGACTACGAGGTGTTCCTGGTCTCCCGCATGCGGGAGGACCACGTCCACGGCGCCGAGCCGATGGCGGCGATCTCCACCGGCTTCACCCAGGGGGCGCGCGTGGTCACCGCCGCCGCGGCCATCATGATCAGTGTCTTCGCGTCGTTCGTCTTCGGCCACGTGGAGATGTTGAAGCCGATCGCGTTCGTCCTCGCCGTGGGCATCCTCATCGACGCCTTCCTGGTCCGGATGACGCTCGGCCCGGCGATCATGGCGCTGTTCGGCCGGGCCACCTGGTGGCTGCCGAAGTGGCTGGACCGCCTGCTCCCCAACGTGGACATCGAGGGCGACCGGCTCGCCCCGGCCGGACCCGTCACGGGGGAGGCGAACGCTGAGGGCGCGGGCTCCGCGCCCGGCACGGAGGACGGTGACCCCCGGGAGGCCGGTGCCCCGGCCGGTTCGTCCCGGTAACGACCGCTCCGACGAACGGCCCCGCCACGCCCGGCGGGGCCGTTCCCGTACCCGGGACCCGGCGGCGACGGGTGCCGTGGGCCGTGGTTAGTATGACCCGGATCACTCGACAGCAGCCGGGAGTCCGCACGTGCCAGCAGCGCAAGCCAAGCCGCGTCTCGTCCTCGCCACCTCCGCCGCCTCGTTGGCCGTGCTCCTCGTCGCCGGTTGCTCGGGGACGGACTCCGAGGGCGCGGCCCACCCCGAGGCCACCGCCACGGAGGGGAGCAGGCTCGACGAGATCCTGGACCGGGGCTCGCTCCAGGTGTGCACGACCGGTGACTACCGGCCCTTCACCTTCCTCGACTCCGATCCGGACGAGTTCACCGGCATCGACGTCGACATGGCCCGTGACCTGGCCGACGACCTCGGCGTGGAGATCGAGTGGACCCGGACCACCTGGGACGACCTCATGGAGGACTTCCTCGCCGGGTGCGACGTCGCGGTCGGCGGCATCTCGGTCAACACCGAACGCGCCCAGCGGGTGTACTTCTCCGCCCCGCTCATGGAGGACGGCAAGACCCCGATCACCCTGTGCGAGAACGTGGACGACTACCGCACCATCGAGCAGATCAACCAGCCCGGGGTGCGTTCCATCATGCCCAGCGGCGGCACCAACCAGGTGTTCGCCGAGGAGCACTACCCGGACGGCGACCTCGTCACGCACGACAACAACACGATCTTCGACGAGATCGTCGCGGGCCGGGCCGATGTGATGACCACCGACGCCTCCGAGGTGCTGTGGGTGGCCAACGAGTACGAGGAGCTGTGCGCCGTCAACCCCGAGGAGCCCTTCGACTTCTTCGAGAAGGCGTTCATGCTGCCCCGGGGTGACGACGTGTTCAAGCACTACGTGGACCAGTGGCTGAACATGGCGCTCAACGACGGCACCTACGACCGCATCGTCGAGCCCTGGTTCGGGGAGGACGTCCAGCTCTGAGTCCGGAGGGCGTCGCGTCCGGGCGCGACGTCGGGGCACCCCCGCTTCCGGGGGTGCCCCGCCTCGGGAAGCCCGCATCCTCGACCGGGACGGGTCCACCGCCCCGGGTTCAGTCCCGCGCGACGGCGGCGAAGTGCGCCGCCATCCGGCCGTGGTCGGGAACCAGTCCCGTGATCAGCTCCAACGCCTGGGCGGCCTGGAACACCGCCATGCCACCGCCGTCCAGGGTGGCGCACCCGATCCGCTCGGCTCCGGCGAGGAGCTCGGTGCGCAACGGCCGGTAGACGACGTCGGCCACCCACAGGTGCGGGCGCAGGAGCTCCGGGGCCACGGGAGGGGCCGGGTGGTGGGCCATCCCGGCCGGGGTGGCGTTCACCAGCCCGTCCGCCCGGGAGAGGAGCGTGTCCACCGCCGAGGGAGGGGCCGCACTGCACCGGGCGCCCGCGAACCGGCCCCGCAGGTCCCGGGTGAGTCCCTCGGCCCGGTCCCGGTCGGTGTCCACCACCGTGAGGTCCCGCGTGCCGGAGGTCATGAGGGCGTGGGCCACCGCCGCACCGGCCCCTCCCGCGCCCAGCAACACCACCCGCTCCCTCGGCACGGTGGGCAGACCCCGTTCCAGGGAGCGGGCGAAGGCCGACCAGTCCGTGTTGTGCCCCACCGCGCGCCCGCCGTCGAACACCACCGTGTTCACCGCGCCCAGCGCGGCGGCGTCGGGGGTGAGCTCGTCCAGGTGGGGCAGGACGAGCTGTTTGCACGGGTGGGTGATGTTCAGTCCGTCGAACCCGTAACGGGGGGCGGAGCGCACGAGCTCACCGACCGACGACGCCGACAGCCCCCAGGTGTCGAGGTCGATGCGACGGTAGACCAGGCGGCGCCCGAGCTCGGCCGCCTCCGTCTCGTGCATGGCCGGGGTCAGGGAGGGACCGATCCCCGAACCGATCAGCCCCACCAGGAAGGAGGGGGCGCCGGGAGGGTGGGCCGGAGTGCGCACGGCCCCGTCGTCGCTGGTCGGGCCCCTCACGTCCACTGCTCCGCGCGGTGCTTCGCGCGGTGCGCCGCCATCCGCACCGCGGTGTTGGACGCACCGTACCCCTCATAGCCGTCCACCCGCTGCACGACTTCGAAGAACAACCGGCCGCCCAGCAGGGGTGTGTAGAGGTGCCAGAAGCCTCCCGTGCCGTCGGTGTCGTAGAGGATGCCCAGATCGCGCATGAGCGCGAGCCGTTCCGGGGACAGATCCGTTCTGGCGGCGAGGTCGTCGTAGTGGTTGTCGGGGACCCGGATCGGAGGCTCCCCGGCGGCGACCATGGCACCGGCGACCGCGACGATGTCGTCACAGGCCAGGGCGACGTGCTGGGACCCGCCGGTGGCGTCGGCCTGGGGGCCGCGCCCCAGCACGGACACGTTGAGCGCGACGCGGAGCCCCGACCCCGACCCCGTGTGTGGCCGGGTCAGGACGCGGCTCCGGACCAGTCCGTCGGGCGAGGACAGGTCGGTGTTCTCCGACGGGGAGAGCCCGAACAGGGCCCGGTAGAAGAGGGAGGCCTCGTCGAAGTGGTCGAAGGGCTGGTGCAGTCCGACGTGGTCGATGCCGGTGACCGGGGTCGACGCCCCGTCGCTCCGGTGGCCCACCGCGGGTGCGGAGAAGTCCTCCGTCCAGTCCACCCCGCCGGACGACCCCGGCGGGCACAGGAAGACGGCGGTCCCGTCGGGCGCGGCGACGGCCGGTATGCGTGCCTCCGACGGGTCCCGGCGACGGGACAGCTCCGGAGCCGAGAGCGCCTCGGCCCTGGCCGCGACCCGGGCCGGATCGGTGACCTCGATGCCCAGAGCCGTCACGGCGGCGTCGCCGGTCCAGGTGTGCCCGAGCCTCGGGTCGGCGGAGTTCAGCAGGATCCGGGTGCGCCCGTGCTCCCACAGCTCGACGGGTTTGGAGCGGTGGTCGCGGGTGTGCGCGAACCCCAGAGCGGACAGCACCGAGCGGGTGCGCCCGGCGGCCGGTTCGGCTGCCGCGACCTCGACGAACGCGAAGTCCTCGGGCGGCACGAGGTCCGGGAGCCGGGTCAGGTGGACGGCGTCCCGGTGCGGTACCGAGGACTGACGGGGGTCGACGGACCCCCGTGCCCGGGCCACGGCGTCCTCCAGGGCGGACAGCGAACGCAGGGCGTCGGCCGCCGTCCGCTCCGGGTCGGAGGCGCGGAAGACGTCGTTGAACACCTCCAGCGACAGGGGGCCCCGGTAGCCCGCGGCGATCACGTGGCCGGTGAAGGCCACCAGGTCGAAACCCCCCTGCCCGGGGAAGCAGCGGTGGTGGCGGCTCCACTGGAGCACGTCCATGTCCATGCGCGGAGCGTCGGCGAGCTGGAGGAAGAGGATGCGGTCCGAGGGGATGTCCCGGATACCCGAGGGGTCATCCCCCCTGGAGAGGATGTGGAAGCTGTCCAGGCACAGGCCCAGCGCGGGGTGGTCGGCCGCTTCCACGATCCACCACGAGTGCTCGTAGGTCGAGACGTGCCGTCCCCAGGCCAGCGCTTCGTAGGCGACGCGCACGCCGTAGGGCTCGGCCGTCTCGGCCAGGGCACGCAGCTGGGCGGCGGCCAGCGCGTCGTCGTCGATAGCCGTGGCGGTCGCGTTGGAGCAGACCAGCAGGGTGTCCACCCCGAGTTCGACCATGAGCGCGAACTTGGCCTCGGCGCGCCGCAGGTTGGCCGCGAGCCGGGTGCCGTCCACGCCCTCGAAGTCCCGGAAGGGCTGGTAGAGGTCGATGGTCAGGCCGAGCTCCCCGGCCAGGGCGCGGATCTCGCGCGGGGTCAGGGGTGAGGCGAGGAGGTCGTTCTCGAAGATCTCCACGCCGTCGAAGCCGACCTTGGCGGCCGCGCTCAGTTTCTCTTCCAGGGTTCCGCTGAGGGAGACCGTGGCGATGGATCGCCGCATGTCCTTCAGGCTCCGTTTCCGTTCTCAGGGTGCTCACGCCGCGCCGGTGTGGGCCGGTGCGGAGGTGGAGTGGGACGGGGCCGACGGTGCCGGTGACCGACGGCCCCCGCGCTCAGGCCGACTCCCGGAAGGCCTCGTAGAGCTCCAGCTCCTCGCCCTGGAGCGTGGACAGGAAGTGCTCGTGGACCTGGGCCCGGAAGGCCTCCACGTCCACGTCGTCGATGACCTCCATGGCGCCGCTGGCCTCCCACTCGGAGAGGACCTCCGCCTCCGCCTCCTCGATGCAGGCACGGTTCTCCTCCCGGACCTGGCTGACCGCCTCCTGGAGCACCTCCCGCTGCGTCGCGGAGAGCCCTTCCCAGGTCTGCCCGGAGACCACGATCATCTGGGAGCCGATCTGGTGCCCGGAGAGGCTGACGTGGGACTGCACCTCGGAGTAGTTGTCGGCGTCGACGGTCGCGATCGGGTTCTCCTGGCCGTCGACGGTTCCCTGCTGGAGGGCCATGTAGACCTCCTCGAAGGCGACCGTCGTGGGGCTGGCCCCCATCGCCTCGGCGTTGGCGAGGTAGATGGGGGAGTCGGGGAACCGCATCCGCAGGCCGGAGAGGTCGGCGGGGGTGCGGATCGGCTGGTTGGCGGTGAAGTGCCGGTCCCCGAAGTACCAGACATCGAGGATCTTCGCCCCGGTGGCCTCCTCGAAGCCCTGCTTGGTGGCCTCGGCGGCCTCCGAGTCGAAGAAGGAGAACATGTGGTCGGCGTCGTCGAAGGCGTACGCGGCGTCGAAGACCCCGATCGGCGGGTGGGCGGAGCCCAGAGCCGCCGATCCCTGCACGTCCATGTCGATGTCGCCGGACATCACGGACGCGAAGGTCTCGGTGTTGTCGCCCAGCTGGCTGCCGGGGAAGGTGTCCACGCGGAAGCCCGCGTCGGCCTCGGCCACGTGCGCGGCCACCAGGTCGATGCCGCAGCGGGTGTGCGGGTGCTCCTCCGTGTAGCTGTTGGAGAAGGTGAGGACGGGCCCGTCGGTGTCGTCGCCCGCACCGCAGGCGGTGAGGACGAGCGCCGCCGCAGGCAGGAGCGCGGCGACGCGGAGACCGGTGTTCATGGTGGGACCTTTCGGTGGGGCGCGGGGAGTGGGTGGGGTCGGGGGTCGTGGGCGGCGAGGTCCGGTGGACGGTCGCTACAGGCCGAGTCGGCCGGGGAGGAAGAGGACGAGTTCGGGGGCCACGGTGAGCAGGCCGAGCACCGCCAGGAGGGGGATCAGGAACGGCGCCGTTCCTCGGAACACCTCGTGCATGGGGGTGCGGGTGGCTGATCCCAGGACGAAGAGCACACCGCCGATGGGCGGGGTGAGCAGGCCGATCATCAGGTTCACGATGGCGATCACCCCGAAGTGGACCGGGTCGACGCCGAACTGCACGGCGATCGGCAGCAGGACGGGCACGGTGATGACCAGGGCGGCGATCGGCTCCAGGATGGTGCCGATGAGGATCAGCGCCACGTTCACCAGCAGCAGGAACACCACGGGGCTGTCCGTGAAGCCCAACAGGAACGAGGCGATCTCCTGCGGGACCCGTTCCCGGGCCAGGACCCAGCCCAACAGCCCCGACGCGGCGAGGATGAGGGTGATCGACGCCGCCGTGGTGGCGGTCTCGACGGCGATGCTCCACAGGGAGCGCGGGGTCAGGCGCCGGTAGCAGAACCCGAGGACGAGGACGTAGGCGACGCCGACGGCGGCGGCCTCGGTCGGTGTGAAGAGGCCGCTGAGGATGCCGCCGAGCAGGAGCACCGGCGCCCCGAGAGGACCGATCACGCGCAGGGCGGCGGTCCGCAACTCGCCCGGCGCCGAGCGCCGTCCGGCGAGCTGGGGCTGCCTGCGGCTCCAGACGAAGACGTACAGCGCGAGGCCACCCGCGATGAGCAGGGCCGGGACCACGGCGGCGGCGAACAGGGCGGCGGTGGAGACCGCGGCCACCGAGGCGTAGACGATCGCGGGGATGCTCGGCGGCATCACCGGGCTGATGAGGCTGGAGGAGGCGGTCAGCCCCAGGGCGAAGCGCCGGGGGTAACCCCGGCTGGTCATGGCAGGGACGAGCATCTTGCCCATGCCCGCGACGTCGGCCAGGGCCGTGCCGCTGATCCACGAGAAGCCGACGCTGACGCCGATGTTCACGTAGCCCAGACTGGCGCGCACGCGGCCGAACAGCACCTGGGCGAAGGCGAAGATGCGGTCCGCGATCCCCGTGTGGTTGGCGACCACCCCCAGCAGGACGAACAGCGGGACCGCGAGCAGTGGGAAGCTGTTGACCTCCTGGGCCGCGGTGCGCAGGCTCAGCCCCGTCGACTGGTCCGTGACGATCATGTAGAGCAGGGTCGGCCCGAGGATCGCGAAGGCCACGGGGACCCGCAGCAGCAGGAGGACGAGGATGCCGGTGACGATCAGTGCGGCGCTCATTCGGCACGCTCCTCGGGAACGCTCTCCATCGCCGGGGGAGCGGGAACCAGGGTGTTGGCCAGGGCGCGCAGCGCGGCCAGGGACAGCCCGACCATGGGGATGACGTAGGTCCAGGACAGGGGGATGTTCAGGGCGGGTGTGGTCTGTGGGGGACCGGTGAAGACGAGCGCGGCGGCCTCGAACACGAAGCCGACGGCGATCGCCGCGACGACGAGGTTGGCCAGGACCCACACCCCGCGCAGGACCCGGCCGCGGGCCACGTGGTCGACGAGTTTCAGGGTGATGTGCTCGTCCCGGCCCACCAGGTAGCCGGCCAGGGAGAAGGTCAGCCACACCAGGCCGAACCGGGCCAGTTCGCCGGTCCAGACCCAGCCCGAGACCGGCAGGTGGCGCTGGGTCGCCTGGACGAGCATGAGGACGAGGATGAGGGTGAGCAGCAGGGCGCCGACGACGAGCTCGGCCCTCTCCAGGCAGCGGACCACCGTCCGCGCGGGACCCGGCGGCCCGGTGTCGTTCGGTTCGGGGGGTTGGGTCATCCCAGTCGGCTCCAGTCGGGAGGACACGGCTTCGCGCTGATCAGCGGCCGTGGGCGTGGCGGGTGTCACATTTTCGTGAACTCTAGGTATCCGTTCACGGTCGTGGCAAGCGATTGCCAAAAGTTGTCGCGAACCGGTAGGAAGGGGGCGAGATGAACACTCCGAGGCGCACGACCATCTACGACGTCGCGACCGAGGCGGGCGTGGCGGCCTCCACGGTCTCCCGGACCTTCGGCAACCCCCGCCGGGTGAACGCGACCACGCGCGAACACGTCCTCCGGGTCGCCGAACGGCTCGGGTACCGGCCGAACCCCCTGGCCACGGCCCTCCAGTCCGGGCACAAGGCGACCATCGCCATGCTGGTCCCCGACATCACCAACCCGCACTTCTTCGGCACGATCCGGGGTGCGGAACGGCGGGCCAGCGAGGCGGGCGTCACCTTCATCCTCGGCAACACCGAGGAGTCGGCGGCCAACGAACGCAACCAGATCGAACGGCTGGACCACTCGGTGGACGGCTTCGTCCTGGCGGCCAGCCGCATGAGCGACGAGACGACCGTGGGGATCGCCCAGAGCCACAACCTGGCGCTGGTCAACCGCGAGGTCGACGGCCTCCCCGGCGTCGTGGTCGACACCGGCCCGGGGAGCTGGCAGATCGTCGAGCACCTGGCCTCGCTGGGCCACCGGTCGATCGTCTACCTCTCCGGACCGCACCAGTCCTGGCTCGCCAACGAACGCTGGAAGGCGCTCAGGGCCGCGGCGGAGCGGCGCGGGCTCTCCGTCGGCCGACTCGGCCCGTTCCCGCCCAGGGTCAGCGGGGGCGGAGCCGCCGCCGACGCCGCCCTGGTCTCCGGGGCGACCGCGCTGGTGGCGCACAACGACCTCCTGGCCATCGGTGTCCTGCGCCGCCTGTCCGAACGCGGAGTGGCGGTCCCCGGGCGGGTCAGCGTGGTCGGCTACGACGACATCTTCGGTGCCGACCTGTGTGTTCCCGCCCTGACCACCCTCGCGGGTCCGGAGGACGAGGCGGGCCGGGTGGCGGTGGAACTCCTGCTGAGGAAGGGGTCGCTCTCCACGGCGCACCCGGCCCCGCAGCGGGTGGTCCTCCCCACCCACCTGGTGATCCGCGACTCCACGGGGCCCGCGGCGCGCTGAGGCGCCAGCCGGCTCCGGTCGGGCCCCAGCGCGCCGTCCCGGACGCGGGAGCGGGGATACGGGAACGGCCCGGGCACCGGCGCGTTCGCGCCTGGGGCACCCGGGCCGTGGGGGTCCGTCCGCCGAGCGGCCCTAGTGGGCGACGCCGCTCAGCTCGTTGGGGGCCTCGTCCAGCGTCACCGAGCCGGTGACCTCACCGGAGGCCAGGTCCACCGCGTGCACCTGGTTGGTGGACGGGTCGCTCACGTAGGCGGTGCCCCCGCGCACGAAGAGCGCGGGTCGGGGATCCTGCCACTCCACCGGCTCCTCCCACGTGTCCATCAGCTCGATGCTCCGGGTGAGCTCGCCCGAGTCGGGGTCGATCTCGTGCAGCGCCCCGTCGGTGCCCAGCACCAGGGCCTCACCAGCCGGGCCCCGGCCCAGGGAACGGAAGGTGTAGCTGGAGGGCAGGTCGACCAGTTCCAGGTCGCCCGTGGCGGTGTCGACCAGGGCGACGCGCTCGGGGCGTTCCAGTTCGGCGTCCGGGTCGGTCTTGTAGTCGCCCAGGATGACCGGCGACGCGTCCGAACCGGCCTGGTTGCCGATCCGTCCGTAGTCGTCCGGGCTCTCGACCTTGGTGAACGCGCCGTCCTGGTAGATCAGCGCGCCGTCCTGGCATCCGATCGCCACGGCCCCGCCCTGGGCCGCGCTCTCACCGTGCACGCCCGGGCAGTCCTCGCTGCGGGCGATCTCCTCCCCGTCGGCGTCCAGGACCAGAGCGCCGACACGCTCCTCCTCGTCGCCGAGGGTGAGCAGCATCTCGCCGTTCTCCAGCTCGACCGCCACCCCGTGGTGGGCCTCCTCGGTGGTGTGGACGTCGGTCTCCTCGGGCAGACCCGAGCCCAGCGCGTCGGTGTCGAAGGCGGTGACCTCCCCGGTGCCGTCCGCGAACAGGACGGTCCGGCCGCCGTGGCGCACCACGTGACCGGGGGTGTCGGCTTCGAAGAGGGTGTCGGTGAGCTCCGCCCCGGCCGCGTCGAGGACCTGGAAGCCCTCGGAGGTGGAGACGAACACGTGGCGGTCGTCCCCGGCGGGGTTGACCCGGTTGAAGCCCTCCATCTCGATGTCGGCCACCACGTCGAGGGACTCCCCGTCGAGGACGTACAGGCCTCCGTCGTAGGTGGTGACGAGGGGTTCCGTGGCCACGGTCTCGGCCGGGGTCCCCTCCTCGTCGGCACTCGCGGCGCCGTCGTCGGTTGCGGTTCCGCAGGCCGTCAGGAGGAGACCGGCGGAGAGCAGGGCGGGCAGGGCCGCCGCTCGGGTGGTGCGGTGCGAACGCATGCTTCTTCTCTCTCAGGGATGGGTGGTGCGGGGTCGGGGGGTGGCTGGGGGGTGGTCCGAAGGGCGGGACTCAGTCGTCGCGGAGTCCCGCGGTGATCGCCTCGGTGTTGGCGCGCATCATCTCCAGGTAGGTCTCGGCGCCGCCGCCCTCCTGACTCAGGGACTCGGTGAAGAGCGGGACCACCTCGATCTCCACCCCGGCCTCCTCGGCCATCACGGTGGCCAGGCGGTCGGGCTGGGAGGAGTCCGCGAAGACGGCGGAGACGCCCGCTTCCGCCACGGCGTCGGAGAGGTCCTTGAGGTCGGAGGTGCTGGGCGAGGCCAGGGTGGTCCCACTGGGGATCACCGCTCCGACGACCTCGAAGTCGTAGCGGTCCGCGAGGTAGCCGAAGACGTGGTGGTTGGTGACGAGCCTGCGGTTCCCGGCGGGCAGGGCGGCGAACTCCTCGCCCATCCACGCGTCGAGCTCGTCCACCTCGGCCGCGTACGACTCGGCGTTGGCGCGCACGGTGTCCGCGTCGACCCCGTCGACCTCCCCGATCACGCGCTCCGCGATCAGGTCGACGGCCAGCCCGACCCGGCCCGGGTCGGTCCAGAAGTGCGGATCGGGCTCGCCCTCGCTCTCGTCCGAGGTGTAGGGCAGCGGGTCGACGCCCGCACCGACCTCCAGGGCGGGTACCCCGGCCTCCTCGGCGGCGGCCACGTTGCGGGCGACCCCCTCCTCCAGGCCGAGGCCGTTGTGCACGACCAGGTCGGCGTTCTCCAGGGTCGCGGCCTCACGGGCGGAGATCGCGAAGGAGTGCGGGTCGGTGTCGGGCGGCATCAGCACGGTCACCGGAGCCTGGTCACCGACGATCCGCGCGGTGACGTCACCGAGGATGTTGGTGGTCACCACGACCCCGGTGCCGTCTCCCTCCGAGGAACAGGAGACCAGGGTGAGGGTGAGCGATGAGGCCGCGAGCACGGCGAGGGGGAGTCGGGGCAGCATGGCGGTCACCGTCCGGTCTGGATCATCAGGTGCGGCGCGATCCCCGGTTCGAGGGTGCGGGCCACACGGAGGTCGTCGGCGTAGTCGATCTCGTGGACGACCCCGGCCCCGGGATCGCTGACGTAGGCGCGGGAGGTGTCGGCCACGAGTGTGGGCGGGTGCTCGGGGTCCACCGCGTCCAGCAGGGGGGTGGCCGCCTCCTCCTCGCCGGTCTCCGGATCGAGCGCGCGCAGGGTTCCGTCGTCGGCCAGGGCCAGGATCGGCCCCTCCTCACCGGTCGCCGTCGCGGCCACGGTGCCGGGCTGGTCGTGGGCGCGCCACTCGGGGACGGCCAGATCCAGGACCCACAGGGTGTCGTCGTCGGGGAGCGCGGCCAGGACGGAGGAGCCGGAGCGGTGGTGGAGGGGGCCGGCGCGTTCCTCACCGGGGTGGGGGAGGGTCGCGGCCTCCAGTTCGCCGTCCTCCTCGGTGACGTGGAGGGTCCCCTCCGCGCAACCGACCACCAGGCCCCGGCGGGTGACGGCGGCACCGTCGGGGTCGGTGCAGGTCGCGTCGGGCGAGGCGAGGGGGGTGCCGTCGCGGTCGAGCACACCGACCGTCCCCTCGGCGTCCACGGTGACCAGGGCCCCCTGGTAGGGGTGGGCCGAGGTCCCCTCGTCGAGGGAGGGCCCGGCGGTGGTGACCGACCCCTCCTCCAGTTCCGTGCGTTCCAGCAGCAGTGACGTCCCCTGCGTGGTGAGGGAGGTCAGAGCGGTGTCGGTGACCACGTGCGCAGGGCCGGGGAGGTCCAGGGAACCGACGTGCCCGGAGCCGGTCCGGTAGTAGTGGTTGTGGTCTCCGTGGTCCACGGTCCACACGCCGCTGTCGAAGACCTCGGTGGTCCCCTCATCGGATGAACTCAGGTACGCGAAGCGGCCGTCGCCCCGGACGCCGTCCACCCCGGGGACCTCGCCCAGCTCCGTGACCTCCTCGGTGAGCAGGTCCAAGAGTCGCACCCGGCCGGTGTCGGTGTCGGCCACGACCAGCCGGAGCTGGGGCTCGGCGGCCTCCTCGGCCCCCTCGACGTAACCGTGCGGCGTCTCCTCCTCCACGGGCTCGGGTTCGGCGGCGGAGTCGCCGCCGGAGCAGCCAGCCAGCAGGATGATCAGGGCGGCCGCTCCCAGGGCGGCGGTGCGGTGTCGGCGGGTCACGGTGTCAGCGTTCCTTCCAGGGTGGTGGGCGGGGGCGCGTGGTCGGCGGGGGGTTCGCCGGTCGGGGGGCGTCGTCGGGCGAATCCGCGCGAGCGCGCGCCGGAGGCCAGGGCCGAGACGAAGAAGAAGGCCACCGCCGTGGCCGCGATGCTGGCCCCGGCCGCCGTCTCCCAGTGCCAGGAGACGAGCAGTCCGACGTAGGTGGCGGCGCCGCCCAGCAGCGCGGCGGTGAGCATGATGCCCGGGATGCTCCTGGCCCAGAGCAGAGCCGTGGCGGGCGGGGCGATGAGCAGACCGAACACCAGCAGGGTGCCGACCACGTGGAACGACGCGACCACGGCGAGCGTGACCAGGCCCAGCAGAGCGGCGTGCGCGACGCGCGGCGCCAGGCCCAGGGTGTGCGCCTTGCGGTGGTCGAAGGCCAGGGCGACGAACGCCCGGTGCCCGACCACCGCGACCACCAGGGCGGCGGCGAGGGAGAGCCCCAGGTGGAGCAGGTCCCGCTCACGCACGCCCAGGACGTCGCCGAAGAGGAACGCGGTGAGGTCGACCGCGAAGGACGCCGAGTGCGAGACCAGGATCACGCCGACCGAGAGCATCCCCACGAACAACAGGCCGATGCTCGTGTCCTGCGACAGCCGGGGTGAGCGGCTCAGCGCGGTGACCCCGGCGGCCATGGCCCCGGCCGCCAGGGCGGCGCCCAGGAACAGGCTCTGTCCGAACAGCGCGGCCAGTGCCACCCCGGGCAGCATGCCGTGCGACATCGCGTCCCCGAGGAAGGCCATGCCCCGCAGGACCACCCAGGTGCCGGCGATCGCGCAGACGGCCGAGACGAGGAGCCCCGCCCAGAGCGCACGCTGGACGAACGTGACCCCGAAGGGTTCGATCAGTGCTTCCATAGTGGGAGACTCTACAACGATAATCGTTTTCGTTTTCACATCGGGTCGGATCAGACCAACCCGACACACCAGGAACGGAGGTCGCGAGGATGAGGGTCGACCACGTGTACGCGGGCTACGACGGCACGGACGTCCTGCGGGGCGTCACCGCCGAGATCCCCGAAGGGGTCGTCACCGCCCTGGTCGGAGCCAACGGCGCGGGCAAGTCCACCCTGCTCGGGGTCCTGGCGGGCACGATCACCCCTCGGAGCGGAAGGGTGGTCCCGGCGCGCGGCGGTCGCCCGGCGTTCGTCGTGCAGCGCAGCGCGGTCCCGGACGCCCTGCCCCTCACCGTGCGCGCCACCGTGGCCATGGGCCGCTGGGCGCACCGGGGGTGGTGGCGCCCGCTCACCCGGAACGACCGCCGGGTGGTCGACCGACGTATGGAACAGGCCGGGGTCGCGGACCTGGCCGACCGCAGGCTGGGGGAGCTCTCCGGGGGGCAGCGCCAACGCGCCCTCATCGCCCAGGGGCTGGCTCAGGAAGCGTACCTGCTGCTGCTGGACGAACCCTCGGCGGGGCTGGACCACCACTCCGTGAACCGTGTTCGGGAGCTGGTCGCCGAGGTCGCCGCCGAGGGCGTCACCGTGGTGCACGCCACCCACTTCGCCGAGGAGGCGCGGGGCGCGGACCACGTCCTGTCCCTGGAGTCGGGCCGCGTGGTCGTCCCCGATCCCGACCGGTGAGTCCCGTGTCGGTCGCGGGTCCGGGTCCGCTCGGTGCCCGGGGCGGTCCCGACGGGCCGGTGGACGCCGGGTCGGGGAACGGCGGAGGAGTGGACCAGGGGATCTGGAGACGGGACCGCCCGGGCGCGGATCCCGTGGTGCTCGTCACTCGCGGGTAAGGGCAGGCTCCCCTTGGTTTGGCCTTCTCGGGGTCGCCCGGCATAGCCTGTGTGACGTGGTCAGACAAGGCAGGGCGGTGCGCGAGCGATCGGGGGCGGTGGAGAACCGCAGGCTTCCCTCGTACGGCGCGGGCGAGATCGACGTCCCCTACGTGGTTCACGGCACCGACGAGGTGATCGCGCGCGACACCTACTGGGAGGAGCACTCGCACCCCACGCACGAGCTGCTCTGGAACCTGCGCGGCGCCTCCACCGCCACGACCGGCGCACGGGTGTGGACCATCACCCCGTCGGTCGGCCTGTGGATTCCGGCCGGGACGCCCCACTCCGGATGGACCCCGGCGGGGACCTGGCACCACGCGGCCCAGTTCAGTGTGCACGCGGTCCCGGCCATCGCGGACACCACCGTCGCGGTGGAGGTCACCCCGCTCCTGCGCCTGTTGCTCGAACGGCTCAACACCGACGGCCTGGACCGGGAGTCGCGTGCCAGGACCGAGGCCGTGGTGCTCGACCTGCTGGCCCCGGCGCCGGTCGAGTTGCTGCTGAGGATCCCCGAGTCCGCGCTGCTGGAGCCGATCGTCGCCGCCGTGCGCGCGGACCCGGCGGACGACACGACCCTGGCCGCGTGGGCCGCGCGGCTCGGTGTCAGCACCCGCACCATCACGCGGGCCTTCCGCGCGCAGACCGGGCTCGGGTTCAGCCAGTGGTCGACGGCCGCGCGGGTGCAGCACGCGATCACGCTGCTGTCGGTGGGGGAGGAGATCGAGGAGGTGGCCGAGCGGGTCGGCTACCACTCCGCGAGCGCGTTCGGCGCGGTCTTCCGGAGGGTGACGGGCATGAGCCCCGGGCGGTTCCGGGTCCAGTGACGGCGGAATGTCCGTTCCGCGAGGTTCGGTGTCCCTTTCGAGCGATTGCGAACCAACTGAGTGCACCCTAAATTCGGTTAGGCAAACCTAACTCCCGGTTTCCGGGGTTGGTCACCACCGGAAGGACACCATGACCCGCGCCCCACGGCTGGCCGCGATCGCCACCGCCGCACTCATCCCCCTCACCCTCGCCGCGTGCTCCTCCTCACCCTCCGGGGAGGGCGACGGCGCCTCCGGCGAGTGGACCCCCGTCACCGTCGAGCACGCCCTCGGAACGACCACCATCGACTCCGAGCCGGAACGGGTCGCCACGGTCAACTGGGCCAACCACGAGGTCCCGCTCGCCCTGGGCGTCGTCCCGGTCGGCATGGCCGCCGCCACCTTCGGTGACGACGACGACAACGGCGTGCTCCCGTGGGTCGAGGAGAAGCTCGAGGAGCTGGACGCCGAGACCCCCGTCCTCTTCGACGAGACCGACGGCATCGACTTCGAGGCCGTCGCCGACACCCGGCCCGACGTCATCCTCGCCGCGTACTCCGGCCTCACGCAGGAGGACTACGACACCCTCAGCGAGATCGCCCCCGTCGTCGCCTACCCGGAGACGGCCTGGGGCACCTCCTGGCGCGACACCATCGAGCTCAACAGCGCCGCCATCGGCAGGGCCGACGAGGGCGCCGAGCTCATCGCCGACCTGGAGGCCGAGATCGACGCCGCGGTCGCCGAGTACCCGCAGATCGAGGGCGCGGCGGCGATGTTCATGACGCACGTGGACACCACCGACCTCAGCGAGGTCAGCTTCTACACGACCCACGACACCCGGGCGCTGTTCTTCGAGGACATCGGCATGGTCACCCCCGAGAGCGTCGCCACCGCCTCCGCCGAGACCGACCAGTTCTCCCTCACCCACAGCGCCGAGCAGGCCGACGCCTTCGACGACGTCGAGATCATCGTCACCTACGGCGGCGAGGAGCTGGTCGAGGCGCTGGAGGGCGACCCGCTGCTGTCGCAGATGCCCGCCGTCGAGAACGCGGCCGTGGTGAACCTGCCCGGTGACAGCCCGCTCGGCACCGCCGCGAACCCGACCCCGCTGTCGATCTCGTGGATCCTCGACGACTACCTGTCGCTCCTGGCCGAGGCCGCTGACGGAGCGCAGTGACCACCCGAACCGCATCCCCTGAGGCGGGGGCCGCCACCGTGCGGTCCCCGCGCCGGGGCAGGCCCCTCTGGCTGCTCCTGGTCCTCGCCGTCCTGCTGGTCCTGATGTTCCTCTCCGTCTCGGTCGGATCCCGCGACGTCCAGTGGGCCGACATCGTGGCGGCCTTCGGCGGATCGGCCGAGGGCTTCGACGAGGCGGCCGTGGCCAAACGCATCCCACGGACCCTGCTCGCCGTGCTCGTGGGCGCGGCGCTCGGGGTCTCGGGCGCGGTCATGCAGGGCGTGACCCGCAACCCGCTGGCCGACCCCGGCATCCTGGGCGTGAACATGGGTGCCTCGCTGGCCGTCGTCATCGGCATGGCCCACCTCGGCCTGGCCACGGCCACCGGCTTCATCTGGGCCGGTATCGTCGGCGCGGCCGTCACGGCCCTGTTCGTGCACGTCATCGGATCCCTGGGTCGGGGAGGCGCGAGCCCGCTGAAGCTGGCGCTGGCCGGTGCGGCCACCTCCGCCGCGCTGTCCTCGTTCATCAGCGCCGTCGTGCTGCCCCGCAACGACATCGCCGACGGGGTCCGCTCCTGGCAGATCGGCGGTGTGGGCGGCGGCACGTTCGCGTCCATCTCCCACGTACTGCCCTTCCTGGTGGTCGGGTTCGTCGTGTGCCTTCTCTCCGCCCGGGGCCTCAACCTCCTGGCGCTGGGCGACGACCTCGCCGCCGGACTGGGCGAGCGCGTCGCGATCTCGCGGGTCACCGCCTCGGTCGGCTCCGTCGTGCTGTGCGGCGCCAGCACCGCCGTCACCGGCCCGATCGGGTTCGTCGGCCTCGTGATCCCGCACGTGTGCCGCCTGCTCGTGGGCGTCGACCACCGCTGGCTGCTGCCGTTCTCGGCCCTGACCGGCGCCGCGCTGCTGACCGCCGCCGACGTGGTCGGCCGCGTGGTGGCCCGCCCCGGACAGATCGATGTGGGGATCGTGACCGCGCTGGTGGGCGCCCCCTTCTTCATCTACATCGTCCGACGTCAGAAGGTTCGTTCCCTGTGAGCATCTCCACCGTCGAGACCGTCACGCGCGGTCGCGCGCGCCGGGCGCGGCGACGGCACACCGTGATCGTCGTCCTCGCCCTCCTGCTCGTGGTCGGCTTCTCCGTCACCCTCATGGTGGGACAGACCTTCTACCCGCCCGGTGACGTCGCCCGGGTGATCCTCGGCCAGGACGTCCCCGGAGCCTCCTTCACGGTCGGACGGCTCCGCCTGCCCCGCGCCGTGCTCGCGATCGCCGCCGGGGCCTGCTTCGGGCTGGCCGGAGTGACCTTCCAGACCATGCTGCGCAACCCCCTGGCCAGCCCGGACATCATCGGTATCAGTGCCGGGGCGAGCGCGGCGGCGACCTTCGCGATCGTGGTGCTCTCCCTGGACGGGGCCGGGGTGTCGGTCTTCGCGATCGTCGCCGGGCTCGGGGTGGCGCTGGTGATCTACCTGCTGTCGTACAAGGACGGGGTCTCGGGCACCCGGCTCATCCTCATCGGCATCGGCGTCGCGGCCATGCTCCACAGCATCACCTCCCACATCCTGGACCGCGCGGCCACCTGGGACCACCAGGAGGCGATGCGCTGGCTCACCGGGAGCCTCAACGGCGCCGGGTGGGGAGCGACGGTGCCGGTCGTCGTCGCGCTGGCGCTCATCACGCCGCTGCTCCTGGGCCAGTCCGGAAACCTCTCGGCCCTCCAACTGGGCGACGACACCGCCTCGGCGCTGGGCGTCCGGGTGGACCGCACCCGGCTCCTGGCGGTGGTCGGGGCGGTCGGGCTCATCGCCTTCGCCACCGCCGCGTCCGGGCCGATCGCCTTCGTGGCCTTCCTTTCCGGGCCGATCGCCGCCCGCCTGGTGGGCTCGGACGGCTCCCTGCTGGTGCCCTCCGCCCTGGTGGGCGCCCTCCTCGTCCTGGTCGCCGACTTCTGCGGTCAGTTCGCCTTCGGGACCCGGTTCCCCGTCGGGGTCGTCACCGGGGTGCTCGGCGCCCCCTACCTCGTCTACCTCATCATCCGCAGCAACCGCGTGGGAGGCTCCCTGTGACCACGGACCACTCGCTCCTCGTCGAGGACCTGACGCTCGGGTACAAGGACCGCGACGTCATCGACTCCCTGGACCTGGCCGTGCCGCCGGGACGGATCACCGCGATCGTCGGCGCCAACGCCTGCGGCAAGTCCACCCTGCTGCGCTCGATGTCGCGGCTGCTGGCGCCGCGCTCCGGCCGGGTCCTGCTGGACGGCAGGGAGGTCCACCGCACGCAGCCGAAGGAGGTCGCGCGGACCCTGGGCCTGCTCCCGCAGTCACCGGTGGCCCCGGAGGGCATCACGGTGAGCGACCTCGTGGGTCGTGGACGCCACCCCCACCAGCGGTTGTTCACCCGCTGGAGCAACGAGGACGACGAAGCGGTCGCGGAGGCCCTGGAGGCGACCGGGACGGTGGAGCTCGCGGACCGGCCCGTGGACGAGCTCTCCGGCGGGCAGCGCCAGAGGGTGTGGATCGCCATGGCGCTGGCCCAGCGCACGGACCTGCTCCTGTTGGACGAACCGACCACGTTCCTGGACGTCAGTCACCAGGTGGAGGTCCTGGACCTGCTCACCGACCTCAACGCGTCGCGCGGGACCACGGTCGTGCTGGTCCTGCACGACCTCAACCTGGCTGCGCGCTACGCCGACCACCTGATCGCGCTCGCCGGGGGCGGGCTGCACGCGGCGGGTCCACCGGAGCGGGTGCTCACCCCGGAGGCGGTGCGGGTGGTGTTCGGCATGGAGAGCCAGATCATCACCGACCCCACGTCGGGGAAGCCGTTGATGCTCCCCATCGGCCGACACCACCGGGCCGTGTCGGTGGACTGAGCGGCCCCGCGCCGTCGGAGGGCGGCGGCCGACTGTGGGGTTGACAGAACTGGATTGTGAGTGTGTACTCACACCCATGAGTCCGAAAGACGGAGGGCGTTCGACGGCGGAGGCGCGCCGGGCCCTGATCCTGAGGCACGCGGTGTCCGCCTTCGCGAAGGGCGGGTACCACGCGACCCCGGTGACCGACATCGCTGACGCCGCCGGGATCTCCCAGGCCTACGTCTTCCGACTGTTCGGGAGCAAGCTGGGGCTGTTCACGGCGACGCTGGAACTGTGCTTCGAGCGCGTGGAACAGGCCCTGCGGGAAGGGGCGGAGGGCTCCCTCGGGGGTTCGGCCGCCCAGGTCCTGGAGGGGATGGGCGACGCCTACGCGGCGCTGATCGCCGACCGGGACCTGCTCATGCTCCAGGTGCACGCCCAGAGCGCCACCGACGTCCCCGAGATCCGCGAGGCGTTCAGGAAGGGCTACGCCTCGGCGGTCACCCTGGCGCACTCGCTCTCGGGGGGTACCCGCGACCAGGTCCAGTACTTCTTCGCCATGGGCCTGATGTGCCACCTGATCACCGCCCTCGACCTGGACGAGGTGGACGCCCCGTGGGCGCGCACCCTGGCCAACGGCATGACCCACCACCCCCGATCCACGGGGTGACGCGGCCGGAGCGGTCCGTCCCCTGACGTCCGCCCGAGTCGCCCCCTCCTCGTTCGTGCCCGCTGAGAGGCGGGCACTTATTCGACCCACGCCTGTGAGTGAGTGCTCACACAATGGCTGTTTTCGACACCGTCGCCTCGCCCCGCAGCGGTCCGCAACCCCGCGAACGACCCCCGACCCTGAGAGGCGACGCCATGACAACGACCCCCGAGACCCGCGCCGACGCACCCGGCGGGACCGGACCCACCACGGGGACGGCCCTCGTCTCCACCCTGGTGCTGACCACCGCGACCCTCGTCGCCGCCCTGGTCATCTCCGGGGGAGTCAACCCGGTGCAGGTCTCGCTGGCCCTCCTGCCCCTGGTCGCCGCCCTGGGCTACTGGCGAGGTGCCCGCTGGGCCCCGGTCACGGCGGTCCTGTCCGTCCTCCTCCTGCTCCCCATGCGCGTGGTGGAGCTCTCCTTCGACCTCTCCCGGCCCGGGGACGCCGTCCCCTTCGCGGTGGCCGTGTTGACCGTCCTCGCCGCCGGAACCGTCCTGACCACCGCCGTGCTGGACCGGTCCGCACGGAGGAGGCCCTCGCCCCGCCGCGCCGTGACCGGTGCCGTCCTCGGCGCGGCACTGGGCGCCGTGCTCGGACTCGGTCTGGTCCTCGCCAGCCCGCAGCCCGACGACACCGGCGGCCTCAGCGACGAGGAGATCGCCGCTCTGCCCACCGTGGACATGGTCAACTTCCGCTTCGAACCCGGCCAGCTCCGGGTGGCGGAGGGCCAGCCCATGGCCTTTCGGTTCACCAACCACACCGACAGGTCGCACAGCTTCGCCGTCGAGGCGCTGGGTATCGACACCACCGTCCCCAGCGGCCGGACCCGCACGGTGGTCGTCGAGGCCGACGCCGGGACCTACCCGTTCGTCTGCACCGTCGGCGACCACGAGGGGAGCGGGATGGTCGGGAGCCTGGTCGTGGTCGGTGACGGACGCGCGGACGCCACCGGTGGTGAGGACACGGCGGACACCGAGCGCACCCCGGGGACCGGCCATGACCACTGACCCCCGGCTCCTGCGGCGCAGGGCCTTCCTCACCGCCGCCGGTGCGGCGGTCGCCGGGGCGGCCGCCCTGCCCGTCCTGCTCCGCGCGGGCGGCCCGGACCTGCCCACCGACCGCCCCGAGCTGCCGGACCTGCCCGAGATTCCCCTGACCACCGACGCCGACGGGGTCCGTGTCGCCCGCCTGGTCGCGGAGTCGACCGGCACCGGGCTGGCCTACAACGGCACGAGCCCGGGCCCCCTGCTGAGGGTGCGCGAGGGCGACACCGTCCGGGTGGAGTTCACCAACACCGTCGACGCGCCCAGCAGCCTGCACCTGCACGGACTTCCCCTCACCCCCGAGGTCGACCAGCCGCTGCACCACGTGTCGCCGGGGGAGTCCCACACCCAGGAGTTCCCGGTCGCGGAGGGCTGCGCGGGCACCCACTGGTACCACCCGCACGCCCACGGGGACGTGGAACGCCAGCTCCTGGCCGGGCTGGCCGGGCCGATCGTCGTGGAGGGGCCCCTCGACCGGGAGGTCCCCGCGCTGGCGGCGGCCGACGACCGGCTGGTGATGTTCACCCGCGCGGGCCGCGACGTCGTGGCCAACGGGGTGGACCAGCCCCGGATCACCGCGCGCTCAGGGCTCACCCGGCTGCGGCTGCTCAACTCCACCGCTGGAGACCACCTGCTCCTGGGATGCCTGCGCGAGGACGGCTCGGCGGTCCCGACGCACCTGGTCACCACCGACGTCGGCCCGGTCGAACACCCCAGGGAGGTCGAGGAGGTCCTGCTCGCCCCCGGTGAGCGGGCCGAGGTCCTCGTGGAGACCGTGGAGGCGGGGCGCCTCGCCCTCGTCCGCCTCCCCTACTCGGTCTACGGGCCCGGTGGGGAGACCAACGAGGAGAGGACCCTGGCGGTCGTGGAGGTGCCCGCGGGGCACGCCCCCATGCCCCCGCCCGACCGTCTGCTGCCGGTCGAGGAGCTGGACCCCGCGGACGCGGTCAGGACCAGGCAGGTGGTCTTCGGCGCCACCCCCGACGGGTCCTTCACGATCGACGGACGGATCTTCGACATGGACCGGGTGGACGCGGAGGCGCGGCTGGACACCCTGGAGATCTGGGAGGTGGTCAACGAGCACGGCAGCGACCACCCCTTCCACCTGCACAGCTACCCGGTGCAGGTGCTGGACCGGGACGGGGTGCCCGAGCCCTACCGGGCCTGGCGGGACACCGTGAACGTCCCGGCCGGGTCGACCGTGCGCCTGCTCGTGCCCTTCCGGCACGGCGCGGGCCGGACCGTCTACCACTGCCACATCCTCAACCACGAGGACCTGGGCATGATGGGCGTCCTGGAGGTCACCGGGTGAGGTCGGGGACCGGCGCGCCGCCGGTCCCCGACCCCGCCGTCAGCCCCCGACGAAGTCCGCCAGGTGCTGACCGGTGAGCGTGGAGCGGTCCGCGACGATCTGCGCCGGGGTGCCCTCGAAGACCACCCGGCCACCGTCCTGGCCCGCCCCCGGGCCGAGGTCGATGATCCAGTCGGCGTGCGCCATCACCGACTGGTGGTGCTCGATCACGATCACCGACTTCCCGGAGTCCACCAGCCGGTCCAGCAGGCGCAGCAGGTGGTCGACGTCGGCCAGGTGCAGGCCGGTGGTCGGCTCGTCCAGGACGTACACGCCGCCCTCCTCGGCCATGTGGACGGCCAGCTTGAGCCGCTGCCGCTCACCGCCGGACAGCGTGGTGAGCGGCTGACCCAGGCGCAGGTAGCCCAGTCCCACGTCGGCCAGCCGGTCCAGGACCCTCCGCGCGGCGGGGGTCCGTGCCTCACCCTCCCCGAAGAACCCGGCCGCCTCGGTCACCGACATCGCGAGTACCTCGCTGATGTCGCGTCCGCCCAGGCGGTACTCCAGCACCGAGGGGTCGAACCGCCTGCCGTCGCACTCCTCGCAGGTGGAGGCGATGCTGGCCATGAACCCGAGGTCGGTGTAGACGACGCCGACACCCTTGCAGACCGGGCAGGCACCCTCGGAGTTCGCGCTGAACAGCGCGGGCTTGACCCCGTTGGCCTTGGCGAACGCCTTGCGGACCGGTTCGAGCAGCCCGGTGTAGGTCGCCGGGTTGCTGCGCCGCGAGCCACGGATGGGGCTCTGGTCGACGGCCACCACCCCCGCCTCCGCGGCCGAGGCCCCCTCGACCAGCGACCCCCGCACGAGGGAGCTCTTGCCCGACCCGGCCACCCCGGTGACCACCGTGAGCACCCCCAGCGGGATGTCCACGTCCACGTCGCGCAGGTTGTGCGTGTCCGCGCCGCGGACCTCGAAGCGGCCGGTGGGGACGCGCACCTCCTCCTTGAGGGCGGCCCGGTCGTCGAGGTGGCGCCCGGTGGTGGTGCCGCTGCTCCGCAACCCCTCGACCGTGCCCTCGAAGCACACGGTGCCGCCCTCCGCGCCGGCGCCCGGACCCAGGTCCACGACGTGGTCCGCGATCGCGATGGTGTCCGGTTCGTGTTCCACCACCAGCACCGTGTTGCCCTTGTCGCGCAGCCGCAGCAGCAGCCGGTTCATCCGCTCCACGTCGTGCGGGTGCAGCCCGGCGGTGGGCTCGTCGAAGACGTACGTGGTGTCGGTGAGCGAGGACCCCAGGTGGCGGATCATCTTCGTACGCTGGGCCTCACCGCCCGACAGCGTCCCGGCCGCCCGGTCGAGCGAGAGGTAGCCCAGCCCGATCTCCACGAACGAGTCCAGGGTGCGGCGCAGCGCCTCCAGCAGGGGAGCGGCGGACGGCTCGTCCAGGTCCCGCACCCACGCGGCGAGGTCGCTGATCTGCATCGCGCACACCTCGGCGATGTTCACCCCGCCGATCCGCGACGACCGGGCCGCCTCGCTGAGCCGCGTCCCGCCGCAGACGGGACAGTCGGTGAAGGTCACCGCGCGCTCCACGAACGCCCGGATGTGCGGCTGCATCGCCTCCTTGTCCTTGGACAGGAACGACTTGCGGAGTTTGGGGATCAGACCCTCGAAGGTCAGGTTCGACTTCTCGACCTTCACCTTGACCGGCTCGTGGTGGAGGAAGTCCCGCATCTCCTGCTCGGTGTACTCGCGGATCGGCTTGTCGGGATCGAAGAAGCCCGACGCCTTGTAGGTCCGCACGGTCCACCAGTCGTCCGACTTCCAGCCGGGGATGGTGAACGCCCCCTCCGACAGCGACTTGGAGTCGTCGTAGAGCTCACGCAGGTCGAAGTCGGTGACCTTGCCCCGGCCCTCGCAGTTGACGCACATGCCGCCGGTACGGGTGAAGGTCTGCCGCACCGTCTTCTGGTCGCCGCGCTCCACCGTGATGGCGCCACTGGCCCGGACCGAGGCGACGTTGAAGGAGAACGCCTGCGGGGAGCCGACGTGCGGCTGTCCCAGGCGGCTGAAGAGGATGCGCAGCATCGCGTTGGCGTCGGTGGCGGTGCCCACCGTGGAGCGCGGGTCGGCGCCCAGACGTTCCTGGTCGACGATGATCGCGGTGGTCAGCCCGTCGAGCACGTCCACGTCAGGGCGGGGCATGGACGGCATGAACCCCTGCGCGAAGCTGCTGTAGGTCTCGTTGATCATCCGCTGCGACTCGGCGGCGATCGTGCTGAACACGAGCGAGCTCTTGCCCGACCCGGAGACTCCGGTGAACACCGTCAGACGGCGTTTGGGGATCTCGATGCCGACGTCCCGGAGGTTGTTCTCCCGGGCCCCGTGCACCCGGATCAGTTCGTGGACGTCCGCCGGATGCGGCGCGGTCGGCTCCCCGACGGTCAACGGTCCTCCTTGATCCGGACCAGGTTGCCGGCCGGGTCGCGGAAGGCGCAGTCACGGACGCCGTAGGGCTGTTCGGTGGGTTCCTGGACGACCTCGGCGCCCTTCGCCACCATCTCCTCGAAGGTGGAGTCCAGGTCCGGGGTGGCCAGGTTCAGGAAGGCGTAGGTCCCCTTGGCCATCATCTCGGTGATGACCCGGCGCTCCTCGTCGGTGACCCCGGGATCGGCCACCGGGGGCTCCAGGACCACGGAGGTGTCGGGCTGCCCCACCGGCCCCACCGTGATCCAGCGCATCCCCTCGTACCCGACGTCGAGGCGGACCTCGAACCCGAGGACGTCCCGGTAGAAAGCCAGCGAGGCCTCCGGGTCGGTGTGCGGCAGGAAACTGGCGTTGATCTTGATGTCCATGCTGGTCACACTACGACTGGCCGGGACGCCGCGCTTCTTGATTCCTGATCGGTCTGGTGACCTGTCGGACCACGCACGAGGGCATGCCCTCCGCCTCGCCCACGGCCTGTCGGCGGTAGGTGCTGGGAGGCACCCCGACCAGCTCGGTGAAACGGGTGCTGAAGGTGCCCAGGGAGGAGCAGCCGACCTCGAAGCACACGTCGGTGACGCTGAGGTCGCCACGGCGCAGCAGCGCCATGGCGCGCTCGATGCGCCGGGTCATGAGGTACGAGTACGGCGATTCGCCGTAGGCCCGCCTGAACTCGCGACTGAGGTGCCCCGCCGACATGTGGGCGTCCCTGGCGAGCTGTTCGACGTTCAGGGGCAGCGCGTACTCCCGGTCGATCCGGTCGCGGACGCGCCGCAGACGCGTGAGGTCACTCAGGTGCCTGTCGGAGGCGGATCCACTGGTCACGGGACTCATCGTGCCACGGGGTGACGACGGACTCCAGACGACCCGACGGAGGGGGCTTCCGGTCCCCGTGGAACCCGCCACGGGGCGGGGCCCGACACGCTATCTTGCCAGTCGTAACCAATGGATCACGTTCGGTCACGGGCAGCCGGGCCGGACCCCGAAGGAGGCAACCGATGCGAGCGGCCCTGATGTACGGCGCCGGTGACGTACGGGTGGAGAACGTGCCCGATCCGGAGCTCGTCGATCCCGCCGACGCCCTGGTGCGCGTGGTGCGCACGTGCGTGTGCGGCAGCGACCTGCACGCCTACCGGGGCATGCCCGCCTCCGAGGAGGGGGTCCGTGCCGGGCACGAGTTCGTCGGCGTCGTGGAGGAGACCGGACCCGAGGTCACCTGGGTCCGGCCCGGAGACCTCGTGGTGTCCCCGTTCTCCTACGCCGACCACACCTGCGGACTGTGCCGGGAGGGACTCCACACCTCCTGCGCGAACGGGGGGCTGCTCAGCGGCGCCCAGGCCGAGGTGGTCCGCGTCCCCCAGGCCCAGGGCACGCTGGTCCGGCTGCCCGTGCGGGAGGAGTCCGCTCTGCTGCCCTCGCTCCTGACCCTGGCCGACGTCTACCCCACCGGTCACCACGCCGCCGTGACCGCCGGGGTCGGACCCGGCACCTCGGTCACCGTCGTCGGGGACGGTGCTGTGGGCCTGCTGTCCGTGCTCGCCGCCAGGAGGAGGGGCGCCGAGGAGATCATCCTCATGGGCCGCCACAAGGACCGCACCGACCTGGGCCGGGAGTTCGGGGCCGTCGAGGTGGTCGCGGAGCGCGGTGAGGAGGGCGTGGAGCGGGTCCGGGAACTGACCCGGGGCGAGGGCACCCACACGGTGATCGAGGCCGTCGGCCAGCTGGACGCCTACGAGACGGCTCTGGGCGTGGCCCGCGTCGGCGGCACCGTCAGCCGCGTGGGCCTGCCCCAGTACGAGCGGGGACCGATCGGGATCTCGGCGATGTTCGCCGCGAACGTCACCCTCACCGGCGGCCCCGCCCCCGCGCGCGCCTACATCGAGGAACTGCTCCCCGACGTCCTGGAGGGGAACGTCCACCCGGGCCTGGTCTTCGACCACGCCTCCGACCTCGACGGCGTCTCGGAGGCCTACCGGCTGATGGACCAGCGCGAGGTCCTCAAGGTCCTCGTCCAGCCCTGACACGACGGGACCCGAGGGGGCGCGCCGAGTCCCCTCGGGCCGGTGCCCCGGGGAGGTTCACCTCCGGGGCACCGGCGGCCGGGGTCAGGCGTCGACGGACCGCCGATCGCCGATGCTCACGGCCAGGTCGAACGCGTTCTGCACCGACCCGGTGTTGGCCACGCCCCGCCCGACCACGTCGAAGGCGGTGCCGTGGGCGGGTGTGCAGATCGGGACCGGGAGCCCGCCCGCGATGGTGACCCCTCCGTCGAACCCCATCAGCTTCATGGCGATCTGGCCCTGGTCGTGGTACATGGTCAGGACACCGTCGAACTCACCGCTCCTGGCGCGCAGGAAGATGGTGTCCGAGGGGAACGGACCCTTGACGTCCAGCCCCTGACCCGCGAGATCGGCGACGGCGGGACCGATGACGTCGATCTCGTGGCGGCCGAACCTGCCGCTCTCCCCGGCGTGCGGGTTGAGCGCGCACACGCCGATCCTCGGGGAGTCCAGCCCGGAGCCGCGCAGTACCTGGTCGAGCAGGAGACCGGCCTCCACCACGTTGTCGCGTGTGATGCCCGAGTGCACGTCCGCGATGGACACGTGTGAGGTCACGCGCGCGGTCCACAGGCCGGGCAGGACGTTGAGCTCGGAGGTGAAGGATTCGACTCCCAGCACCTCCTCGAACCAGCGCAGCTCGTCGTTCTCCGTCATTCCGGCCAGGTGCAGGGACGACTTGTTGAGCGGCGCGAAGAGGATGGCGTCCACCCGGCCGTCCTTGGCCATGTCGAGGGCGACGGCGAGGTTGGCCAGTGCCCATCTGCCACCCGCCTCGGTCGCCGCGCGGCGCTCGAAGCCGCCCTCGCTCCCGGCGGGGCGGGCGGCCCCGTTGTCGTACAGGACCGGAAGCCCGCTTCCGGCGTCGCCGTACTCGATCGCGACCCCGGCGTCCTCGCCCGCCGACCGCAGCTCCTCAGGGTCGGAGACGAGCACGATGTCGGCGGCCCCGGTGTTCTCGGGGCGGGAGAGCAGCTTCGCGATCAGTTCGGGTCCGACCCCCGCCGGGTCCCCCAGGGTGATCGCGACGCGGGGGCGGGGCTGCGAAGAAGTGGTCATGACTGCCTTTCTGGCGGTGGGGGCTGGTGAGCGGTGTCGGCGCCGTCGTTCGCGGCGTGGCCGTCGGTGGAGCCCGAGGTCTCCGCCTCGGTGATCCCGGTGGTGTCGGTGTCGTCGTGGCCGTTGGCACCGCCGTCTCCCCGGCGCGCGGACCGGAGCGCCCTCACGGCCGCCGGGCCGACGATCAGCAGCAGGGCCACCCCGAGGATGGCGAGCGCGGTGCCGCTGGAGGCGAGCAGGGGCAGGACCGAGCCCTCGCCCAGCGCCGAGGTCTGCACCAGCGCGGTCTCGAAGAGAGGGCCGATGACCAGGCCGAGCACGAGGGGCGCCACGGGGAGGTTGAGCCGCTTCATCGCGTAGCCCACGAAGCCGAACACGATGACGATCCACACGCTCAGCATGCTGTTCTTGATCGAGTAGGCGCCGACCAGGCTCGTGACGATGATCAGCGGGTAGAGGATCGAGTACCTGATCCGCAGGAGCTGGGCGAAGACCGGTGCCAGCGGCAGGTTCAGCAGGAGCAGGATGGCGTTGCCGATGAAGAACGAGGCCAGCAGGCCCCAGACGAGCGTGGGCTGGTTCTCGAAGAGCAGCGGCCCGGGTTGGATGCCGTACACCAGGAAGGCGCCGAGGAGGACGGCGGTGGTGGCGCCACCGGGGACCCCCAGGACCAGCGTCGGGATGAAGTTGGCGTTGGACCCCGAGCTGGTGGCCGCGTCGGGGGCGACCACACCCTCGATCGCTCCCGTTCCGAGCTGGGCGCGGTTCCGGGAGAACCGCTTCTCGACTCCGTAGGCCATGAAGGAGGCGAGGGTGGTCCCCGCTCCGGGCAGGCAGCCGAGGACGAACCCGACGAGGGTGCCGCGTGCCGTGGCCGGGGCCGAGCGGCGGAGGTCCTCCCGGGTGAGGAGCAGGTCGCGGAAACGCGCGCGGATGGGGGTGGCCATGCCCCGGTGGAGCTGGTTGAGGAGCTCCCCGATGGCGAAGAGCCCGATCATCACCTCGACGTAGGGCAGACCGCCGAACAGGCCCACCTGGTCGAAGGTGTACCGGGGTGTCCCCGAGCCGACGTCGACCCCCACGCTGGAGATCAGGACCCCGACCAGGCCCAGGGCGGCGCCCATCAGGAGGTTGCCCCCGGAGAAGACCACGATCGTGCAGAGACCGAGGGCCATCACGGCGAGGATCTCGGGCGGGCCGAAGCCGAGGGCGATGTCGGCGAAGATCGGTGCCAGCGTGGTCAGGGCGATCAGCGCGACGAACGCCGCCGTGAACGAACCGATCGCGGAGATGGCCAGGGCGGGTCCCGCCCGTCCGGCGCGCGCCATGCGGTAGCCGTCGAAGGTCGAGACCACTGAGGACGCCTCGCCGGGTGTGGCGACCAGGATGGCGGTGGTCGTGGCTCCGAACTGCGAGCCGTGGTAGATGCCCGCGAGCATGATGAGCGCGGTGAGCGGGTCGAAGGTGAGGGTGACCGGGATCAGGATGGCCACGCCCGTGGCTGACCCGAGGCCGGGCAGGATGCCGATGACCGTGCCGAGAAGGACGCCCACGAAGCACCAGAAGAGGTTCTCCGGAGTGAGCGCGGCGCTGAAACCGACGACGAGGTTGTCGATCACGGGGCGCTCCACAGGGTCGGGTCGAAGACGCCGAGGGGAAGGGGGACCCTCAGGAGTACGACGAACAGCAGGTAGCACACGACCAGGACGCCGACGGACGCGGTGAGCGCGACGGGCCAGCGCAGGCGTTCGACGCCGATGGTCAGGAACAGGGTCAGGACGGCCAGTGCGGGCAGGATGCCCAGGAAGGGGATGAGCGCACCGGTGCAGACCAGGGCCGCCGAGACGACGGCCAGCTTGCGGCGGATCGCCCGCAGTTCCTCGGCGGAGTGCCCGGAGTCCTCCTCCACGTGGCCGTCGCCCCGCAGGACCGTCCCGGTGCGCGCCTCCCGGTACAGGAGCACGACCCCGATGACGGCCAGGGCCAGACCGGCCACGCGGGGCAGCGCCCCCGGACCGACGGTCCCGTCCTCAGCGGTGAAGGGGTAGGCGAACGAGCCGAGGAGGAAGAGCGCGCCGAGGACCGACAGCGCGGCGTGCGCGGCGAGGACCGAGGGCCGGGCCCTGGTCGCGCCGCCGGTCCCCGCACTCGCGGGGAGGGGTGTGGCGTCGCCGCTCACTGGAACACCTCCGCCATCTGCTCGTCGTGTTCCGCCAGGTACTCCTCGAACTCCTCACCGGCGAGGACGGCCGGGATGAGGAGGTCGTCCCTGATGTAGTCGTGGTAGGTGTCGGACTCCATGGCCTCGAGGATCGAGTCGATCCAGTAGTCCCGCTGGACCGGGGCGATCCCGTCGGGGGCCAGGACACCGCGCCAGATGGTGACCTCGGCGTCCAGGCCCTGTTCGACGGCGGTGGGCACGTCGCCCAGCACGGGGTCGTCGTACCGCTCCTCGCTGAGCGTGCACAGCGCCTTGAAGTCGCCGCTCTCCACGTAGGGCTTGGCGGAGGCGGCGCTGGCCGGAGCCACCTCGATCTGGCCGCCGAGCAGTCCGGTGAGGACTTCGCCGGTGGATCCGTAGGGCACGACGGAGAACTGTCCGCCGCTCCGCTCGAACTCCGCCGTGACCAGGGAGTCGGCGCCGGTCCGGCCGCTCGACCCGGTCTTGACCGTCTGGTCCTGGCTGGCCTCGATCAGTTCGGCGCAGGTCTCGTAGGGGGCGTCACTGGAGGCGACGACCATCCGTGAGTCCTGGGCGAACATGACCAGAGGGGTGAAGTCGCGGTAGGTGAAGGGCACGTCGTAGACGAGGGGCAGGGTGTTGAGGGCGCTCTCGGCCACGAGCAGCGCGTTGCCGTTGCCCTGCTCGGACATGAAGGTGGCCCAGCCGACCGCGCCGGAGCCCCCCTCCCTGTTCTCCACGTTGACGTTGAACCCGGCGTCGAGGTCGTTGAGTGCCTCGGCCACGACGCGGGCGGAGCGGTCACTGCCGCCGCCGGGGGCGAAGGCGACGAGTGCGGAGACCGAACCCCGGGGGGTCCAGTCGTCGGGGGGAGCGGGGCTGGCGTTCAACACCGTGCATCCCGCGAGCAGGATGCAGGCGCTTGGCGCTGCCAGTGCCATGCGCGGTGATGGCTTCATGTCAGGCCCTCTTGCGTCCGGGGGGTGGAGGAGCTCTCTGACGCGCAACCAGCACGACATCAAAGATCCTATTGGATATCGGACCAAGCTAGGTGTCTGACACAGGAATGACAAGGGGGCGAAACAAAATCGAACGAACACGGGACGGCGGTGGGGGGCCCCCCCCGGGGGGGGGGGCCCCCCCCCCCCGCCCCCCCGGGGGGGCGCCCCACACCCCCGCCCCCCCCCGCCCCCGCTCAACCGCGCGGGGTGGGGGGCGCCGCCGGCGGGGGCGCGGGGCGGGGTCGGGCGGGCGGCCCGCCCGCCGCGCGCGGCCCCCCCCCGCCCCTCGCTGACCGCTCCTGAGTGACGCCGAACGGGGAGACGTCCTCGCGGCTCGGTCAGCGGGTGAAGTCGTCCGCGCCGCGCCCGGGACCGTGGTCGAACTCGCGCGAGGGCTCGTCCGCGGGCACCGGCGGGTAGGTGGGGCGGTCCTGGACGGGCACCGTGCGCGTGCCGATCTCCAGGCCCCGGGACAGCATCACTCCCGTGACCGCGTTGCGCAGGTCGGGGAGCATCGCGTACAGCACGTCACCGGGGCACGCGGTCGCGTTGAAGTCCCGGTGCCCGAGGATCGCCTCCTGCGGGTTGAGGCCGTAGGCGCCGCACAGCCAGGCCAGGGTGGCCACCAGGGAGTCGGTCAGGGCCTGGGTGGGGCCCTCGTCCATGTAGGTGCCCTCGTTCTCGATACCGACGCACGTGCTGTTGTTGTTGGCCACGTGCGCGCCCACACAGTGCTGGCCCTCGCGCACGGCCGGGACGGCGCGGTCGCGGCCCTCCATGATGTGGCCGCCGCGGCTGATGGTGAACTGCTGGCCCGCGTCGGACCAGCCGTTGCTGTCCATGTGGAAGTTCTGGATGGACCGGGACAGGGCCAGCGCGTGCGCCTCCGAGTGGTCGGCGCTGTTGGGGGTCGCGGTGTGGTGCACGACCACGAAGCTGGGCGGTTCGGCCAGGACCTGGATCGGGCTCGACGGGGGCCGGGCGCCCCAGTCGGCCCGGAAGTACATCGCCGGTTCGGCCGCGGCCGAGGAGGTGTCGGCGTGTGCGGTGGAGACGCCGAACGCGCCTCCGGCCAACGCCGCGCCGGAGGCGACGGCCGCGCCTCGAAGGACCGCGCGCCGGTCGGGTCCGTGTCGCTGTGGCATGGGGGAAACCCTTCTGCGTGGGAGCCGGTTACTTGCCAGTTCACAACTGAACATGGACGGCTCGCCGTGCGCCAAGGGGGCACATCAGAGAAATCGCTGTCCGATTTCGGACAAAATGTAAACCCCTTACCCCTCTGTTCAGAAAGAGAACTCCGGGATAAGGGGTGAGCCTGGACACTGGTGTGATTCGTGGGTCCCAGGAGGTGGTCAGGCGACCTTCGCGGGCTCCCCGGCGCCGGTCCCCCGCGCCCCGTCCGCGCGCTCGGCGGGATCGGTCAGTCGGCCGGTCCGGTGCAGCCACCAGTCGGCGGGAAGCGTGCCCAGGGGAGGGATGGACGCGGCCAGCGCGACCAGGGTCGGCCACACGCCCCAGCGCAGGCGGTACGCGGCGAACAGGGTCACCGCCACGTAGACCATGAACGCGCCGCCGTGCACGGGGCCGAAGATCTGCACGCCCAGTTCGCTGCCGTTGCCGAGGTACTTGACGTACATGCCGACGAGGAGTCCGGCCCAGGTGAAGGCCTCGAAGACGGCCACCACGCGGAAGGTTCGGGCGGTCAGGGTCGTGATGCTCAACGGGGTTCCTCGGGCTCGTCGCTGTGCGGGGAGGGTCCCGGGGTGCCCCGGGCCGCAACCAGGCTAGGTCACCCCTGGCGGAACCCGGTTTCGCCCCCCACCGTCGACGCCTCGGCTAGCCTTGTTCTTGCTCCGCAGGGCGCACCCGCTACGGGCTCGCGGGGCGATCAACGCGGAGAAGGGCGACCGGCTCGGGCTGACGAGGACACCGGAGATCACCTGGCTCCACCGGGGCGGGGCCGAGCCCGGCAGCACCGATCTGCTGTTTCGTGCCCCCTGGACCTCCCCGAGGGGGACGGCTTCGTCCACGCGGCGGGGGAGGCGGGCACCCTCAGGCCCGTCGGGGGCTCCTGAAGGAGCGCGGCCTCGTGCGCGACGAGCGACGGCTCCTGGCGTCGCGGCACCTCCCACCTCGACCGCCACGAGGACGACGAGTAAGGTCGAACCCGTGCGTATCCAGGTGCGTTGCCCCGTGGACGACGAACGGCTCTCCCACCTGCACGCCGAGGCGTTCGGGCAGGAGTTCTCCCTGATGCCCTGGTCCGCACGGCTCGAACGGCACAGCCGCTCCTGGGTCGGAGCCTTCGACGACGGGCTACTGGTGGGCTTCGTCCACGCGGTGTGGGACGGGGGAGCGCACGCCTTTCTCCTGGACACCGCCGTCGTTCCCGCCCACCAGCGTCGCGGAGTTGGTGGTCGCGTCGTCGGGGCGCTCATCAGTGACCTGCGAGAGTCGGGCATCGAGTGGCTGCACGTCGACTACGAACCCCATCTTGAGGGCTTCTACGAGGCCTGCGGTTTCCGTCGTACCCGCGCCGGGCTGCTCCGGCTCTCGAAGTGAGGGCGCTGGCTGGTTCTCTTCGTTGTAGTCAGCAGAGGAGAGAAGCTGGGTTCTCTCCCCTGGGATGAGGGCGGGGTGGTCAGCTGGGCCGCACTCGCCGGGCTCTGCGTCGATCGTCTTGCGTGTCGCGGCTGTTCAATGCCACGAACGAAATGCGGCGGCGAGGGAAACAGCACCCCAGGCCCGCGCTCATCGGGACCCGTGTCGCGGCCGGTCAATCACCCGAACGCACATTACATAACACACCCACGCGGATTTTGAGGGTTATCCACAGCCCCTTTTCTGGAAAAGAAACCTGGCATTCCAGGTCGCATTCTCCCTTCCCTTCCATTCCCCTCTCTCCAATTCACGCATACAATGGAAGCATGACTTTCTCTCCTTTGTGCGGCGCGGTCACGGCGGGACGCTCTCCCGCCGTGGTCGCGATGCGCCACGCGAGGGAAGAGCTCACCCGCACCCTGGCCGACACCCCTCCGGCCGGTGCGGTCGCTGGAGTATTGGACGACATCTGTCACCTCTGGCAGGACATGGACCAGGCCAAACTCGCGATGCTGCTGCGCCTGGCCCAGATCCAGGCCACCGGCAACCTCCTCGAAGTCGGCGGACAGCGCACCCTGGCCGGATGGATCACCCAAGCCCTGGGCACCAATCCAGCCGAAGCTCGTTCCCTGGCCCGAGTGGCCGAGGCCCTGTTCAACGAACAGCTTCCCGAAACCCGTAAAGCCCTGGACGAGGGTGTGCTTTCCCTGGGGGAAGCGGCTGCGATCGCCAAGGTCGTGGAAGCGTCCACCGCCACCCGGAACACAACCGAGTTCCCCGATGCGGACGAATTCCGGGCGTTGATGGATGCCGGGCTCATGGCCGCCAAAGCCGACAACCCCGCCCTGTCCGCTGCCCAACTCACCCAACTCGGCAAGCGCGTCTCCATCCGACTTCACCCCGCCTTGGCGGAGGATGAGTACAAGAAGGCCTACGATGCCCGCCGCCTGGACGTGGTGCGTAGCTTCGAGGGTTCCTTCTACCTCCAGGCCTGGGGCCCCGAGGTGGACGCCGAACTGCTGGAGAAAGCGGTGGGGGCGTTCACCACACCCCACAATCCCGGGCACCCGGAGCAGTCCAGGGCCGAACGTTCCTACGACGCGTTCATGCGCATGGTCAGGTCCGCGCTGGGTCACCAGAACTGCACCAAGCCTCCGGGGCCGCTCGCGATGATCAACGTCACCGTGCCCTTGGACGTCTACACCGGCCGACGCACCAACCTCGCTCCTGGCCAGCCCACCGGTAACACGGGTGGCGCCTCGACGCAGGACGGGATGGTGCTGGCCATGGAAGCCGTGCACACCATGGCCCCGGGCAGTGTGCTGCGGCGAGTGATCACTGACCCCGCCACCGGCAAGCCCCTGGACGTGGGACGGGGGATGCGCAACGCTCCCGAGCAGATCCGCGCCGTCGCCCACCATGGGCGCACCACCTGCGCCTGGCCCCAGGGGTGCGACGTCCCGATCAGCGCTACTGAGGCCGATCACATCACCAGCTACTCCCGGGGCGGTCAAACCAGCGCCGGGAACATCCAGCCGCTGTGCTCGACCCACAACCGGCTCAAATGGCGCCGGGAGAACAACCCCCACCGAGCCACCTGGAAGGGCCGCCCGGCCCATCAGCCACCAGACCCGCCACCGAAACCAGAACCACCCCCACGCGAATGAAGGACCAAGGCCCTACTCCCGCACGCCCAGACCCCAGCACCAAGACACCCGTATGCCCTGCCCCCCTCTCGCTCCACCAGTCACACACCCACACCACAGAGAAGAAGGCCGACCATGAATCACCCTTCCCCACCGCGCAGAAGCTCTCGCTGGCCCTGCCATCGCTGCTGTCGGAACGTGGTCGGCCTCCATCCCCACCCACCCCGCGGAGACCACATACCCAGTACCCAACCCGCCCTCGCCGCCGTAGTTCCGATGGCAGGCGTGACCAGCCGCGATCTCGCCCCGATCACCAGAGGCCTGGGGTCCTGCCCTCCTTTGCCGCCGCTGTTGCGCTGGCACGCGCGACCAGCCGCGACACGAATCCCGGCAGGCACAGGCGTGGAGGAACGCATCGCACTCGCATTAGGCTCACACGTGACAGCTACCGTAATGAGTGGTGCCGGATTTGTCTGTTTCTCGACAAGTTGGAAAAACGAGCACTTGCCGCCGGTAAGTTCGCAGGTCAAAAAGTCTGCTCCCCGCGCACGCGGGGATGGACCCGCCGGGACGGTGGGGACCTCACGGCCTCCGGAGTCTGCTCCCCGCGCACGCGGGGATGGACCCAGCCGGGGCCATGCGCTCACTACTCATCCAGTCTGCTCCCCGCGCACGCGGGGATGGACCCCCGTGGATGGCGGCCAGCATCGAGAACGGCGGCTGCTCCCCGCGCACGCGGGGATGGACCCACGACGAACCGGTAGCGGCGGCGCTTGTCCACCTGCCTCCCCGCGCACGCGGGGATGGACCCGCGCCCCTGCGCGACTACGGGGTTCGGCCCCGCTGCTCCCCGCGCACGCGGGGATGGACCCGCCAGAGCAGGCCCTGACCCGAATACCTGAGCGCTGCTCTCCGCGCACACGGATAGTGGATTGGTTAGGGGAATGGCGCAAGTACTCGGGATAGGGCCTTCTCGCCTGCGGGTTTCCAGGTGGGCTTGCCACCGGGGAGGCCCTGGTCCCCGGCGCGGCCGATCTGGATGAGGACGAGACTCCGGAGGAGGGCCCAGCCCCGGGCGCGGAGGACGGTGGCCTCGTCGGCGGGATACTCCGCGAAGAACGCGTCGGCCGAGCCGTCGGGGAGCAGGACCCACGCGGCGGCGAGGTCGGTGGCCGGGTCTCCCGCACAGAGCTCACCGAAGTCCAGGACCCCGGCGAGGGCCCCCTCCCTGTTGACGACGTTGGCCGGGTGCAGGTCCGCGTGCAGCCACACCGGGGGCAGGTGCCAGGCCGGTGCGTCCGCCACCGCCTGCCAGACCTCCAGAATCCCGTCCATGTGCGCGGGATCCGCGATCCCCCGTGCGTACTCCTCGAGGTCCTCGACGGCCTCGCGCGGGTGCCCCCCGCGCAAGGGGTTGAGCGGGACCTCCTCCGGGGCGGTCCGGTGGAGCTCGGTCAGGAACGCGGCCAGGGCCCGGGTCCCTCGGGTGACGGGGGCGAGGTCGGCCGGGTGTCCGCTCACCCAGGTGGTGACCGACCAGAGGTTCGGGAAGCGCGCGGAGGGGGCGCCGAGGCGCATCGGAACGGGCACGGGCAGCGGCAGGCGCGGGGCCAGGTCGGGCAACCACCGGTGTTCCGCGCGCAGGAGCTCGGGCGCGCGCGGCGAGCGGGGCATCCGGACCGCGAGGTCCTCTCCCAGGCGCCACATCCGGTTGTCCCAACCGCCCTCCACCTCGCGCAGGGCGAGCCCAGAGAGATCCGGGTGCTGCTCTTCGAGCAGGGTTCGCACGAGTGCCTTCTCGTCCACGGTGGACCTCCTCGGGACCACTGTAGGGGGCGGCTGCCGCCGCCCCCCGGACATCAGTGGACGGGGACGGCCCCGGGCTCCACACCGGCCTCGGACCGGCGCACCAGGAAGGTCGCGAAGAACGCCAGGGTGGCGATGACCGCGCCCAGCATGAACGCCGTGTGGATCCCGCCCGCCTCGGCGACGACGGCGTCCGCCCCGTCGCCCAGCTGGCTGGCGGCGACGGCGGACATCACGGCGATGAACGTCGCGGTGCCTGCGGCGCCCGCCACCTGCTGCACGGTGCCCACCACGGCGCTGCCGTACGAGTACAGCGAGGGCCGCAGGGAGCCGAGCGCACCGGTGAGCAGCGGGGTGAACATGAGTCCGAGCCCGACGCTGAGCGCCATGTGCGCGGCGACGACGTAGCCGAGCGGGGTCTCCGTGCCGAAGAGGGTCATGCTCCACATCACCAGGGCGACCACGCCCGCGCCCGGGGTGACCAGGGGGCGCGGTCCGAAGCGGTCGTAGAGGCGACCCACGAACGGGGCCAGCAGCCCCATCACCAGGCCGCCGGGCAGCAGGGTGAGTCCGGTCGCGAGCGTGTCGTGGCCGAGCACGTTCTGCATGTAGAGCGGCAGCAGGATGATCGTGCCGAACAGCGCCATGAAGCTGACGAGGACCAGCGCGATGGAGATCGAGAACTGGCGGGACTGGAACACCCGCAGGTCGAGCAGGGCCCGCTCCTCCCTCTGGAGCCCGATCTGGCGCCACACGAACAGCACGAGTGCCACGGAGCCCACGAGGAGCGCCGCCCACGGCGGGACGGCCGCGTCGGCGTCGGCGGCCTTGCCCAGGCTGGAGAAGCCGTAGACCAGACCACCGAAGGCGAACGCGGAGACGATCACCGAGAGCACGTCGATCCGGGCGGCGCGCGGCTCGGTGACGTTGCGGATGAAGGCCGCGCCCAGGCCGAGCGCGAGAAGGGCGATCGGCAGCACGAGACCGAACAGCCAGCGCCAGTCCAGCACGCTCAGGATGAGGCCGGACAGGGTCGGGCCGACGGCGGGGGCCACCGCCATGACGATGGAGATGTTGCCCATCACGCGTCCCCGGCGGTCGGACGGGACCGTGTTGAGGATGGTCGTCATGAGCAGGGGCATCATGATCGCGGTTCCGCTGGCCTGCACGATCCGGCCGAGCAGGAGGACCGTGAAGTTCGGGGCGAGGAAGCAGATCAGGGTGCCGAGGCTGAACAGGGTCATCGCGGCGATGAACACCTGCCGCAGGTGGAACCTCTGCAGCAGGAACCCGGTCACGGGGATGATCACGGCCATCACGAGCATGAAGGCCGAGGTCAGCCACTGCCCGGTGGAGACCGAGATGCCGAGGTCGCGGTTGAGCGCGGGCAGGGCCACGCCCATGATCGTCTCGTTGAGGATGACGACGAACGCCGAGACCAGGAGGAGCGGGATGACGAGTCGGGTCGCGCGCTGGTCCGCGACCTCGTCGGAGTGTGTCACGTCGGGTTGCCTGGTCACGTACTTCCTTGCGCGCTTGGGATGGCCTGGATCCGGGGGATGAGCGGGGGTGCGGGCTGTTCCGTCGAACGGTCAACCCCGCTGGTCACGGGAGTATTCCGGTGGAGAGGGGATATTCCGCCGCGAACGCCACTGTGGCTTCCAGGTTAGGCGACGGAACGTCCCGTCTCGCCCCATTTTTGCGCGCTGTGCAACCGCGGGGCCGACTCGGCGGTGTGCCCTTCCCCACAGCGGTCAGGCCAGTCCGCAGGCCCGCGTCGCGAACGACCACACGGCCGCGCCCACCACCGGGTCGACGCTCCTGCGGCCCGGGCCGCCGGTGCCGTGCGACCCCGCGCCCTCCACTCCGGCGACCCCGCCGGACAGGGCCGGTTCACCGCGCAGTCCACCGCGGGGGCCGTGGAACTGGCCGCTCAGGGCCTCGGGGGCGGTGGCCGCGTACACGGCGGGCAGCGCGCCGCGGTCGATCCCCTGGGCCCACGGGTACTGGAGCCGGTCCAGGGCCGTGGGCCGGGGCGGGGTGAAGAGCGTTCCGGCGCTCGGTGCGAGCGCCGGCAGGGAGTAGCCGGGGTGCGCGACCAGGCTCCGTACCGTCGACCCGCGTGCGGCCAGTCGTCGGTGCAGTTCGAACCCGAGCGCGTGGGTGACGAGTTTGGACTGCGCGTAGGCCCGCCACGGTGAGTACCCGTGCTCCAGTTCGAGGTCGTCGGGGGCGGGGCGCACCAGTTTGGCGCTCATCGATCCCATCCAGACGACGCGACCGGAGGACCGCTCCAGCGACTCCAGCACCTCGTGGGTGAGCGCGAGGTGGCCGAGCGCGTTGGTGGCCAGGGTCAGTTCGTGCCCGTCCGCGCTGACCTCGCGCCGGGCCGGTCCGCCCACGAGTCCGGCGTTGTTGACCAGGGCGTCCAGCCGTGGGAGTCGGGCGAGCACGGCACCGGCCTCCCTGGCGCTGGTCAGGTCGGAGGTGTCGATCCGCACCACCCGTGTGCTGGCCCCCCGGACCTCGTCACGCAGGGCGGTCGCGACCCGCTCACCGCGTCGGGTGTCGCGGCAGAGCAGTACGACGTCGGCTCCGGCCCGGGCGAGGAACAGGGTGATCCACAGTCCGATCCCCGAGCTCGCCCCCGTCACCGCGATCGTGCGTCCGTCCATGTTCGGTGCCTGCCAGCCCATGTGCTCGTTCTCCTTCCGTGGGGGATTCTCGGCTCCCGGCAGGATGTCAGGTCAGAAGCCGGTCCAGGTGTTCGCGCAGTGTGCGTTCGGCCTCCGCCGCGCTCAGGCCGCCGATCAGCACGCGCATGGACAGGCCGTCGGCGGTGGCCATGAGTCCCCGTGCCGAGGAGCGGGGATCGGGGAGGTCGGGCGCGATCCCGGCGAGGAGACGGGCGGCCTCGGCCTCCTCGCCGTCCTTGGCCTCGGCCAGCAGGCGGGCGAGAGCCGGGTGGTGGACCCCGGCGGCCACGTACTGGTGGAACACGGACACGCCGGCGCGGGCCGTCTCGGCCCGGGGGATGGGGTGCGCGACCAGTTCCCAGAGGACCGCGCGGTCGTCGGCCCCGCGGGTGGAGTCGTCGTGGAGCCGTTCGGCGCTCGACAGCATCGCCTCCAGGCTGGCCTGGAGGAGCTCGTCCTTGCTCCGGAACCAGTACTGGATGCGTCCGACCGAGACCCCGGCGGCCGTGGCGACGTTGCGCATGGACACCGCCCCCATGCCGTTCTCGGCGATCACCCGCCACACGGCGTAAAAGATCTCGGTCCGTCTCTGGTCGGGCTCCGGGTTGCTCATGCCGCCCATCGTACCCCGGTTCAATACGATCGTATTGAGATGGGTGTACGCTCGGAGGAAGTTCAATACGATCGTATTTTCCAGGAGGGGTCATGTCCGACCGGAAGAAGCGCCGTCCCCGACTGCGTCGAGCGCTCCAGGTCCTGGCCGTGCTGGCGGTGGCTTGGTTGGTCGTCGACAAGGCGGTGGCGATCGTCGCGCCCGAGCCCTCCGTGGGGCACTGGCGCAGCGCGGAGGGGTACGCCGCCTACCGCCAGGCCTACGAAGACGTGATGGCGACCCTGCCCGAACCGACCCGGGTCCACGACGTCGCCACCGAGTACGGGTCCGTGCGCGTGTACGAGTGGACGGCCGACGCGGGGGAGGAGGACGCCCCGCCGGTGGTGCTGTTGCCGGGCATCCGGTCCGGAGCGCCGATGTGGGGTGACAACATCCACCACTGGGTCGGCCAGCGCACGCTCCTCGCGATGGACGCGATCGGTGACGCCGGGATGTCGACGCAGTCCACGCCCCTCTCCTCCTTCGACGACCAGGCCGACTGGGTGGAACAGGTGCTCGCGGGGCTGGACCTGGAGCGCGTCCACCTGGTGGGGCACTCCTTCGGCGGGGCCGTCGCCACCGCCCACGCCCTCGAACACCCCGGCCGGGTCGCCTCGTTGACCCTGCTCGAACCGGTGATGGTCCTGCGGGGGCTCCCCGCCTCCACCTACCTGTGGTCCTCCCTGCTGCTGCTCCCGGTGCCGCAGTCGTGGAAGGACCGGGGCATGGCGGAGATCGGCGGCGTTTCGGTCGAGGAGGTGCGCGAGCGCACCCCGATGTCGGTGATGATCGACGAGGGCTCGCGGCACTACGACGCGGTCTCCCTGGTGCCGCGCACCCTCTCGGACGAGGAGTGGCGGTCCATGGCGATGCCGGTCCGGATCGACCTGGCCGACGACGCGTCCCTGGCCGGTGGTGAGGAGGCGTCGGAGCGGGCCCGGGAGCTCGGCTTGGGCCCCGTCACCGTCTGGCCGGAGACCACGCACTCCCTGCCCATGCAGGCCGCCGACGAGCTGGGCGCGGAGCTTCCCGCGTACTGGGCGGAGCACGACGGCTGAGCCCCGCGCGTCAGCCCTCCAGTCTGCCGCGCAGTTCGGCCGCGCCGGCGCCGCGCACCTGGTCCAGGTAGGCGGAGCGACCGGCCATGAGCATGACCAGCGCGAGCAGGGGGCCCTCCACCGTGGGGAGGCCGGGGTCGTTCGTGGTGAAGTCCGCGTCCGTGGCCCGCAGGTGCAGCCCCTTGACCTGGGACCTGCTGTTGACCGCGAAGTCGCGGGAGGCGTAGAACCGGGCCACCTCGGCCACCGCCTCGGGGGCGGGCTCCCGGTCGATTCCCAGCGGGCGGCGGACGTCCTGGCCGTGCACGACCAGTTCCCCCAGCCAGGGCGAGGGGTCTCCGGTGGGCAGCCGAACCGGTTCGCCGCCCTCGGTGCCCAGCGCGGCGAACCTGGCGAGTGTCGCGGCCGGTTCGGACCGGGCGAAGCGCGCGATCTGCCGACGGTTGTGGACCGCGGGGCGAAATCCCGCACGGAGGATCGAGACGATCCACGCGAGTTGGCCCGTGGTCATACCCGCGCCCAGGTGCGCCGTCACCTCGTGCACGGACCACTCGGTGCACAGCGAGGTCCGGCCCCACTGTTCGTCGGTGAGTTCCCGCAGGTCGTTCACCAGTGCCGCGTGCTCGGCGGCGAGCAGTCCCTTGACGTCGGAGGTCTCCATACGCGCACTCTACGGACCGCCGGTGACAGTTCCGGGAAGGAGCGCGGGCCGCTCCACGCCGCCGTGGCGGGACCGACCGCGTCGGGGAGGGGCGCGTTCGTCGGAGACGCCGGGGGAGGGTGTTGCCGCTCACGTTCCGCGCCCCTAAAATGAATGCTGATCATTAAACCGGCGCCCCAGGAGACCCCATGAGCAGTCCCCTCCAGAACTTCGTCAACGGCGCCTTCGTCGACGCCCATGGTCAGGGCCGGATCGACGTCGTCAACCCCACGAACGCGACCACGGTGGCGGTCTCGCCCGTCTCCGACCAGGTCGACGTCGACGCCGCCTTCGACGCGGCGCGGGCCGCCTTCGCCACCTGGAGGCACGTCACCCCGGGCGAGCGGCAGCGGCTGCTGCTCAGGATCGCGGACGCGGTCGAGGCCCACGCGGACGAGATCGTGGAGGCCCAGCACCGCGACACCGGCCAGCCCCGGTGGATGATCTCCCAGGAGGAGGTCGCCATGGGCGTGGACCACCTGCGCTTCTTCGCCGGTGCCGCCCGCACGCTGGAGGGCCGCGCGGCGGCCGAGTACACGGACGGGCACACCTCCTACGTCCGCCGCGAGCCGGTCGGGGTCGTCGCCCAGGTCACCCCGTGGAACTACCCGCTGCTCATGGCGGTGTGGAAGATCGGCCCCGCCCTGGCCGCGGGCAACTGCGTCGTGCTCAAGCCTTCGGACACCACGCCCGAGTCCACCCTGGTCCTGGCCCGGCTGATGGGCGAGATCCTCCCGGCCGGCGTGTTCAACGTCATCCTGGGCGACGCCGGGACCGGTCGTCTCCTGGTGGAGCACCCCGAACCGGCCATGGTCTCCATCACCGGTTCGGTCCGCGCGGGCCGACAGGTCGCCGCCTCGGCGGCCCGGGGGCTCAAGCGCGGCCACCTGGAGCTGGGCGGCAAGGCCCCGGCGGTGGTCTTCGCCGACGCCGACCTGCCCGCGACGGCCCGGGCCCTGGTCGAGTTCGGCACGTTCAACGCGGGCCAGGACTGCACCGCCGTCACGCGGGTCCTGGTCGAGGAGAGCGCCCACGACCGCTTCGTGGAGCTGCTGGCCGAGGCGGCCCGCGGAATCCGCACCGGTGACGCCGACGAGTCCCGCAACGACTACGGGCCGCTCAACAACGCCCGGCACTTCGCGTCGGTCACCGACAAGCTCGGGCGCCTGCCGGAGCACGCCACGGTGGTCACCGGCGGCCGGGCGGTCGAGGGCGACGGCTACTTCGTGGAGCCGACCGTGATCACCGGCGTCCGCCAGGACGACGAGCTGGTCCAGGAGGAGACCTTCGGCCCGGTCCTCACCGTCCAGACCTTCGTGTCGGAGGCGGAGGCCGTGGAGCTCGCCAACGACGTCGACTACGCGCTGGCCTCCAGTGTCTGGACCGCCGACCACGGCGTCGCGATGCGCCTCACCCGGGACCTGGACTTCGGCTGCGTCTGGGTGAACACCCATGTCCTGCTCACGGCGGAGATGCCGCACGGCGGCTTCAAGTCCTCGGGCTACGGCAAGGACCTGTCGCTGTACTCGGTCGAGGAGTACACCCGCGTCAAGCACGTGATGCACGCGCTGGGCTGACCGGAGCCGGGGCTCAGCCCGTGTATTTCTGGCGCAGGCCGCTGACCAGGGCGTCGAGTGCGAGCTCGAAGGCCCGGTCGGCGGCCTCGCGGGGGTCCGCCGACCTCTGCGCCGCGAACCGGGTGAAGGTGGGGGCCACGTCCTCCAAGCTGCCCGGGTCGAAGATCCCCTCGGGGGCGGAGGCGTCGTAGGCGGCGCCGAAGACCAGCGCCTCGACGCCCACGATGATGTCCACCGCGTCCGCGCCGACGATCCCGGCCTCCTCCAGGGCGCGTGTGACGCGCTCGTACATCCGCAGCGTCCTCGGGGAGTCCGCGACGGGCAGCACGGCCATGACCGGGATGAGCGCCGTGTGCTCCATGAAGCACCGCCGGTAGGAGTGCGCCCACCGCCGCAGCGCCCGATCCCACGGCTCGGTGCCGAAGCCGGAGACGTCGATCCGTTCGTTCACGCGCTCCTGCAACAGGATGAGCACGTCCCGCTTGGAGGCGACGTGGTTGTACAGGGCGGAGGCCGCCACCCCGAGCTCCCGGGCCAGGGCGGCCATGGTCAGGTGCCGGTAGCCCTGCTCGGTGACGATCCGGATCGCGGCCAGGGTGACGCGCTCCCGTGAGAGGACCGGCGAGGAGGGTCTGCCCCGGCCCCGTCCGCTGCGGGTTCCCTGGCTCACTGGCGCCTGCTTCCTGTCGAGGCCCGGACACGGTCCCCACCAGTCTAGGAGCGGCGTGCCCGCGCCCCGTGTCGGCGCCGCCCGTGAGAGTGTCCGGCTTGACACCCGGGGATCTCGTGCCCGTTAATGAATGGTATTCATTTAATGGTTCGAAGGAGCGCACCCATGCGAGGCACACACGTCATCGGCAGCGACGAGGTCCTCTATCGAGACGTCGCCGTGGTGGGCGCGGGTCCGGCCGGGCTGATGGCCGCACGCGCCCTCCAGGCCGCCGGACGCACCGTCGCCGTCCTGGAGGCGCGCGACCGCGTGGGCGGGCGCACCTGGTCCCGGGAGGTCGACGGCGCCTTCCTGGAGCTGGGCGGCCAGTGGGTCTCGCCCGACCAGACCGTGCTGCTCGGCCTCCTGGACGAGCTCGGGATGAGCACCTACCCGCGCCACCGCGAGGGCGCCAACGTCTACCTCGCGCCCGACGGTTCCCGGCACGAGTACACCGGCGACATGTTCCCGGCGGGGGAGCGGACCGAGGCGGAGATGGCTCGGGTGATCGCGGTCCTGGACGGCCTGGTCGAGGAGAGCGGCGTCGAGCGTCCCTGGGAGCACCCGCTCGCCCGCGAGCTGGACACCGTCACCTTCACCGAGTGGCTGCGGCGGCAGACCGACGACGAGGCCGCACGCGAGAACATCGGCATCTTCATGGCCGGGGGCATGCTCACCAAGCCCGCCCACGCCTTCTCCGCGCTCCAGGCCGTCCTCATGGCGGCCTCCGCCGGGTCCTTCTCCCACCTCGTGGACGAGGACTTCATCCTCGACCGCCGGGTGGTCGGCGGCATGCAGGCGGTCTCGCGGGCCATGGCGGACGCGCTGGAGGAGGGCACCGTCCACCTGGCGAGCCCGGTCCGGACGATCCGCTGGAGCGAGGAGGGCGCCACGGTCGTCTCCGAACGCGTCACCGTGCGCGCCGGTCGCGTGATCGTGGCCGTGCCGCCCACCCTCTACTCGCGCATCTCCTTCGAGCCGGCCCTGCCCTGGCTCCAGCAGCAGATGCACCAGCACACGTCGATGGGCCTGGTCATCAAGGTCCACGCGGTCTACGAGCGTCCGTTCTGGCGGGACCGGGGGCTCTCCGGCACCGGTTTCGGGGCCAGGGAGCTCTGCCAGGAGGTCTACGACAACACCAACCACGGGGACGAGCGCGGCACCCTGGTGGCCTTCGTCTCCGACGAGCTCGCGGACGACCTCCTGCGCCGCTCCGCCGAGGAGCGCCGGGGCGCGGTCCTGCGTTCCCTCTCCCACTACCTCGGGGAGGAGGCCCTTGAGCCCGTCGTCTACTTCGAGTCGGACTTCGCCTCCGAGGAGTGGACCCGGGGCGCCTACGCGGCCAGCTACGACCTCGGCGGACTGCACCGCTACGGGGCCGACCAGCGCACCCCCGTGGGCCCCATCGGCTGGGCCTGCTCGGACCTGGCAGCCGAGGGCTACCAGCACGTGGACGGAGCGCTGCGCCAGGGCCGCCGCGCCGCCGAGGAGATCCTCGCGGGCACCACCGGCTGACCCCGCCGCGACACCGGGGAGCCCGGCCCCCGTTCACACGGGACCGGGCTCCCTCGCGCCTTGGGAACGGTTCGTCACACCTCCGAGGCGGCGGCGAACTCGGCGCGCAGCCGGACCACCTCGGCCGGGTCCCAGCCCGGCCCCGGCACGCTGGAGGCCAGCATGCGCGTGTACGGGTGCTCGGGCTCACGCAGCACGCGCCGGGTGGGGCCGTGCTCCACGGCCCGGCCCCGGTACATGACCAGGACCTCGTCGGTGACCTGTCCGACCACGGCCAGGTCGTGCGAGACGAACACCAGGGACACCCCCGACTCCTCGCGGATCCGCGAGAGCAACCGCAGGATCTGCGCCTGCACGGACACGTCCAGGGCGGAGACCGCCTCGTCGAGCACCAGCACGGACGGATCCGCCGCCAGCGCGCGGGCGATCGCCAGGCGCTGCCGCTGACCCCCGCTGAGCCGGTGCGGCCTGGCCTCCGCCTCCCGCGCTCCGAGTCCCACCTGTTCGAGGAGTTCCAGGGCGCGCCGGTCCGCCCCGGCCCGGTCCGCGCCGTGCAGACGCAGGACGTGGCACAGGCACTGGGCCGCGGTGAGACGGCGGTCGAGGGACTCCAGCGGGTTCTGGAAGACCAGCTGCACCTCGCGTGCCCGGCGCAGGCGCGCGGCGCGCCCCCGTTCCCGGACGCCACGGGCGCGGCCCGCCACCCGGATCTCCCCGGCGTCGGCCCGTTCCAGCCCCACCAGCATCCGGGCCACGGTGCTCTTGCCGGACCCGGACTCACCGACCACTCCCAGGGAGCCACCGGGCGCGAGTTCGAAGGAGACGTCGTCCACGGCCACCAGCTCCGGTAGGCCCCGGCCCATGGGGAAGGCCCTGCGCAGTCCGCTCACGGACAGCGCCGGTTCGTTCGGGGTCATCGGTTCTCCTCCTCCGGACGCGACGCGCGCGCTCCGTCGTTCACCGTCTCCGCCCGCACGCAGGCGACCCCGCCGTCGTCGAGCGGGAACGTCTCCGGCCGCCAGGTCGTACAGGCCTCCGTCGCGTCGGCGCACCGGGGCGCGAAGGGGCAGCCGGTGAACGCGGTGGACAGCGAGGGCGGGGCGCCGGGGATGGGTTCGGGGGCCAGATCGGAGTCCAGCCCCGGGTTGCACGCGATCAGACCACGCGTGTAGGGGTGGAGCGGGTCCGCGAACAGCGCCGACGCCTCGCGCGACTCCACCACACGGCCCGCGTACATGACGTGGACCCGGTGACAGTAGGCGGCGGCCAGGTGCAGGTCGTGCGTGATGAACAGGACACCCATGCCCCGACGTTCGCGCAGGTCGCGCAGGACCGAGAGCACCTCCGCCTGGGTGGTGGCGTCCAGGGCGCTGGTGGCCTCGTCCGCGAGCAGGAGCTCGGGCTCGGTGGCCAGGGCCGCGGCGAGCACGACCCGTTGCAGCATGCCCCCGGACATCTCGTGCGGGAACTGGTGGAAGCGCTCCTCGGGCCGGTTCAGGCCGACCTCCGCCATGAGGTCCAGCGCCCGGGCACGGGCCTCGGCCCTGGGCGTGCCCAGCGCCAGGACCAGGCGTTCGGTGAGGAAGTCCCCCACGCGTCGGACCGGGTTGAGCACCGAGCGCGGGTCCTGGAAGACCATGGACACCCGTCGGGAACGGAGCGCGGTGAGCTCCGCCGGTGCCGCGCCGAGCACGTCGGTCCCGCCGACGCTGGCCCGGCCGCTGACGGCGGAGCCCTCGGGAAGGAGCCTGAGCACGGCGCGGGCCGTGGTGGACTTCCCTGATCCGGACTCACCGACCAGGCCGACGACCTCGCCGGGTCCCACGGTGAGACTGACCTCGTCCAGGACCGGGCGGCGCGTCTCGGCGCCCGGCAGGGTGACGGTGAGGTTGTCGATGTCGAGCAGCATGGGCCTACCTCCGTGAGTTCAGCCGGTCGGCGACACGCACCCCGACGATGTTGAACGCGACAACGACCAGGGCGATGGCCGCTCCGGGGACCAGCGCGGGCCACAGGACGCCCTGGATCAGCGCGGACTGCCCCTCCTGGACCATCAGGCCCCACTCGGAGCTGGGCGGCTGCGCGCCGAAGCCGAGGAAGCTGAGCGTGGCCAGGCTCATCAGGCCCTCTCCGAAGAGCACCACCAGGTACCCGAGCAGGGCGGGTGCCATGTTGGGGATGAGGTAGCGCAGGCAGATGACCAGGCCGCTCACCCCCTGCACCCGGTAGGCGTCGATGTAGGGCTTGGCGCACTCCGCCAGCGCGACGCTGCGGGTGAACTTCGCGATGATCGGGGTGAACGCCAGCCCCAGGGCCACGACGGCCGTGGTCATGCCGCTGCCGAACACCGCGATCACGAGGACCACGAACAGCAGCCCGGGGAAGGCGTACATGACGTCGGTGACACGGGCGAGGAGGACGTCCACCCAGCCGCGCCGCCAGGCGGCCAGGGTTCCCATGGCCACGCCCAGCACGGAGGCGAGCAGGAGCAGGAGCAGCGGGCCCAGCAGGCTCTCCCGCGCGCCGTGGACGACCCGGGACAGCAGGTCGCGCCCCATCTGGTCGGTGCCCAGCCAGTGGTCGGCGCCGGGTGGCGCCCAGATGTCGCCGAAGTCGATGGCGTTCGGGTCGGCGGGGGCGACCAGCGGGGCGAACACGGCGGCCAGGACCACCGTGACGAGGAATCCCGCGCTGGTCCAGAGGACCACCCCGCCGGACCCGCGCGCTCCCGCGCGGGTGGTGTTCGCGGTGACGGCCGAGGTGGGCGTCTGGGCGGTCATACCCTGTTCCCTTCGATGCGGACCCGCGGGTCCAGGAGCGGGTGGACGAGGTCGATCAGGGTCGTGACCCCCATGTAGGCGACCACCATGCACAGCAGGACGGCCTGCACGACCGGGAAGTCGAGGTTGTTGATCGCGTCCACCAGCAGCGCGCCGATCCCGCTGAGGCCGAACGCCGACTCGATCACCACGGTTCCGCTGAGCATGCTGGCGGTGACCAGGCCGCACATCGTCACGACGGGGCCCAGGGAGTTGCGCAGCACGTGGCGGCGGACCACATGCCGTTCCGCGATCCCCGACGCCCGCGACGCCGCGACGTGCTCCAGGTCGAACTGTTCCACCATCGTCTGCCGGGTGACCCGGGAGATGATGGCCAGGGCTCCGGTCGCCAGCGCGATCGCGGGCAGCGTGAGGTGGTGGACACGGCTGAGGAAGCCCTCGCCCAGGCCGGTCACCGGGAACCAGCCCAGCCGCACGCCGAACAGGGAGATCAGCGCGATGGCCAGGACGAACGACGGTACCGAGGCGGCCAGCGTGGTGCCCGCGGTGACGGCGGCGTCGGTCCGGCGCCCGCGACGCACGGCGGACAGGGCGCCCAGAGCGATGCCCAGGACGGTGAAGAGCACCGCCGCGTAGGCCACCAGGGACACGGTGGTGGGCAGGCGGGTGAGGATCAGGTCGCCCACCGCCGCGTTGTACTGGAACGAGGTCCCGAGGTCGCCGGTGACGGCGCCGCCCAGCCACAGCCAGTACTGCACCAGCAGCGGCTGGTCCAGGTGGTACTCGGCGCGGACGGCGGCGATCCGCTCCGGGGTGACGTTCTCGGGGTCGCCCACCAGGAACGACACCGGGTCGCCCGGCGCGGCGTACATGGCCCCGAAGATCAGCGCCGAGCTGACGGCCAGGGTGAGCAGCATGCCGCCGAGGCGGCGCAGCACGTGCGTGGTCATCGTCCTTCGTCCTCTCGGGCGCCGAGGTCGGCGGCCCACGGGTAGAAGAGGAACGCGGAGGAGGCGGGCGCCCCCGTGACTCCGGGTCCCATGGCGAGGGTCGTGGGGACCTGGACGACGGGGATCCACGGCATGGCCTCGGTCCAGCGGTCCTGGAGCTCCACGGCGAGCTCGGCCCGTTCGGCGTCGTCGGTCGCGGCCTGGGCCTGCCTGACGAGGGCGTCGTACTCCTCGTCGGCGAAGCCGGAGTAGTTCACCCCGGCGTCGGAGGCGCCGTTCTTGTAGAAGCCCACGGGGTCGTTCTTCGAGATCCAGTACTCGTCGGAGAAGAGGTCGACCTGCGAGCGCAGCTCGGGGTCCACGTAGTAGCTGCCGAACTGCTGCCGGGGCACGGTGGCGATCCGCGCCTCCAGCCCGATCTTCGCGGCCGCGTCCACGACCGCGTTGGCGATGATGGTGCGGGCGGGCTCCCCGTCGTTGGCGATGACGAGCGGTTCCTCGGGGGCCCCGGCCTCCTCGACCAGGGCGCGGGCCAGCTCCAGTTCCGGTTCCCCTGGGTCGGCGGGGGCGGCGTCGATCGCCGCGTACGCCTCCTCGAAGCGTGCGCGCTCGTACCCCCAGCCGCCCGGGCCCAGGGGAGCGGACCACGGTTCGGCCAGCCCGCCGAAGGCCGACCGGGAGATGCCGTCCCGTTCCAGCGCCAGGGACAGGGCCCGGCGCAGGCGGGGGTCGGCCAGCCCGCCGCGTTCGGTGGTGATGAGGGACCACACGTTGGTGGAGGGCCCCTGGTACACCTGGACGGTCTCGTCGCGCAGCAGCGGGACGGCGGCCGAGGCGGTGTCGAGGTAGGCGCCGTCGGACTCACCGGTGTTCAGGGTGTTGACCACGGCGTTCTCGACGGCCCAGCGGAACTCCACCCGGCGCACGTGCGCGGCGCGGTCGGTGTTCCAGTAGGCGTCGTCGCGCTCCAGCACGACCCGGCTCCCGGAGCTCCACTCGGTGAGCTGGTAGGGGCCCGTGCAGGCGTCCGAGCCCTGCGGCGTCCCGTAGGCGTCGTCGTCGGCCTCGAGGACGCGGCGGTCGTAGACGATGCCGCCGTTCCCGGCCATGGCGGGCACGAACACGGCGTCGCGCTGGCTCATGCGGACGGTGACCTCGCGGTCTCCGGTGGCCTCGATCCGTTCCACGTTCGCGTACTCGTCGGACTCCTCGGCGCCCTCGGCCGCGTGCCGCTCCATGCTCCACACGACGTCGTCGGCGGTGATCGGGGTGCCGTCGCGGAAGGCGGCCCCGGGAGCGAGGCGGAAGACGACGGTGGAGTCGTCCTCCCACTCGGCGTACTCGGCCAGCCCGGGGCCGACGCTGAGGTCGGGAGCGACCCGCATCAGCCGTTCACAGACGTTGGCGAGGACGGTGTTCTGCGCGGTTCCGCCGTTGGCGTCCAGGTCGAGTGAGGTGGGCTCGGACGGCAGCATCCAGGTCACCGAGTCCAGCTCACCCGTGGCCGGGGCGGTGGTGGCGGTCAGTTCGAGCTCGGGCCCCGGGGCGGGGGCCGAGCACGCGGTCACGACGAGCGCCAGGACGGCGGCGGGGATCACCGCTCCGGCGCGGCGTGGTGGTCTGTCCTTCACAACGGTCTACTCCAGGGAAGAAGGGGGATGTGGACAGTGGTTCGGCTTCAGGCGCCCGGGCCGTCGTAGAGGTTCCAGGGCATGAGCTCGTAGTCGTGCTCACAGGGGTTTCCGGCGGCGACGCGGTACTCGCCGCTGGTGAGGTCGACGAGGCTGGAGAGCAGCGTGGACCAGCGGCGCACCTCGGGTGCGGTGGGGTCGGGGTGCGTGCACAGGGACTCGGGGTGGCCGAGGTGGTCGGACATGGCCTGGTGGACGGCGGCGCGCACCCGCTCGGGGGTGTCGCTGGTCCGGACGGCGGCCAGTCCGCGCCGGGCGCGGGGCACGCGGATGAGTGAGTCCGTGGCGAGCGGGCGGTAGGACTCGGCCAGCTGCGGCGGGACACCGGCCTGGTAGTGGTTGCCGTGGACGAGCACGCCCTCGTCGTCGGGATACATCCACTGGCACGGGCCCGGGGTGGTCTCGACGTCGATGGCGAACCCGGAGCGGTGGGTCAGCAGCGCGTTGCTGGCGATGTGCGCACGCGTCTTGACCAGCGCGTTCAGGGCGTCGGAGAGCCTGGAGGAGTCCAGGACCCGGCGTCGGACGAGGGTCTGCGGGACGCCGACGGCCGACCCGAAGCGCCCCCCGAGGCCGTTGGCGTTGAGCGCGATCCCGGCGGAGTTGGCGCCGTGCCGCCCGACCTGGCCCGCCTCGACCTGCATGATGAGCGTGGGGCGGGGCGGCTGTACCACGCGGAGCATGAGGACGGTGTCGGCCGTGCCGTGCCGCCAGTCCCAGTTCTGTCCGGCGTAGACGCGGCCGTCGCCGGTCGCGCCCTCGGCCAGGGCGAACGAGGTGCAGCCGTCCGAGGCCTCGCGCTCGTCGGACTCGGTGGCGGCGGGCATGGAGCGGAAGGAGGAGTCGTAGATGATCTCCCCGCGCACGTTGAGGGCCAGGACGTCGAGGAGGTCGACCCCGGCGCCCTCGGCGATGCCCTCCATCTCGGTGACCATGTCCGCGTCGAAGGAGCGGCAGGTGTCGAGCCAGCCCCGGGCACGGTCGAGGACGCCGCCCCAGCTCAGGCCGGTCTGCTGGGTGAAGGCGCGCTCGTAGAAGCCCATGGCCGCGGCGATCTGGTCCCGAGCGGCCTCTCCGTAGGCGACACCGCGCTCACGTGGACCGCCGCTGATCTCGATGAGCGGCAGGCCCGAGGGCGTTCGCGGTGCGGTGGTGGTCATGATGGTGGTCCCCCGAACACGTCATGTAACATTCATTACGAAGACGCGCATAGTTGAAACGACTGTTTCCTCAGGAGTGTAATGAGTGCTACGCCACAGTCAAGGGCTGTAATGAATAGTTCTTCGAATCCCGGGCTGGAACGCCTCCACACCCTGGTGCGCACTCACTGGGAAAGCCTCTCCCCGGCGGAGCGATCGGTGTGCCGCCTGCTCACGGCCTCGCCGGTGGAACAGATCCTCTACTCCAACGCCCAGGAGCTCGGTACCGCCAGCGGCACCAGCAACGCCAGCGTCATCCGGACCCTGCGCCGCCTCGGCTACACCGGACTGCCCGCCCTCAAACAGGAGATCGCCGCCCCGTTCACCTCCGAGGTGGCGCCGGACGTACGTCTGCGCGAGCGCATCGACCGCATGGGACGGGACTTCACCGCGCTCTGGGGCCGGGTCGTGGACGAGGCCCGCGACCGTGTCGAACACGTCCGCACGGCCACCTCGCCGGACGACCTCACCCGCGCCGTGGAGGTCCTGGCCGAGGCGGGACGGACCGTGACGTACGGCGTCGGCTCCTCCAACATCGCCGCCGAACACCTGGCCCTCAAGCTCAACCGCATCGGCGCCCGGGCGCGCTCCGTCGACACGGACGGCTTCCGGCTGGCCGACGACCTCCTGGGCATCCACCGGGGCGACGCCGTCGTGGTCTTCGCCCCCGGGCGCGTCCTGCCGGAGGTGGAGGTGCTGCTCGAACGCGCCCGCGCGGTGGGCGCCCACTCCGTGCTGGTGACCGACGAGCTCGCCGAGGAGCTGCGCGACAGCGTCGACATCGTGCTGTCCGCCCCCCACACCCCCACGGGCATGACCGCCGAGGCCCTGACCGGGATCATCGTCTCCGACGCCCTCGTGCAGGCGGTGGCCACCGTCCACCCGGACCGGGCCGTGCGCACCTCCCACGAACTCACCGCCTGGCGGGGACGCCTGGGCCACTGACCGCCGGGGCGGCTCCCCGCGCCCGGCGGCCCCGCTCCAGCCCCCGCGCCCGGCGGCCCCGCTCCAGCCCCCCGACCACGGGCTCCCCGCCCCCCGGCCTCCGGCGCGCCCGGAGGCCGGGGGAGCGGGATCCGTCCCCAGAGCAGGGGAGGATGGGCCCATGGACTTCTCCGACCCCCTGCCCAGTGACACCAGCGAGGACGAGCGCACGCGCGGCGCCCGTGTCGCCCTCCTGCCCGTCGGCAGCCTCGAACAGCACGGTTCCCACCTGCCGCTGACCACGGACACCGTCATCGCCTGCGCCCTGGCGCGGAGCCTGGCCGACGCCCACCCCGGCGTGCGGCTCCTGCCGCCGATCAGCTTCGGCTGCTCCCACGAGCACGAGGCCTGGCCCGGGACCGTCAGTGTCACGGCGCCCACCCTGTACGCCATGGCCTCCGACGTCGCCGCGTCCCTGCGGGCGGCGGGCACCCCCAAGCTGGTCCTCGTCAACGGGCACGGCGGCAACCACGTGCTCGCCAACCTCGTCCAGGCCTCGCGCGGAGACATGGCCCTCTTCCCCGGCCCGGACGACTGGGAGGCCGCCCGCCGGGCCGCGAGGATGAGCACCACCAACGCCCGCGACATGCACGCCGGGGAGCTGGAGACCTCGGTCCTGCTCCACGTGCGCCCCGACCTGGTCCGCCCCGGCTACCAGGAGGCCGACCACCTCGCGGACCGGCGTGACCACATGCTCACCACGGGTCTGTCGCGCTACACCCGCTCCGGGGTGGTGGGTCAGCCCTCACGCGCGACGGCCACCGAGGGCCGCGATCTTCTGGCGCACCTGGTGAAGCTGTTCGCGGGGTACCTCAACGTGCTCGACCCGCAGCAGCCGCCACAGCAGCACCAGCCCGCCGGGAAGGGAGGCGACCAGGGCCAGGAGCCCGTACGCCACTGACACCGTCAGGCCCAGGTCCGCGCCCAGCCCCGCCGCGCCGAAGGCGAGCGCCGTCACCGCCTCACGCGGCCCCCACCCGCCGAGGTTGGCCGGGACGCTCATCGCCACCAGGGCCAGCACCAGCAGCGGGAGCAGGGCCGGGGCGGGCAGGGTGACCCCCACCGCCCGGGCCGCGACCAGGAACAGCACGAGGTGCCCGGCCAGCGCCGCGGCCGAGAGCAGGACCACCCCCGGGCCGGTCGTCACCGTGAACAGACCGGCCCGGGTGTCCGCGACCGTCGCCGACAGCGCCCGCCACCACGCCGATCCCCTCCTGCGCCCGAGGACCCAGCCCAGGGCCACCACCAGCGCCACCACAGCGAAGACGCCCAGGGAGGCGGACACCGCGAGCAGCCCCGGCCCCAGGAGCGCGGCGGGCAGGGTGAACAGCAGCACCGCGCAGGTCGCGGCGAGCACCACCTGCCCGGCCATGCGCTCCAGGAGCACGGCGCGCACACCCCGGGCCATGTCACCGGCGTAGCGGCCGTGGCTGACCGCCCGGTGCACGTCACCGAGCACCCCGGCGGGCAGCACGGCGTTCAGGAACAGTGCGCGGTAGTAGTCGGACACCGCGCGTGCCCAGGGCAGTCGCAGACCGACTCCGCGTGCGACCAAAACCCAGCGGGTCGCGCACAGCAGCGTCGTGACCAGACCGATTCCGAGTGCCGTCGTCACCGTCGCCGGGTCGACCGCCCCGAACGCGTCGGTGAACGCGTCCAGGGGGAACCACCACACCACCCCGGCCAGGAACGCGATCCCGACCAGCGGGCGCACGAACCCGGTCCACCGACGTCCTCCGGTGTCGTTCACGGGTGGGGCTCGCCCTCCTCGGGTGGTGCTTCCTCCCCGGGCAGCGCCAGCAGGTCGGTGTGGTGCACGATCACGCCCAGTTCCCCCCGTTCGCACTGGCCGAAGCGGCGTTCCAGGTATCCGCCGACGGCCGCCCCCGGGTCCTGCTCCAGGGCGGCCTCCGCCCATCCCCGCAGCCAGGAACGGACGAGGGGCACGCGCTCCGGGCCCAGCCGCCAGGGGCTCGGACGGCTCAGGGTCCGGTACCCGTGCGCGGCGAACTCCCACTCGGCCGTGTCCGCGGCCTCCGGCCCGCGACGCCCGCCCCGGCGCTGGTGGGCGTTGAACGCCTCCGTCAGCGCGAGGTCGTCCCGGTCACCCGGGAAGAGCTCCACCCGGCCCGCCACCGACAGCGTGAACAGGGCCGCGCAGCCCGCTTCGGTCACCGCCCGCACGATGCGCTCCAGTTCCGCGTACGTGAGCAGGTCGAGCAGGGCCGACCCGGTGACCAGGTCGATCTCGGCGAGGTCCCGCGCGGTGATCGTCCCCACGTCCCGGAGACACATCCGCGCACTCACCGGCGAGCCGTCCTCCGAGGCGGCGGGCAGGTACGCCCCGGCGAGCGACAGCAGGCCGGGGTCCACGTCGTAGAGCGTCCAGCGCTGCGCCCCGGGCAGCCGGGGCGCCAGCCAGCGACCCTGGGAACCGGATCCGCACCCGAGGTCCGCGATCCGTACCGGGCGCTCACGGGTTCCGCCGCCGCGCCCGCGGAGGAAGGCCCGGAGCGGTGCGAGCGTCGCCGTGGCACGGGCCTCGGAGTCGGCACCCTCCCGCAGGGCCAACCAGCCCGGGTCGAAGGCGGGCGGCGGGTTCTCGGACACTGAGCTCAACGGGACCCCTCCCGGTGGAGTGCGACCGTCCCGTCTGCGGACGGCCGCCTCCTCCCAGAGTGCCAGCTCAGGTGCGTCCGGGAGGTCCGATCCAGGAAGCCTTTGCCCGGATCTGTCTCCGGGCGCCCCCGGTCGGGCCGGGCCGCTCAGACCTTCCGGGCCAGGCCCGCGTACTGGGGGACGGCGCGGACGGTGCCCACCTCGGTGGGTTCGGGGCGCCAGTGGAAGACCGGGACCACGCCAGGTTCCACCAGTTCGTAGCCGTCGAAGAAGCTCCGGAACTCCTCCACGGTGCGCATGTGGTACTTCTGGGCCACGTGCTGTTCCCAGACACGCATGCCCTCGGCGGCGCGTTCGGTGTCCTCGACCTCCATGTGGGCCAGCACGCCGTCGCACACCGCGACGAAGCTGCCGGGGGCCAGACCGTCGACGTAGGCGCGCACCAGACGGACCGCCTCCTCGATCTCGAAGTGGCCCATGGTGCCCATCAGGGTCAGCCCGACGGGCCGCTCCAGGTCCAGAGTCCGCCCCGCCGCTTCGAGGACCTTCTCCACGTCGCGCAGGTCCTGGTCCACGTACTGGGTCCGGCCCGTGTCGGTGCCGACGAGGAGGGCGCGGGCGTGGGCCAGGACGAGGGGGTCGTTGTCCACGTAGACCACCCGGGCCGAGGGGTCGAGCGCCTGGGCCACCTCGTGGGTGTTGTCGGCGGTGGGCAGGCCGGTGCCGACGTCGAGGAACTGGGTGATGCCCTCCTCCGTGACCAGGTGGCCGACGGCGCGGCGCAGGAAGAGCCGGTCTCCCTGGGCCGCCTCCGCGACCTGGGGGAACAGAGCCCGAACGCGGTCACCGACCTCCCTGTCGACGGGGTAGTTGTCCTTCCCGCCCAGCCAGTAGTTCCACACGCGCGCGGTGTGGGCGACGGTGCTGTCGATCGGGGTGTCCGGCATGGGGTCTCGCACTCCTGTGGGTCTCGGGGGTCTCGGGGGTCTCGGGGGAACCCCCCCCGCAGTCTCCTTCCCCGCACCACCCGCGCGCAAGCCGCGAACCCCTGCGCCACAGGGGTTCGCGGCTCAGGAGGACAGTGTCGCCCGTTCCTCGGACACGGCGCGGTCCTCCTCCTCGGGCCGCTTCATGTCCACGGTGTCGCGCAGCTGGACCCTGGGCAGGAAGAGCGCCACGACAAGACCGACCACGGCGATACCGGTGGCGACCAGGAAGATGTCGCCGGTGGAGGAGCCGTACGCGCCCTCGACGATCTCTCGCAGGAACGGCGGCATGCCCGCCAGGTCCAGGGTGGTGCCGTCGGCGCCCCCGGCGGGGACCTCCACACCCGAGGCCGCGAGGCCGTCGGTCACGTTCGTGCTCACCCGGTTGGCGAGGATGGCCCCGAGCACGGACACCCCGATGGTGCCCCCGAGGGACCGGAAGAACGTGATCGCGCCACTGGCCGCCCCGAGTTCGCGGAGCGGGACCGAGTTCTGCACGACCAGCACGAGGTTCTGCATGGACATGCCCACGCCCACACCGACTCCCAGCATGCCCAGGGACACCACGTACAGGGACGTGGTCGCGTCGATGGTGGACAGCAACAGGAAGCCGAGGACCAGGAACACCAGGCCGGCGACGACGTAGGCCTTGACCCGGCCCGAACGGGAGACCAGCCACCCGGACAGGGTGGAGGAGAGCATCATGCCGAGCATCAGCGGCGTGGTGAGCAGACCGGCGGCGGTCGGGGAGTAGCCTCGGGCCAGCTGGAAGTACTGGCCGAGGAAGACCGCTCCGCCGAACATCGCCATGCCGACCGCGACGCTGGCCACGATCGCGATCACGGGCTCGCGGCGGAGCACCAGGTGCAGCGGGATGACCGGCTCCGCCACCCGGTTCTCCACCCACACCGCCAGGGCCAGCAGTACGAGGCCGCCGGTGACCATGGCGCCGGTCTGCCAGGAGATCCACGCGAAGCTGCCGCCGACGAACGTCACCCACAGCAGGATGGTGCTGACACCGGCGGCGATGAGCGTGGCGCCGAGGTAGTCCACGCGCACGTCGGTGCGGCGCTCCTCCACCAGGTGCAGGGTGCGGGTGAGCACGACCAGCGCGACCAGCATGAACGGGACGCCGATGAAGAAGCACCAGCGCCAGCCCAGCCACGAGGTGTCCGTGAGCGCCCCGCCGATCAGGGGGCCGCCGACGGTGGCCACGGCCATGATGGCGCCGATGACGCCGTTGAAGCGGCCGCGTTCCTTGGGGCTGACCAGCGCGGCGATGGTGGCCTGCACCAGAACCTGCGAGGCGCCCATGCCGAGTCCCTGGAGGGCGCGGAAGGCGATGAGCTGTTCGGTGTTCTGGGCGAACCCGCTCAGCAGCGAGGCCACGATGAACAGCACGATCGAGATCTGGAGCAGCCGCTTCTTCGGGAAGAGGTCCGCGAGCTTGCCCCACACGGGGGTGGAGGCCGTGGACGCCAGCAGCGTCGCGGTCACCACCCAGGTGTACTGGGACTGGGTCCCTTGGAGGGAACCGAGGATCTGGGGCAGGGCGACCGAGACGATCGTGCCGCTGAGCATCGTCACGCCGAGGACGATCAGCAGCCCGCTCAGGGTGCGCATGATCGGAGTACGTGCGGTGCCCTGGGACTGAGGAGTACTCAAGGCTGGCCTCTGGTGAAGAGAGATCGGGTGAAGGCGCGCAGGTGGAGGAGGTCTGCTGAGGCAGCAAAAATGCATACTAAGAATTTTTGCACCCTATGCACGATACCACCGGCCCCCGTGTCGGGACGTGTGCGCTCCGGAGAACCCCGTCACACGTGAACGGGCGTGCGGGGCCGCTCAGAGACCGAGCACGCGCGCCATCGCGCGCGCGGCCTCGGACCATCCGGCCAGCTCCGCGCGGCGTCGTCGCGCCGCCCCGCGCATCGTGGCGCGCAGTCCGGGGTCGGTCAGCCAGTCCCGCAGCGCCCGCTCCAGCGCCGCCGCGTCCCCCGGCGGCACCAACAGCCCCGGCACACGACCGTCGGGGGCCCGCCCCAACGCCTCGGGGACCCCGCCCACCTCGGAGGCCACCACCGGCACCCCCCGGGCCAACGCCTCGGTCACGACCATCCCGTAGGTCTCCGCGCGGGAGGCCAACACCACCAGGTCGGCGGAGGCGTACAGACCCTCCAGCTCCGCGCCGACCAGCGGTCCGGTGAACCGCACCCGGCCCGCCAACGCCTCCACGAGCGGGGGAGGGGTCCCCGGGCCCGCGCACACGCACTCCCACGGCAGACCCACAAGGGAGCGAAGGGCGCCCAACAGCAGGTCGTGGCCCTTGCGCGGGGTCAGGGAGGCCACGCACACCAACCGGGGGGCACGGCCCGGCTCCCCCTCGAACCCGCTCCCACGTGCCAGCGGAGCCACGTCCACGCCCGGCCGCACCGCCGCCACCGGGACGCCCGCCTCCGTCAGACCGTGGTGGTCGGCCAGCCGCCGCGCCGCCCACGCGCTGGTCGCCACCACCGACACCCCGGACCGCAGTACGGTCCGCTCGCGCGCGTCCAGATCCCGGGCCTCCCGTTCCGGCAACCCCGACTCGTCGCCCAGAGGCAGGTGCACCAGCACGTGGAGCCGGAGCCGTCGCGCGTGCGGTACGACCACCTCGGGAACCCCGCAGGCCACCAGCCCGTCCACCAACACGGGGGCGCCGTCGGGCGCTCCGGCCAGCACGGAGGCGAGCGCGTCGGTCCCGGTGCGTCCCGGACGCGGCCACGCCCCGGGAACCGTCACGGTCCGGACCGGTCCGACACCGTCGTGCGGGGAGTCCGCCGCCTCCAGCTCGCCCAGCGCCCGCGCGATCCGCCGATCATAGGTGTGACCACCGCTGGGCGCCGACGCCTCCGGAACGACGAACAGCGTGGGCACCCGCACGGCCCCGGTCACAGCTCCCGTTCGTAGGAGGCCCAGGCCACGTGCGACTCGTGCAGGGTCACCGCGATCGAGGCCAGGCCGTCGGCGTGCGCTCCCAGGGCCCCCGCCGCGATCCGACCGGCCAACCGGTCCGCGACCACCCGGGCCAGGAACTCGGAGGAGGTGTTCACACCGGCGAACTCGGGGACCTCGTCCAGGTTGCGATAGTTGAGTTCGGCCACCACCGCGCCCAGCTCGCGTGTGGCGGCGCCGATGTCCACCACGATGCCGTCGGGGTCCAGCTCCGGGCGGCGCAGGGTGGCGTCCACCACGAACGTGGCCCCGTGCAGGGCCTGGGCGGGGCCGAAGACCTCGCCCCGGAAGCTGTGCGCGACCATCAGGTGGTCCCGGACAGTGACACTGAACATGCGGACTCCCAGGGTGTCGGTGCGGTCGGTGCGGTCAGGTCTCGTACACGACGCGGTGGCACAGGGCCGACAGCTCGCCGCTGGCCAGCCTCGGCAGGACCGAGGGCAGCTCCTCGAACGGGCTCTCCCCGGTCAGGAGGGCGTCGAAGGCCGGGTCCTCCAGCAGACGCAGCGCCAGACCGAGGCGCTCGGCGTGGTCGTAGCGCGAACGGCGGGCCGGGGAGATCATGCCGACCTGGCTGGCCCGCACCGTCAGGCGGTGGGAGTGGAAGTCCTCGCCCAACGGCAGGATCACCCGCCGGTCCCCGTACCAGCTCAGTTCCACGACCTCGCCCTCCACGTGCAGCAGACGCAGCGAGGACACCAGTCCCGCCTCGGTGGCACTGGTGTGGAAGACCAGGTCGCGGTCGTCCTCGGCCCGCTCGGGCGGGGCGAAGTCCACCCCGAGGCGGTCGGCGATCGCGGCGCGGCCGGGGTCCACGTCCACGAGCTGGACCCGCGCCCCCGGCACCTGGGACAGCAGGCGCGCCACGCAGCAGCCCACCATGCCGGCGCCGACCACCGTCACCCGGTCGCCCACCATCGGGGCGGCGTCCCACAGCGCGTTGATCGCGGTCTCCACCGTTCCGGCCAGGACAGCGCGGGCGGCCGGGACCCCCTCGGGGACCACGGACACCGCCGAGGCGGGCACCACGAACCGGGTCTGGTGCGGGAACAGGCTGAAGACGGTCCGCCCCACCAGCTCCCCGGGGCCCTCCTCGACCACGCCCACGTTCAGGTACCCGTACTTCAGGGGGCCGGGGAAGTCGCCCTCCTGGAAGGGCGCGCGCATCACCCCGTACTGGTTGGGCGGCACCCCGCCGCCGAAGACCAGCGTCTCCGTGCCCCGGCTGATCCCCGAGCCCAGGGCGCGCACCAGCACCTCACCGGGGCCGGGTTCGGGCAGCTCCACCTCCCGGATCTCACCCACGCCGGGGGAGCGCACCCAGAACGCCCGAGCCGTCCTCGCCATCCCTCACCTCTTCCTCTTCACGGAACCGGGTCCCAGGGCACGCGCCCGCCACAGTCCCACCACGTCACGTCCGAACGACCACAGCAGGGCGACCAGCGCCAGCCCCACCACCACGGCACCCACCGGCCGGGGAAGGACCCCCGAGGCGGCCACCGTCAACACGATCCCCTGCGCGGCGGCCACGGCCTTGCGCGCCGCGCTCGGCGGCAGCGGTCCCCGGAGCCAGGGTGCCGCGCGTGCGGCGGCCCAGAAGAGGTACCGCATCGCGCCGATCGCCAGGACCCAGGGTCCCAGTACTCCGGAGACGTACACACTCAGGGCCAGGATCAGGAACGCGTCGGCCTCCATGTCGAACCGGGCACCGAAGTCCGACTCCGTGCGCGTGCCCCGGGCCACCAGCCCGTCCACCCAGTCCAGGACCAGGGCCAGGGCCGCCACCGCGACCATCGGTCCGGCGGGCCCGCCCTCGGCCACCAGAGCCGTCACCACCCCGATCAGACCGACCCGCACCAGGGTCACCAGGTCGGCCGGGCCCATCGGCCACCGCTCGTGGCGGCGGACCGCCACCACCAGGGCCACCGTGACCAGCACGGCGTACAGCCCCGCCACGCCCCAGCCCCGGGGTCCCAGCCAGGAGGCCGGGTCAGCCACTCGCCAGCCCCGGGTCGCCGTTCAGGTGCGGCAGGTCGTGGCCCAGGCGGTCCCGCTTGGCGACCAGGTAGCGGGAGTTGTTCTCGTGCGCGGCCACCAGCAGCGGGACCCGGGCAGCCACCTTCACCCCGTGGTCCTCCAGCGCCAGCACCTTGGCGGGGTTGTTGGAGAGCAGCCGGACCGAACGCACGCCCCGGTACCGCAGCACCCGGGCGGCCGGTCCGTAGTCGCGCACGTCCACCGGCAGGCCCAGGTGGGTGGCGGAGTCCACGGTGTCCAGCCCGCGCTCGTCCTGGAGCACCTGGGTGCGGACCTTGTTCACGAGCCCGATCCCGCGCCCCTCGTGGCCGCGCAGGTACACCAGCACCCCGCGGCCCTCGGTGAGGATCGTGTCCAGGGCGGCGTCGAGCTGGTCGCCGCACTCGCAGCGCAGCGCGCCGAACACGTCCCCCGTGACGCACTCGGAGTGCACCCGGACCAGGACCTCCTCGCCGTCACCCAGCGCGCCCAGGACCAGGGCCAGGTGCTCCTGTCCGTCGACCGGGTCCCGGAACGCGACGCAGCGGAACGTGCCCCTGCGCACCACCAGGTCGGACTCGGCGACCTCCGCGCCGTCAAGAGAGTGCTCCGTCATGTGTCCTCCGATGCGGATGCGACCTGACAGGTGCGTGCCCATCCCACCGGTCGGATACACGGGCCGGACGACTATTCCGGCAGGTCCACCCGGATCTCGCCACCCAGCGCGAAGCCGCCCTCCAACTCCAGGGAGTCCCCGCTCCAGAACCGCCCCGGATCGTAGTAGCCGGGCTGCCTGCCCGGGGCCAGCAGCCCCATCTCCTCGTAGGTCAGCGCCATGACCTCCGCGCAGTAGGCGGTCTCCAACCGGCGTTCGCGCGCCCTGCCCCGGAACGGCATCCGGCCCAGCGCCCACCGTCCGGCCAGCTGCGCGGTCGAGGGGAAGGGAGTGCCGTCGAGCCGGGCGACCACCCGCAGCGCGGCGTCCTCCATGGCGCGGTCGGCCACCGGGTCCAGCTGGCGCAGCCAGGCCCGCTGCCCGTAGCGGCGGCCCCACACCAGGACGGCGTCACGCAGGTCGTGCAGCTGGACCCCGCGCTGGTGGACGCCGGTCCACATGTCCACCAGGGACCTGCCCAGCTCCGCGTGCCACATCAACGGGGGGAGGTCGTCCACCACGATGGCCATGCCGACGTGGTTGACGGGGCTGTTGGTGGTGAGCTGGATGGCCCGGTCCGGCACGCTCGTGCCCCGGAACACCCACACATCACCGGTTCTGGTCAGATCGACCGCCGTCTCCAGGTCCATGCTCGTGTCTGCCACAGGCACTAGCCTATGAGCATGAAGTGGTGGAAGGCCTTGGGTGTGGCCGCCTTCGTGGGTGTGGCGGCCACCGGAGTGGCGATCGCGCGGGCCGAACGGGAGCGCCGCGCCTACACCCCCGAGCAGGTCAGGGACCGGCTCCACGAGCGCGTGGCGGAGGTCGACCGCGCAGCTCGCGGCCCCGCGGGCGATCCCGGACCCGTGTCCGCGCCCTCGCGCGGCCCGGTCGGCGCGGTGCGCGCGGGACTCACCCGGCTCCGGACCCGGGTCGGACGACTCCGACCGGTGGCCGGTACCGGCCACCGCACCCGAGAGTCGCGGGAGGGGGACTCCGGAGCGGCGTGAGACCGGCGCCGACGTCGGTCAGGCGCCCTGCACGTAGGAGAGCAGGACGCGCTCGACCTCCTCGGTGGGCCCCACACCCAGCGGCGGTTCGCCCCGTTCACGGTCCCAGGCCAGCACGTCGGCGGCGGTGGTGACCAGCGGGGTCGAGGGCAGGCCGGCCTCCCTCGCCCGGCCGAAGTCACGCTGGAAGGTCTGTTCCCACACCGGGTCGGGCCGCACCAGCGGGAAGCGGGCCTTGATCGTCTCCGGCGGCACCAGGACCGGTTCGACCTCGCTCCCGGCCGCCCGGGCGCAGGCACGCAGCATCCCCATCAGGGTCAGGGGCTCGGCGGGACCCATGGCGTTGAACACGCCCCCACGGTCCTCCTCGACCAGCCGCACCACGAGTCGGGCCAGGTCGCGCACGTCCAGCAGCTGGACCGGCTGCCCGGGATCGGCGGGCAGGACGACCCTGCCCCCGCGCGCCGCCCGGCGCACCCAGTACGTGAACTGGTCGCCCCCGTCGTACGGTCCGGCCAGTATCCCCGGCCGCACGACGGTGGCGCGCCCGCCGTACCGGGACGTCAGCTCCTGTTCGCAGGCGACCCCGAGCGGACCTCGGGTGTCCGGGCCGACCTCCTCCGTGTCCCACTCCGGGGTACGGAGGGGGGCCGACTCGTCCGCCCCCGGCCCGGCACCCGGGGCGTAGACGGCGTGGCTGGACACGAACAGGTACCGGCCCACCCGGTCGCCCAGCGTCTCGCCGGCCTGCCGCACGTGCCGGGGCACGGACCCGCCGACGTCGACGACCGCGTCCCAGGTGCCCTCGGCCAGCGCGGCGTAGTCGCCGTTCCGGCGGTCACCGCGCAGGAGAACGGGCTGGGAACGGAGCCCCGGGACGGTCCGCCCCCGGGCGAAGAGGGTGACCTCGTGCCCGCTCCGCAGCGCGTCGTCGACGATCGCCCGGCCGACGAACGAGGTTCCGCCCAACACGAGAATCCGCATGGGCCCAGAGCCTAACGCCCACCCCGCCCGCAGCTCGGACGACGGGCCGGTGAACCGGTCAGAGGGGCCTGGTGAGGTGGCCGACGGACTCCAGCAGGGCGATGTGGTCCGTGCCCAGGGACTCCAGGAAGGCGATCACGTCCCGGTGCGGGACCCGGTGCAGCGGCGCGCTGGTCCGGGTCAGACCCACGCGCGACAGCCCCTCACCGCCGCCTAGCCGAGAGGCCGGGGTTGCGGGCGGGTCCACCCGGTACAGGCGCCAGGCGCTGCCCCGGGGAGCGGAGGCCAGCAGGAGCGTGGGCCGCCTCCACACGATCAGCGCCCAGCCCTTGGGCCCCTCGGCGTGCACGATGACGGGGTCCGCGTGCTCCTCCAGCAGTTCGACCACCCGCGCCGCGACCGGGACGGGGTTGGTGAACGCGCCCCGGACCCGGTGCGTGCCCGAGTCGTACTCCAGACTCCAGCCCGAGGCCGCCACCTCGGAGGCAACCCCGGCGAGGTGGCCGCCGTCCTCGGGCGCGGCCGTCTCGGCCGGTTCGGGGGAGGGGACGGCCGGGACGATCAGGCCCAGTTCCAGGTTGGCTCCCGTGGCGGCGGCGGAGGTGAGCGCGGCCAGGTTCGCTCCGGAGGTGAGGGCGGAACGCTGGTCGCCCCGGTGCCACTCGACGAGGCCGCCGTGCTCGGGGAACCCGGCGGCGACGGGGTACGCGGTCGCCTCCACCCCCGCGTCGGCCAGGGCCCGGACGGCGTCCTCCCGGTCCTGTTCCGGCCACGCCCCGGGAACGCCCAGACGCACGCGGGCCGGGGAGAGCCGTCGGGTGAGCGCGGCCAAAGCCGGGGCGTCGTACCCGCGCAGCGGAGCGTGCAGGGTGAGCTCGTCGACCGGCCCCTCGGGCAGGTGGGAGAGGAGCGGCGCGTCCAGGTTGTGCACCACCCGGGCGGCCGACTCCGTCGGGTTGGTGAGCAGCAGGTCCTCCAGCCGGTTGGCCAGGGAGGTCAGCCGCGCGGCCAGGGACGCGGGCAGCGTGAGCCCGGTCGCGCAGGAGGAGAGCCACGCGCCCAGTTCCGCGAGTGCCCACGGAACCCCGTCGGGGCCGCCGCGCAGCACCGTCCAGACGCGGTCCTCGTCGGTGGCGGAACCGGACCCGAAGGCGGCCACGACGTGCTCGTCACCCAGGAGGAGGGCCAGGTCCGGGACGGAGCGCTCGATCAGCGCGTACGTGCGGTCCGGGCGCACCACCGAGGCCTCCTCGGCGGCGGTGCCGAGCACGGTGACGGCCGCGCCCCGATCCTGGGCGGCAGGAACGAGGTCCTCCTCCACAGCGGAGAGATCCATCACCGCCCCCACCAGCAGGAACTCGCGCAGCGGCGCGGCGTCGGCACGGGCGTTCCACTCGTGCAGCAGGGCGAGCGGGGAGAAGGACACGGGCGACCTCTGTTCTCACACGGGGGACGCATGCGAGCATAACGGAGGGCGTGGCGGCGGGTTCCCGTGATCCCACCCCCGTGACGGACACGCGGCGGGAGGTGCGACGATGTGAGGGTCATGACCGAGAGCGAACAGTGCCGACCGCTGCGCGCCGGGGTGTTCACCCTGGTGTGCGCGAGCCTGTCCGCGATCGGCCACGCCGTCAGCTCGGGGCACGACGTCCCCGTGGGCGGCCTCCTGCTGGGCGTCGCCGTGGTCTTCGCCGTCGCGTGGGTGCTGGCGGGCCGAAGGTACGGCCCGGGGATGCTCACCGCGTGGATGCTGTGGGGCCAGCTCGCCCTGCACGTGACCTTCTCGTACGCCCAGGGCGCCGCGCACACGGTCCACTCCGGTGCGCTGCTCGTCCAGGACCCGATGCCCGCGTGGGCGATGATCTCGATGCACGTGGCGATGGCCCTGGTCAGCGCCTGGTGGTTGCACCTGGGTGAGAACGCCCTGTTCGCCTTCCTGGCCTTCATGGCGCTCTCACTGATCCCGCTGCTGTTGGTGATCGGCGCCGTCCCGACGGCGCGGGCGACGCCCTCCGCCCGGTTCGCCGCCACCGACCAGCGCCCCCGCACGCGGCCGCCCTATCTGCGCCACTCGCGTGTGCTGCGAGGCCCACCGCCGGTCCTGGCCGCCTGACCGGAGTTCCTCCGAACCGGGATGCCCCTGGTTTTGTCAGGCCGCACCCAGGCCGTGTCTTCTGGATCGTTCCTCCCCACCGTCGCCCGCCACCACCCTCAGGACGCCTGCGGCACGGCGTCCTCGCGGTGCCGGGCTGCTCTCGCCGCGCCGACGAAGCTCGGACGGCCCAACCCGGGCCGTCCTCGCCGTGCGGGGCCGCGGAGCTCGCCCGGCAGCGCACCGGAGGGGCAGCCGTGTTCCTCGTCCCGCGAGGGATCGCCCGGCGGCCGCTCGCATCGGTGGTGGGTCCGCCGCCACCGGCGGAGGCATCCACGAGGACACCGCCCCGGTACCCCCTGCCCAGGACACCCCGTGGTCCACCGCCGCACCGACGGCGGCGCGGCCGCGCGGGCGGTGACAGAAAGCCTGATCCCCATGACATGGAGTGAGGGGCCCGATGCGGCCCACACACCTTCCGACCTGGCCCGACTCGCCGAGCGCGCCGGGGCCGGCGTCCCCGGAGCGATGGACGCCCTGTTCTCCCTGACCCGAGCCGACGTGGCCCGCTACATCGCCCGCCGGGTGGAACCCGCCTGGGTCGAGGACCTCACCCAGGAGACCTTCCACCGGGCCCTGCGCGGACTCCCCGGGTACGAGGGGCGGTCCCCGGTACGCGCCTGGCTGCTGTCCGTGGCCCGGCACACCGTCGCCGACCGCTACCGCAGCCGCGAGCGGTCACCCCGCACGGAACCGGTCGACGACTGGGAGCGCGCGCTCGGCCCCCGGTCGGCGGAACCGGGGCGGTTCGACGAGTACCTGGCCCTGGCCTCCCTGCTGGAGGACCTGCCCGAGGACCGGCGCACCGCCTTCGTCCTCACCCAGGTCCACCGCGTGCCCTACGCCGAGGCCGCGGCGCTGACCGGCGTCCCGATCGGCACGGTCCGCTCGCGTGTGGCCCGGTGCCGCCGCGACCTGGCCCGCCTGGTGCGGGAGGCGGCGTGAACGCCGCGCCCGACCGCCCCCCACGTCACCCCTGGAAACTCCGTCCCGTGAGGAAGCACCCGATGAGACACCCGATCCGGCCCCTGGCGGTCGCCGCCGCAGTGCTGCTGGCCGTCACGGCCTGCGGAGGGCCCGACCTGGCCGAGGCCGAGCACTACCTCGACCTCTCCGACCAACCCATGGCCGCCTCGGACATCGAGCTCGCCACCGTCGACGGAGAGCCCTGGGGGTTCACCGACGTGGCCGACGACCGGCTCACCCTGCTGTTCTTCGGCTACACGAGCTGCCCGGACGTGTGCCCCATGACCATGGCCGAGATCAACCTCGCCCTCGACCAGGCCGGGGCGGACGCGGACCCGTTCGACGTGGTGATGGTGAGCAGCGACCCCGAGCGGGACACCGACGAACAGCTGCGCTCCTGGCTGGACCGGTTCGACCCGGACTTCCAGGGGGTGCGCGGGGACGTGGACGACACCGTCCAGGCCGCCCTGGACTACGGTGTTCCGATCGAGGCGCCCGAGGTCACCGAGGGCGAGTACCTGGTCTCGCACGGCGGCCGCGTCCTGGTGCTCACCCCCGGCGGCGAGGCGGCGGGCATGTTCGACGAGGGCGTGGGCGCGGACGACATCGCCGCGCTCCTGCCGGTGCTGCGGTCGGAACTCCTGTGAGCTCCGGAACCGGGGTGTCCCGGCGCGGCCTGTTCACGGGCCTGGGCGCCGCCGGGGCGGTGGGCCTGACCACCGGGGGGCTGCTGGGCGCGGGTGCGGCGCGCGTTCCCGAGGAGGAGGACCCCGCCCGGATCCTGACGCTGTCCCGGAGCGGCCCCGAGGAGGGGCGCCCACCCGCGCTGCTCACGCCCACCCCGGCCCACGTCCACGTGGTCGCGGTGGACCTGCGGGCCGAGGAACCGGCGGAGGTCTCCGCCCGGGCCCGCGAGGTCCTGGCCGTCTGGGGAGAGCGCGCCCGGGACCTGCACGAGGGCGGTCTGGCCGCGCTCGCGCCCGGCGCGCCCACGGAGGGTCTGCGACCCGCCTCCCTGGGGGTCACCCTCGGGCTCGGCGGCGCCCTCCTCGACCGGGCCGGGCTGGGCGACCGGCGCCCCGCGCCCCTGGAGGACCTGCCGGACTTCGCCGCGGACCGGCTCGACCCCGCGCTGTGCGGGGGTGACCTGATGCTGCACGTGGGAGCCGAGGACCCGCTCGTGGTCAGCGCCGCGGTGGAGCACCTGCTCGGCCTGGTCCGGGAGGAGGCCACCGTGCGCTGGTCCCTGCCGGGATTCCAGCGCGCCGCCGCCACGGCCGAGGACGCCTCGGCCACCCCGCGCAACCTCATGGGCCAGGTCGACGGCACGGTCAATCCCGCACCCTCGGAGGCGCGGTTCGGCCCCCAGGTCCTGGCCGCGCACCCCGAGCCCGCCACGGCCTGGATGGACGGCGGCACCTACGTGGTGGTGCGGCGCGTGCGCATGCTGCTGGACGACTGGTTCGACCTGGCCCCCGGAGAACGGGAACGGGTGATCGGTCGCCGTCTGTCGGACGGGGCGCCGTTGGGCGGCGACCGCGAGGACGACCTCCCCGACCTCGCCGCCCGGGACGCCGACGGGAGTCCCGTCATCCCCGACGACGCCCACATCCGCCTCGCCAGCCCGGAACGCACCCTCGGTGCCCGCATGCTGCGGCGCGGATTCAACTACGACCTGGGCTGGAAGGACGGCCACCGCGAGGCCGGGCTGTTGTTCACCGCCTGGCAGGCCGATCCGCGCGCCGGGTTCACCGCCGTGCAGGAGGAGCTCGACCGGGGCGGCGACGCCCTCAACGCCTTCGTCCGCCATGAGGGGAGCGCCGTCTTCGCGGTGCCACCCGCCCTCGACACCCCTCCGGCCGCCGCCCTCTGGTGACCCGGCCGACCGACACACAGGACACGATCATGAAGACACACACCGCGACACTGCTGGCCCTGGCCCTGCTCGCCACGGGCTGCTCGGCGGGCACCTCCGTCCAGGAGGCCGCCGTGGAGACGCCCGAACGGGGCGGCGCCGAGGCCGACGCGATCATCGTCGAGGACGCCTGGATCCCCGAACCCGCCAACCCGGAGGTGGGCGTGGTCTACCTGGCGATCACCAACACCGACGCCTCGGCGGCCGACGCCGTGGTCGAGGTGCGCACGGACGCCTCGCCCGAGGCCGAGCTGTGCACGACCGAGACCACGGAGTCGGGCGCGGCCGTCATGAGGACCCTCGACGAGATCCCCGTCCCCGCCGGAGGCACCACCACCTTCGTCGACGGCGGCTACCACGTCATGGTCAACGACATCCCCGAACCCCTCGCCGTGGGTGACTCGGTGACCGTCACTCTGGGCTTCGCCAGTGGAACCGAGGTCGCACTGGACGTCCCCGTGCAGGAGATGACCGGGCCGACCCCGGACGAGGCGGACCACGGCGCCCACCACTGACGGGTCCGCGCGTCCGGTCGCCCGGGCGCGCGGGCGGTGCCCCGTCCTCGCGGGACTAGGTCGTGCTTTTTGGATCATTCCGCGCTCGCGTGGCCAGGCTGCCTCTCGCCGCGCCGATGAAGCTCGGACAGCCAACCCCGGGCGGGCCCCCGCTGTGCGAAGCTGCGGAGCTTGCGTAGCCGCGCACAGTAGGGGCGCTCTCGCTCCTCGTCTTGCGAGAGATGGCCTGGCGGCCGCTCGCATCGATGGCGGCTCCGCCGCCCCCGGCGAAAGCATCCAAAAAACACTCCCTAGACGGGATCGACGATCTGGATGAGGTTGCCGCAGGTGTCGTCCAGTACGGCGGTGGTGACCGGGCCCATGGTCAGCGGTTCCTGGGTGAAGGTGACCCCCAGTGCGCGCAGTCGCTCGTACTCGGCCTGGACGTCGTCCACCTGGAACTGGGTCGCGGGGATGCCGTCGTTGTTCAGCGCCTCGCGGTAGGGAGCCACGGCGGGGTGCCCCGAGGGCTCCAGCAGCAGCTCGGCGCCCTCGGGATCCTCCGGGGAGACCAGGGTCAGCCAGCGGTTCTCGCCCTCGGGCCCGCCCAGCGGCACGTCGTGTTTCTTCACGAAGCCCAACACGTTCGTGTAGAAGTCCAGGGCCTTGACCTGGCTGTCCACGAAGACGCTGTTGATGTGGATTCTCATGAGTCGCTCTCCCGTGGGTTCGGTCCCGGCCACCGCTCGACGATGAGTCCGAGCGGCTCCGGGTTCATGTCGTGGAACTTGTAGCGCCCCTCGCGTCTGCTCCGGACCAGATCCGCCTTCTCCAGGACCGCGAGGTGCTGGGAGACCGCCTGGCGCGAGATGCCGAGCCGGTGCCTGGTGGCCAGCCGGGCGCAGAGTTCGAACAGGGTCTGTCCGGACCGCTCGTGGAGTTCGTCCAGGATGACGCGGCGGGTCGGGTCGGCCAGGGCCTTGAACAGTTCGTCGGACACCGGGTCACTATAGGCAAGCTGAGACTTGCCTATCAAGTCGTGAACTGGTGTTTGGTAATGAATTGAACCTCAGGGTCCGTAGACCCCGGCCAGGAGGTCCGCCAGGGCGGTCAGTTGCGGCGTCGTGCGGTCGGTGCGCCAGAGCAGCCCCAGCCGGGACGGTTCGGTCAGCCCCTCCACCGCGAGGCAACGCAGGTCGGCCCGGGTGATCTCCTCGGCCAGGGGGCGGCACACGAGCATGGCGTGCTCCCCGGCGGCCACCAGGGCCAGCCCCTCCTGCACGGTGCTCACGCCCGTCCCGGAACGGATCGGCGCGCCCGCCGGGGTGGTGGGCGGCACCTGGGCCGCCCTCCAGTAGTCCGGTGCCTCACCGGCCGGGCGCAACAGGTCGAACCCGGCCAGGTCCTCCACGTGCAGGCGGCCCCCGTCCGCCGACGGATGGTCGGCGGCCACCGCGAGGAAACGGTCCTGCGGGGGGAACCGGAATCCCACGGTCAGCCCCGCCTCGTGGACGGGCAGTTCCACCAGCGTCGCGTCCAGACGGCCCGCCACCACGTCCGAGAACGGTGACCCCAGTGGGATCTCGCTCAGCGCGACCGTCACCCCGTGCTCGGCACGCAGCAGCCGGAACGCCTCGGCCACCTGGACGTGGACGCTGCCGTTGAAGCCGATCCGCAGCTCCCGCAACGATCCGCGCATCGCCCGATCCCGGGCACGCAGGAACGTGGCGGCCAGGTTCTCGTAGGCGGGCCGCACCTCCTCCACGAACTGCGCGCCGAACCGGGTGAGCGCCACTCGCCTGCTGGTGCGCTCCACCAGGCGTGCCCCGATGCGGCGTTCGAGCGCGGAGACGAGCTGGCTGGCCCGACTGGGGGAGAAGCCCAACCGTTCGGCGGTCCGGCCGAAGTGCAGCTCCTCCGCCAGCACGATCAGACACTCGATCTGCTGGACGTGGACCTGGTTCAACGCGCCGTCCACGGTCGCGCCCGTGTTAGCCATAGCGTTGAGCCTAGCTCAACGATCGCTGAGCGGATCGCCGTTGTTCACCGTCCCGGCGGCCGCTTGGCTGGTCCCATGAGTTCCACCGCGTCGTCACCGACGACACCCACCCCCGCACCGACCGAACCGCCCGCCGCGGACCGCACCGCCGTCCGGCGGTGGGCGGCGGTCGCCGTGCTGTCCCTGAGCACCTTCGTGGTCGTCACCTCCGAGATGCTGCCGGTCGGCGTCCTCACACCCATGGCGGAGGGGCTGGGCATCACGGCGGGGGCGGCCGGTTCCAGCCTCACCGTCACCGGCCTGGTCGCCGCCGTCGCCGCACCGCTGGTCCCGCGCCTGCTCGGCTCCCTCGACCGACGCGCGGTGCTGGCGGCGGCCATGGTGGTGCTCGCCCTCGGCAACGCCCTGACCTCCCTCGCCCCGGGCTTCGCCGCGCTCGTCACGGCCCGCGTGATCCTCGGGATCGGCATGGGCGCGGTCTGGGGATTGGCGGCGGCGGTGGCGATCCGCCTCGTCACTCCGGCCCGAGCGGCCCTGGCGGTGTCCTTCGCGGTCAGCGGGGTCGCCGCCGCCTCCGTGGCCGGGGTACCCCTGGGCACCGTCATCGGGAACGCCCTCGGCTGGCGGTCCGCCTTCACCGTCCTCGCGGTGGCCGCCGTGGTCCTGGCGGTCGCGCTGCCGCTGTTCCTGCCCCGCCTGCCCCGGCCCGCCGCGGCGCGCCCCACGGCGGGCGGCGCCCCGACCCTGTTCACCCCGCCGGTCCTGGTTGGTCTGGGCGTGATCGTCCTGCTGGTCACCGCGCACTTCGCCGCCTACACCTACGTGCGCCCGGTCCTGGAGGACCGCGCCGGACTGGACCCCCCGGTCATCGCCCTGCTCCTGCTGGTGTACGGCGTGTTCGGCCTGCTCGGTAACTTCGCCGCCGGAGCGGTCGCCGCCCGCCGCACCCGGGCCACCGTCCTGGGCCTGGCGGTCGGTGTCGGGGCCGCCGTCGCCCTGCTGGCCCTGCTCGGCACGGTCCCCCTGGCCGCCGGTGCCGGCATCGCTCTGTGGGGTCTGGCCTACGGAGGGGTGTCGGTGGCCGGGCAGATCTGGATGACCCGTGCGGCGCCCGACCGCGTCGAGCACGTCACCGGGCTGTACGTGGGGGTGTTCACCGCCTCCATCGCGCTGGGCGCGCTGGTCGGCGGCGGCGTGGTGGAGTTCGCGGGCGTCACCTGGCTGCTGTGGGGCGCGGCGGCCCTGGCCTGGGTCGCCCTGGCCGTCGGGCTGCTGGGTCCGGGCCCCGACCCGCGCGGTGCCCACCACCGGAAGGGCGAGCCGCGACGCGGCTGAGGTCCTGACGACGCGGCGACGGGGCGGGTGCGGACGGTCCCCGCCCCGGCCGCACCGGCTCGTCCTACTCGTCGCCGCCGAAACTGTTGTACTCGTGGGCCCGTTCCTGGCCGGACAGCGCGTGGATCGCGTCCATGACCTCGTCGGTGATCACCCGGCGGGCCTTGCCGGGGGCCATGCTGTCGAAGCCGGTCGAGAAGTCCATCGGCGCGCCGAAGCGCACGGTGAAGGGGCGGGGGCGCGGCATGTTGGCGCCGATGGGCTGCACCTGCTGGGTGCCCGAGACCGCGACCGGCACGATGGGGGCCTTGGACTCCAGAGCCAGGTGTGCGACGCCGGTACGGCCCCGGTACAGGCGACCGTCCCGGGAACGGGTGCCCTCGGGGTAGACCACGCAGGCCTCACCCTCGTTGAGACGGTCCAGCATCATCTCCAGCGACATCATGGCGTCGCGGGCGTTGCCGCGCTGGACCGGCATGGCGCCCAGGGACCCGAAGACTGTCCTGGTGACGCGCCCCTTGATCCCGGTGCCCTCGAAGTAGTCGGACTTGGCGAGGAACCGCACGGGGCGCTGGGTGACCGACAGGGGGATGACGACGCTGTCCACGAACGACAGGTGGTTGCTGGCGAGCAGGACCGCTCCCGTGGTGGGGACGTTCTCACGGCCCTCGATGGTCGGTCGGCACAGGGTCCGGGCGAGGACCGCCGCGGTATGCCGCAACGCACCGTAGAGCACGTGTTCTCCCTAGTGTTGTCGGACGGAGCCGACCTCAATGTAAGGGTGACTCACCGGTAATGATGACCTGCCGCACACGGAGTGCCGCACGTCACGTACCGGGGAAACGGGGAGGTCGGGGCCGTCGGGCGGGGGAGGGTCAGCCGTGCGGACGCCAGTCGGCGTTGGCCCCGCACACCACCAGGCAGGGGTTGTCGCCGGGCACGCGCCCGGCCAGCCACGCGGCGAAGGGAACGGCCGCGGCGGGCTCGGCGGCGATGCGGAAATCCTGCCACAGGCGGGTCTGCGCGCTGATGATCTCTGCGTCGCTGACCAGTGTCGTCGTGACCGGGTTGGCGCGCAGGACCTCGAAGGGCACCCGGCCGATGGTGGCGGCGCCCAGCGCCGACGAGGCGACCGAGTCCACCGGGGTGCGGACCGGGTGTCCGGCCTCCAGCGCGGCGCCCAGGCTCCGGCATCCCTCGGGCTCGACCCCGACCACCCGCCGACCCCCGGCGCCCAGGCGGACCCCGGCGATCAGCCCACCGCCACCGACCGCGACCGCGATCGTGTCGCACTCGGGCGCGTCGGCGGCGATCTCCAGGCCGAGGGTGCCCTGGCCCGCGACCACCAGGGCGTCGTCGTAGGCGTGCAGGTAGCGGACGCCCTCGGACTCCGCGCGGGCCAGCGCCGCCTCGGCGGCCACCGCGAACTCCTCACCGACCCGGACGATCTCCGCTCCGGTGTCCATCAGCGGCGCTGCCTTGGCCTCGGGAACCGTCTCGGGCACGTACACCGTCGCGTGCACCCACAGCATGCTCGCGGCGGTGGCCACACCGAGGCCGTGGTTGCCGCCGGAGGCGGTGATCACCCGGTCGGTGGGAGCGCCGCCCAGCAGGGCGTTGAGGGCGCCACGGAGCTTGAACGCGCCCGTGCGCTGGAGGTGCTCCAGCTTCAGGGTGAGGGGACGCCCGTCGATCTCGGCGCGCATGACCGGGGTCCGTCGGGCGTACGGTGCGATGCGCTCGGCTGCTGCGCGGACGTCGGTGGCCGTGGGTACGGCGGGCGCGGTCGTGGTGCTCATGTTTCCACTGTGCCGCTACTGACCATGAACTTAAAGTTGGGTCTGCTAAAGAACATGAAGCAGACCTTTGTGTCAGGCATTGTTCTGAATGACCGTGTCGTGCCTGGAAGGGGTGGTCCCGTGCTGGACGCCAACCGTCTGCGCGTGCTCGTGGAGGTCGCCCACGCCGGGTCGATCGCGGCCGCCGCCGACCGACTCTCCTTCACCCCGCCCGCCCTGTCCCAGCAGCTCACCAAACTGGAGCGCGAGGTCGGCTGCCGCCTGGTGGAGCGCGGCCGCACCGGAGCGACCCTGACCATGGCCGGGGAGGTCCTGCTCGAACACGGCGAACGGGTCCTGGGCGAACTCCGCGACGCCGAGGCCGCCGTCCGCGCCGTCGCGGGCCACCGCGCCGACCGCCTGTCCCTGGGCGCCTTCGCCAGCGCGGGCAAGGTCCTGCTCCCGGGGGCGCTCGCCGCCTTCGGCCACGAACACCCCCACGTGCGGCTCTCGCTGTCGGACATCGAACCGCCCGACGGCCTCGGCCTGGTCACCTCCGGCGACCTCGACCTGCTCATCACCCACCGCTACCCGGGCGTGCCGCTGCCCCGTGCCGGCGGCCTGCGCCGTGAACGCCTCCTGGTGGACCCGCTCATGGTGGTGGCGCCCACCGGCCACCCCGTCACCGACGCCGATCCCTCCCTGGTGGACCTGGCCGACGAGGAGTGGATCTGCGGCGGGCCCGGCATCCACAACCGGATCAGCCTGGACACCGCCGCCGAGGCCGCGGGGGTGCGCCTGACCGTCGCCTACGAGACCCGCGACTACGAGGTCTCCCTGGCGCTCATCACCGCCGGGGTGGGGATCGCACTCATCCCCCAGAGCATCCTCGACGCGGCGCACGGGGGAGGGTGGGTCAGTCGACCCCTGCGCGGCACGTCGCTGGCCAGGGAGATCTACACCGTGCACCGGCTCCGCCCACCGGAGCCGGTCCCCGACATGGTCGCCACCCTGCGCCGCACCGCCGCCCGAAGTCTCCGGACCTGATCCGACTCTCCGCTCGGAAGTCACGCCCGGGACCGATGAGTTCCGCCGACACCGGAGGTCGGTACGGGCGACCAAACACGACGACCCCGGGGCCCGGCCCCGACGGAAAGGACCTCCATGACCACGGCACCCTTCGAGATCGCCCTCCCCATCGCCGACCGGTGGCGGGCGATGGTCTTCTACCGGGACGCCTTCGGCTTCGAGGCCCTGGGCGAGCCCGCCGAGGACGGCGTGCCCGAACCGCTGCGGCTCCGGGTCAACGACCACGCCGTGCTGACTCTCGTCCCCGCGGACGGACTCGCCTGGGTCCTGGGCGAGACCCGTCGGGTCGCCCCTCCCGGCACCAGTGAGTGCCTGCTGACCAGGTCGTTCACGACCGAGGCAGCCGCCGACGAGCTCCTGGACCGTGTCCGCGAGGCCGGGGGAGAGGTGGTCAGCCCGGCTGAGCGGCAGCCCTGGGGCTACTCGGGCACGTGCGCCGACCCGGACGGTCACATGTGGCAGATCACCGTCGAGCCCTGACCGGGGGTCCTACAGGGGTGGCGCCCCGGGCGGGTTCGGGGCGTTCCAGCGGTAGCGGAGGGCGAGGACACGCAGGGTGAAGCACAGGAGCGCGCCGATCACCGCGATCCAGCCGGGGCCGAACCCCGTCAGGTCCACGACCACCACGAACAACGCCCCGATCATCGCCGGGATGGCGTACAGGTGCGAGTTGGCGCTGAGCACCGTCGGGACCCGGCTGAGCAGCACGTCCCGGATGGTGCCACCGCCCACCCCGGTGATGACGCCCAACAGGACGGCCTGGAGCGGGCCGAAGCCGAACTCCAGCGCCTTGGTCGCCCCGATCACGGCGAACAGGCTGAGCCCGGCGGCGTCGAACACCAGGATCGGCTTGTTCAGATGGGTCAGCTGACGGCTGAGGAAGAACGCCAGTGTCCCCCCGGCCAGCGCCGTCACCAGGTACCGCCAGTCCTGGAAGGTGGCCGGGGTCTCACCCAGCAGGACGTCGCGGAGGATGCCGCCGCCGAGGGCGGTCACCATCCCCAGCACCATGACCCCGACGATGTCCACCCGCGCGGTGCGGATCGCCGTCAGCGACCCGTCCAACGCGAAGGCGAAGATGCCGAGGAGGTCCAGGAGGAGGAGCAGGTCGAGCGTGGACATGGCCGTGGGGGTCCCTTGTGCGAAGCGACGGAGTGTGGAGGGGTCCACTGACCGGCTATTCCATCACGTTCCCGGGACGGTCGGGGGCGAGCCCTCGCGGATCCGACGGCGCGAACGGGCGGGAGGGGAGTGAGACGGCGCCGACCGGGGAACCGTCACGCGTGTCGGTTCCCCGGTGTCCAGCCGACGCCGGACACCATCGGGGGTGGACCACCGGACCACGGGCGGAGCGAGACACATGGAACACCTGGACGCGATCGTGATCGGCATGGGGCCGGGCGGTGAGACGGTCGCCGACCGTCTGCTGAGCGCGGGACGGCGGGTGGCGGTGGTCGAACGCGACCTCGTCGGCGGCGAGTGCGCCTACTGGGCCTGCGTCCCCACCAAGACCCTGCTGCGCTCGCCCGAGGTGCGCGCGGAGGCCGCCGGGGCCGCCGGGGTCGGTGAGGCCGCCCTGGAGTGGCCCGAGCTGCGCTCCTACCGCGACCAGATGATTCGGCACCTGGACGACTCCCAGCAGGCCGAGGGTTACGAGGAGCGCGGCGCCCTGGTGCTGCGCGGCGACGCGCGGGTGGTGGGCCGCGACCCGTGGCGCGTGGCGGTCGGCACCTCCGAGTACACCGCCGACCACGTGGTGGTCGCCACGGGCTCCGGTGTGCTGGTCCCGCCGATCGAGGGGCTGGAGCAGCTGGGCCCGGACGTCCTGTGGACCAACCGCGAGGCCACCACCCTCACGGAGATCCCCCGGACCGCGCTGGTGGTCGGGGGCAGCGCGGTCGGCGTCGAGCTGGGCCAGTTCCTGGCGCGCGTGGGCACCCGGGTCACCGTCGTCCAGCGCGGGCCCCGGCTGCTGGACCGCGAGGAGCCGCGGCTGTGCGAGCTGATCAGCGACCAGTTCGAGCGGGACGGGACCACCGTCCACCTGAGCAGCCAGGTGAACTCGGTGAGCAGGGACGGTGACGGTGTCCTCGCGGTGCTGTCCGGCGGCGAACGGGTCCGGGCCGACGTGATGGTCCTGGCCACCGGGCGGGTTCCCCGGGGGGACCAGCTCGGACTGGCCGAACTCGGAGTCGAGCCGGAGCGCGGCGCCCTGCCGGTCGACGACCACTGCCGGGTCGCCCCCGGCCTGTGGGCGGTCGGGGACGTCACGGCCCGGTCGATGTTCACCCACGTGGCCAAGTACCAGGGCCGTGTGGTCAGCGCGAACATCCTCGGCGACGACCGGAGGGCCGACTACACCGGTGTCCCCCGGGTGGTCTTCTCCTACCCGGAGATCGCCGCCGTGGGGCTGACCTCGGATCAGGCCCGGGAGGCGGGCCTGGACGTGGCCACCTCCGAGACGGACCTCACCTCGGCGCTCGCCCGGCCCTGGACCATGGAGACCGACCCGCGCGGATCCCTGGGGCTGGTGGCCGACCGCGGCCGGGGGGTGCTGGTGGGGGCCTGGGCCTTCGGGGCGCAGGCCTCGGAGTGGATCCACACGGCGGCCCTGGCGATCCGGCTGGAGCTGCCGATCACCGACCTGCGCGACTCCGTCCCCCAGTTCCCGACCTTCAACGAGGGCTACCTGATCGCGTTGGACGCCCTGGACGCGTGATCGGGGTTCAGGAGGAGCCGAGGGCGGCGGCCTCCTCGGCCTCCACGCTCCGGTTCCACTCCGGCTTGGAGGCCTGCCAGCCGTCCTCGTCCCGGCCCAGCCGCCAGTACCCGGAGACCGACAGGTGCTCCTTGGGCAGGCCGAGCTCGACGCGCAGCAGGCGGCGCAGGTCACGGACGAAGTTCGCCTCACCGTGCACGAAGGCCCGCACCTCCCCGGACGGGAACTCCAGGGAACGCACCGCCGGGACCAGCAGGGACCCCGGGACTCCGCCGTGCCGGTGCAGCCAGGTCACCCGCACGTCCGGACGGTCGGTGAGGTGCTGCTCCTCGGCCGGGTCGTCGACCTCGACGAACACGTGTGCGGGGCGCCCTTCGGGGAGCGCCTCGACGCTCGCCGCGATGGCGGGCAGGGCGCTCTCGTCCCCGGCCAGCAGGTGCCAGTCGGCCCCGGCGTCCGGAGCGAAGCCGCCGCCGGGGCCGAGGAGGCGCAGGCGGTCGCCGGGCCGGGCGGCGGCGGCCCAGACCCCGGCCAGGCCGACCTCACCGTGGTACACGAAGTCGATGGTCAGCTCACCCGCGTCCCAGGAGCGCACGGTGAAGGTCCGGGTGACCGGCCACTCCGAACGGGGGCGCTCGGCGCGGACCGCGTCGAGGTCGAAATCCTCGGGGTCGTCCTGCGCAGGGGGTGGGAACAGCAGTTTCACGTAGCTGTCCGTCGAGCCGTCCGTGGCGAAGCCGGACAACCCCTCGCCGCCCAGGACCACCCGGACCATGTGCGGGGTCAGGCGCTCCACACGCTCGACCCGACCGGTGTGCACGGTCCTCCTCGGACGCTGCTGCCGCTCCGTCACGACTCCCCCTTCATGAGGTTAGGTTTACCTAACACTAGGGGGCCGTGGTGGTGCCGGGCAAACCGGGGCGACCTCAGGAGGAGCCCTCCGTGAACACGCCGTGCAGGTCCACGTCGCGCTCGTCCGCTCCCGCGCGCAGGGCCGCCAGCCAGGCGGCCCCGCCCGACGTGCTCCCGGCCATGAGCACCGGGGCACCCGTTCCCATGGTGAGTTTGTGGGTGAGCGCCTCCCGCACCGGAGCGGACCCGGTGAGGACACCACCCGAGAGGACCACCGGCAGGTGCTCCCCGGGCTGCCGCACCTGGTGCACTGACTGCGCCAGGTGGCCCGCGGCGGCGTTCACGATCACCACGGCCGCCGGGTCCTGCCCGAACGCGTCCGAGACCAGCGGAGCCAGCGCCGCGAGACGGATCGGCGGGGCCGACGTGAGGGTCCGTGCGAAGTTGCGGGCGTGCTCCTCGGGCCACCGCTCGGGGCCGGCGGGCCGCTGACCCGGGATGACCCGCTTGGCCACCATCCGGGCCAGAGGACTCAGGTCACCACCGCGGCTCAGCTGGCGCGCGGTCTCCCGGGCCGCCTGGTGCCCGATCCAGAACGCCGAACCCTCGTCACCAATCAGCCAGCCCATGCCGTCCGCCGACCTGCCGCGCTCGCGGTCCTCGATCCGGGTGGCGATCGCCCCGGTCCCCGCGATGAGGATCGTGCCGTCGCGCTCGGACGTCCCCGAGGCGAAGGCCACCGTGTCGTCGCCGGAGAACTCCTCACCCGTGGGGCTCAGCCCGGCCTTGGCCAACGCCTTGTCGAGCCGGGCGCGCACGCTCGCGTCGCGCAGCCCGGAGTACCCGGCCAGGCCGACCACGGTGGCCGCCACGGCGTCGCGCGCACCGGGCCCCGCCCGGTCCAACGCGGCGCCGATCGCCTCGGTCAGCCGCTCCGCGGCCACCTCGGGGCCGTGCGTGTTGGGGTTGGCGCCGCCGGACCGGGCCTCACCCCGACGTTCACCGGACAGTGTGGTCACCAGGGCACGGGTGGTGGTGCCTCCCGCGTCCACCCCGACGACCAGCGTGGGGGAGGGGGAGGGGATTCGTCGTGTCGTCACGACCAGAGCGTGCCCCACCCGGACCCGGCTTACTCACCCGGCCCGCCCGAAGGGAGGCCCAGGCCACGTCCAAAACCAGTGGCCGCCGCTTCGTCGTCACTGGTAAGTCTGACCGTATGACCGACACCAAGAACGCGGACTTCGACCCGCCGAAGCAGGGCTGGACCGTGCGCCACACCGACGCGGAGGAGTTCGCCCAGGCCGCCAGGGTCTTCGGCCAGAGCCTCCTGTTCCCCGAGGACGTCGACGGCCTGTTGGCGCGGATGAGACCGCTGCACGACGAGGTCGGCTACGAGCGGGCCCTGATCGCCGTGGACGAGGCCGAGGGCGAGGTCATCGGCACCGCCAACCACTTCCCCTTCGACATGACGATGCCCTCCGGCCGTGTCCCCGTGGCCGGGGTGACCGGCGTCGGAGTGTGGCCCACCCACCGTCGCAGGGGAGTGCTCAGCTCCCTCATGCGCCGCCAGCTCGCGGACGTCCACGCCGCGGGCGTGCGCTACGCCGCCCTGTGGGCCTCCGAGGGCTCCATCTACGAGCGGTTCGGCTACGGGAACGCCTGTACGGAACTGGACACAACCCTCAACCGGCCCTACGGCGCCCTGCGCGCCGACGCACCCCGCGACCCGGGCCTGCGCGTGGTCCTGCGCGAACCGGAACGGGTCCGGACCGACCTCGAAACCGTGCACGAGGCCGTCTGCGCGGTGCAGGTCGGCCAGTTCCGCCGCACGAAGCCCTGGTGGGACCGGGCGCTGTTCGACGGACCCTCCCGCCGCGGCGACAAGGGCCCGCTGGTGGCGGCCGTCGTGGGCAACGCGGACGGTCCCCTCGGCTACGCCCTGTACCGGGTCAAGGCCCAATGGGAGGACGACGGCGCCCAGGGCGAGGCGCACGTCCAGGAGATCACCGCCACCACCCCCGCCGCCTGGGCCGCCCTGTTCGACCACCTGTTCAGCCGGGACCTGGTCGCGAAGGTGTTCTTCCCGTTTTTGCCCGCCGACTGCCCGCTCCACCACCTCCTCCCGGACCGGGGCCGTGCGGTGGCCAGGCACTTCCCGTCCCTGTGGGTGCGCCTGGTGGACCTGGCCGGGGCCCTCTCCGAGCGCCCCTACGCCGCGCCCTTCGCGGGGGTCGTGGCCGTCACCGACCGCCACGCGCCGTGGAACGCCGGACGGTGGCGGATCAAGGCCGACACGGACGGCGCCCGGGTGGAGCTCACCGACGACGCGCCCGACCTGTCCCTGGACGTGTCCCACCTCGGTGCCGCGTACCTGGGCCAGACCACAGTCACCGGATTCCAGCGCGCGGGGCTGATCACCGAGCACACCCCGGGCACCGTGGCCCGCCTGGACAGGGCCCTGCACCGGATCGACGCCCCCTTCTGCGGGGTCATCTTCTAGACCCGCGCGGGTGCCCCGCGGGGCACCCGCCCGCCGGAGGTCCTGGGAAGCTGGCGGGAGAGTTCCCCCTACCCCCGGAGGTCTTCCATGATGGGCTCTTCGCACGCCGCGACCGGTGTGCTCGCCGGAGCGGCGGTCGGCGCGCTCGCCGGTACCGAGGTCACCGACGTCCTCGTGTGCGCCGCTGTCGGCGCGGGCGCCGCGCTCCTCCCCGACCTGGACGAGCCGGGGTCGTCCGTCGGCCGGTCCCTGGGAATGCTGTCGGAGAGGACGTCGGTGAGCCTGCGGGCCCTCTCCCGGCGCGTGTACACCGCTACGGGCACCCGTCGCGAGCTGGAGGCGGGCAAGGACGGCGGACACCGCCACCTCACCCACACGGTTCCCGCGGTGCTCGTGTTCGGTCTGCTCGGATTCCTGGTCGCCGCCGTCGCGCCCCTCGGGACCGCCGTGGTGGTGTTCGCGATGGCGGCCCTGGGAACGGGCACGGTCGCCCGGTCGCTGAAGGGGCGCAAGCGCGGGCGCGGGATCACGGTGGCGCTCCTCGCCCTGGTGTGCGCGACGACGGCGGTGTACGCCCCGGGCGGAGCTCCGTGGCTGATCGGGGTGACGGTGGCCGTGGGGGCTCTGACGCACGTCCTGGGGGACTGGCTGACCCGGTCGGGGGTGCCGCTGGCGTGGCCCTTCAGGGTCAACGGGAAGCGGTGGTGGATGTTCCGGTCGCCGCTGGCGTTCCACACGGGCAGGTCCCCGGTGGAGGTCGGGATCAGATGGGCGTCGCTCCTCGCGGCGCCGCTGATGCTGCTGGTGGCCGTGCCCGTGGCCCCCGCGGGATCCTGAACCCGGAATCCGGTCGTGGGCCAGGCGCCGAGGCAACCCCGGGTCCCTGTGGCCGCGTCGTAGGGTGCAGACCTACGAACGGAGAACTCCATGTCTCGTGTGCTGCTGGCCGCCGGCGTGGTCGTCCTGCTGGCCGCGTGTACACCCGAGCACGAGTACGACCAGGCCGCTCACGCGGCCGCCCTCGACGAGATCGGGGCGACCGTGACCGGGGACATGGACGTGGTCACCGAGGCGTTCGCCCCGGCGTGCGCCGCCGATGACGCGACCACCTGGGCCACGGGGTTCCTGCGCGAGGGTGGTGACGCCGCCGCGCTGGTGGTGTCGGTGGAGCACATGTGTCCCGACCGGGCGGAGGAGTACACCGAAGCCGTCGACACACTGGTGCGGTAGGAGATGTGCGGCGACCCTGTCGCGCCCGGCGCGGCGGGGACCCGGGGTGAAGGGCGAGCCGGACGCGAGTGGGAGAGCACTGTGGCCGCTCAGCGGGCTCCCGCAGGGCCACGGAGCTGCTCGGTCAGCCGTTCGAGTTCGGCCACCGTGGCGGTCGAGGAGTCGCTGAGTCCGCTGTGCACGGCCGTCGGGCTCCTCAGGAAGCGCTGGAACACGGGCACGAGGAGCGCGTCCGGCAGGGCCCTCAACGCCGTGAAGGCGCGAGGTACCGTCGGTGTCTCCAGCGAGGCGAGGTTCCGCCGCATGGCGTGCACCATCGCGCGGACCGCCTCCGGGTCGTCGGCCAGCGCCTCCGGGCCGCCCGCCGCGTAGGCCGCCCGCTCCAGGGGAACCGAGGACGCGGCGTGCGTCCTGAGCCAGGCGTCCATCCGGGGCTCGGCCCTGGCGTTGATCCCGGCGGCGCGGAATGTCTTAACTACCCGTTCCAGCCTCGGCGTGGTGCGGCCGTCGGGCTCGCCGACCGGTATCGGGACCCGGCGGGTGAGGATCGTGCCCCTGCGGTGGCGGACCACGTCGCCGTCCATCGTGCCGCCGGTCGTCGGGAAGCCCAGCAGCAAGCGCTCGCGGCCGATCCCCGCGCTCAGCGCCTCCGGTCCGCCCGCCCAGTTGAGCAGGGAGAGCACGTCCCCCGGGACGTCGGCGAGCGATTCCATCACCCCGTCCACCTGGTGGGCGCGGACGAAGACGGTGATCAGGTCGTACGCGCCCTCCGGGTGCTCGACCACCGGTACCGGCACCTGTTCGATCATTGAGGCGTCCTCCTCGGCGAGCCGCACGCCGTGTCGTCGCAGGGCTGTCAGGCGTTCGCCCCGGGCGAGGAGCGCGACGTCGTGGCCAGCCTGGTGCATACGGACGGCGAACTGGCTGCCGCACACCCCGGCGCCGTACACGAGCAGCTTCATGGGAGTCCTCTTTCCTCACGCGCTTGATTCAATCAAACGTTCGTTTGATTCAAACATATGTATAGTCGCTCGTGTGGCAACCCCGGACACTCGTACCCAGATCCTCGACGCGGCCGAGCACCTCTTCGCCGAGCACGGCTACCGCGGCACCTCGGTTCGCGCGATCACCACACGCGCGGGAGCCAACCTGGCCGCCGTCGGCTACCACTTCGGCTCGAAGGCGGAGCTGATGGCGGCGGTCGCCCGCCGCGTGGTCGAGCCCATCAACGCCGCCCAGTGCGCCGGGCTCGACCGACTGCTCGCCCGGACCCCCGACCCACCGGTCACCGATCTCGTGGAGGCGTTCGCGGGGCCGATGATGGACGGGATGCGGGCCGGTGACGCGGGCGCCCGGACCTCCCGGCTGATCGTGACGATCCTCAGCGATCCCGCCGAGGAGGTGCGCGGCTGGACCGGCTCGGCCGAGGGCTCGGTCCGCGAGCGTTACCTCGCCGCCTTCGCGCGCGCACTGCCCGGCCTCTCCCCCGAGGAACTGCGGTTCCGGTTGCGGGGGATCCTCGCGGTGACGGCCGTCGACGGCCTGGAGGTCCACCAGCAGGCCACGCCCGGCTGCGGCTCCCCGGGGCCGGGCGAGGCGGCCCGGCGCTGGGCGATCAGCTTCCTCGCGGCGGCGATGAGCGCTCCTCCGACCCGGACCTGACGACGACCCGGGACGGACGCTGGCGGTGTGCCCGGGTGGCGAGGCGGTGACCCCGCTCCTCGGCGGCGTTCCCGTTCGCGTTCCGGGGTTCGCCAGGGGTCATGAGGGGGCCATGCGTGGGAAGGCGAGTCGGGCTCCACCGGGCGGAGCCTTCATGGCACGATCGGGAGGGACTCCGTAGCCGAACACCGGGGAGAGCGATGACCGCCAGTGGCGTACTCCAGGGCGAGTACGAGCCGAGTTCGTCCAAGTTCGTCCGAGACCAGGTGGAGCTGTACGAGCGCACCGGGGGTCGGGAGGGCAACACGCTCATGGACACCGGCATGCCGGTGATCATCCTGACCACGCGCGGGCGCAGCAGCGGCAAGGTCCGCAAGTCCGCCCTCATGCGGGTGGAGCACGACGGCGCCTACGCGGTGATCGGCTCCCAGGGAGGCGCGCCCGATGACCCCGCGTGGGTGGGCAACCTGCGCGAAGCCCCCGACGAGGTCGCGCTCCAGGACGGCCCCACCCCCTTCGCCGCCCGCGCCCGGGAGGTACGGGGCGAGGAGCGGCAGCTGTGGTGGGACCGGGCCGTGGAGGCCTACCCGCCCTACGCGGACTACCAGGAGAAGACGGACCGGGTCATCCCCGTGTTCGTGGTGGAACGCGCCTGAGCGCGCCGGCCGGTCCTCCGCGAGAGGACCGGCCCGTCCCCTCGCCGAGCGCGCCCTAGGTCAGTGCCCCGACCAGACGGTCCACGTCCTCCTCGGTGTTGTACAGGTGGAATCCCACTCTCAGCCGACCGTCGCGGAGGGCGGCGAGGATCCCGGCCTCCTGGAGGCGTTCGGCGGTCCCGTCCGGAACGGCGAGGGACACGATCGCCGAGCCCGTGGCCTCCACACCCATCGCGTTCCGGAACCGGTCGGCCAGGGCGACGTCGTGCGCGTGGACCGTCTCCAGTCCGACCTCCCCGAGCAGTTCGAGACCGGGGGCCAGCCCGATCCACGCGGGCCACACCGGGGCCATGTCCAGGCGGCGCGCTCCCTCGGCCAGGCGGAGCGGTCCCCCGTAGAGCGAGTTCCACGGATCGGCACCCGCGTACCAGCCGGGCGCGAGCGGGGAGAGCTCGGCCAGGGCCTCGTCGGTCCCGGTCAGGAAGGCCGCGCCGCGCGGACCCAGCAGCCACTTGTAGGTGCTGCACACGACGTAGTCCGCCACCGGGGTCGCCAGCCATCCCGCCGACTGGCTGGTGTCGAGCAGCAGTCGGGCGCCGTGGTCGGCGCACGCGGCGCTCAGGTCCCGGAGCGGGGCGATCCGCCCCGTCGCGGACTGCACGGCGGCGACCGCCACCAGCGCGGTCCCCGGGCCGACCTCGTCGGGCAGACGGTCCAGGGGCACCTCACGGACCCGGAGGCCGTGGGCCATGAGGGGGAAGACGACCGAGGTGAACTCTCCCTCGGCGAGCAGGACCTCCGCGCCGGGTGGCAGGCTCGCCGCGACCGTCCCGACGAACTGTGACGTGTGCGTGCCCACCGCGACCCGGTCGGCGTCGACACCGGTGAGCCGTGCGTAGCTGGCGCGGGCGGCGTCCACGACGCCGTCGACGGAACCGGGGGAGAACCGCCCGGCGGACAGCTCCCGGAGGTTCCGTTCCAGGTCCAGCCGGGCCCGGTGGGACAACAGGCCGTGGGTGGCGGTGTTGAGGTAGGTGCCCTCGGGGGAGAAGTGGCTCTGGGCCTGCGTGAGGCGGGTGCGTGCGGTCTGGTCCATGTCCGCATGCTCACAGGAGCCCCGGGCCGCTTCAAGGGCCATTTCGCCGGGATTGGACTCTTTCGGTCCGTAGGCGATCGAGCCACGCGGTGCCCACCCGGCGCCCGTCGGGGAACCGGTCGTCCCGGTCCCAGCGCCAGGTCGTGATCATCGCCAGCACGAGGAGGCGGCACAGGCGCAGGAGGTCCGGGTCTGCGTCCGGGTAGTGGGCGGCGACCTCGTCGGGGGCGTGCGCGAGGTCGAACTCCACCGGCCCCCGGCAGCAGGTCTCCAGGTCCACGAAGAGCGGCCCCCGCTCAGTGGCGAGCAGGTTGCCGGGGTGCGGCTCTCCGTGCAGGAGCTGGTCCGGTGCACGGCGACCGGTGATGGCCTGTTCGAGCTCGTCCAGCGTGTCCGTGAGCAGCGTCCGGTCCGGGGCGGCCAGTTCCGGCGTGCGGTCGGGGTCGGCCACGAGCCGTCGGGCCTGGTCGACGCGGTCCGTGAAGTGGGGCGTGGGGAGGTCGAGGGCGCGCATACCGAGGTGCAGTCGGGCGAGCGCGTCGGCGTATTCGGGTGCCGGGACCTCCGGAGGTCCCGCGTGGTGGGTCCACAGCGTGACCTCGAAGCCGTCGCGTTCGTGGACGTCCGGTGCCACGCGGGGGTCGAGCGCGGCCACGGGGCTCCCGGTGGCGGCGAGCCGGAGGGCGAGTCCGACCTCGAACCGTGCCGCGCCGTGCCCCACGGGGGCCACCCGGGCCAGGACGTCGCAGGGCGACAGGCGCAGGGTGAGCCTGTTCGAGCGGTGGAGGACGACCGCGTCGTCGGTTCTCAGGCCGAGGGACGTCGCGACGGCGGTGGCCGAGGCCACCGCGCGTTCCCAGTCGCGCATCGGGACCCCTCCCTCAGTTGCGGAACTTGGCCTGGGCGTCGGTGGACCCGGCCATCAGTTTGTTGAGCAGCCGGACCAGCTCGCGGCGCTCCTCGGGTTCGAGCGCCTCGGCCCAGGCGCTCTCCCTGCGGTTGTGGGCGCGGAAGACACCCAGGATCGCCCCGTACCCCTCGTCGGTGAGGCTGAGCTGGAGGGCGCGGCGGTCGTGCGTGGCGCGTTCGCGGCTCAGGAGTCCGTCGCGTTCGAGGGTGTTGAGCAGGGCGGACAGCGCGGCGCGGCTCATGCCGGAGATCTCGGCGGTGGTCTTGGCCTCCATGGGCCCCGCCAGCCACAGGGCGAAGAGCACGCGGAACCCCGGCCAGGTCCACCCCCGGGGGCGGTGGACGGAGGACTCCAGGTCGTAGACGACCATGCTCGTCGCCCGGTTGAGGGTCAGCACCATGCGCATGGCCTCGGCGTTGACCGAGGGCAGCTCGCGTTCGGCCTTGTGCACCGCGTAGTCCACGAACGACCAGAAGGTGAGCTCGTCAGGGGGTGCCGTGTCGTGAGTCACGCCGACCAGCCTAGTACCGGGCGGGTTCGGTCCCGTCGTCCGTGACAGCGGGAGCACGGTGGGTAGCCTGGGGGAGTGATCTGCATCACCAGCGCGGTGGTCGTGGGCCTCTTGGTCCTGTGGCGTGGAGCACGTTATGGTCTGTTTCATCAAATGTTTGATCATTTGGGCGGCAGTCGCCCGTGACGAGTGAAGGGCCCTTCGACCATGGCAGCCAAGCCGTTCGCCTCATCCGCCGACACCGAGGCCAAGGAGCAGACCCTGGAGGTCCTGGCCGACGGCGTCTACGCCCTCACCGCCGAGGGGGACCCCAACGTGGGCGCCATCGAGGGCGAGGACTTCGTGGTGGCCTTCGAGGCCCTGGCCACCCCCACCGCCGCCAAGGAGTGGCTCGCCCAGCTCCGCGAGCACACCGACAAGCCCGTTCGCTACCTGGTGCTCTCCCACTACCACGCGGTCCGCGTCCTGGGCGCCAGCGCCTTCGACGCCACGGTGATCCTCACCCACGAACTCACCCACGAGCTCATCCGCGAGCGCGGCAAGGAGGACTGGGCCAGCGAGTTCGGCCGGATGCCCCGCCTGGCCAAGGACGCCGACTCCGTACCCGGACTCACCTGGCCCACCCAGACCTTCGCGGACCGCACCACCATCGACCTCGGCGGCGACCGGGGCGAGCTGGTCCTGGAGTACTTCGGCCGGGGCCACACCGAGGGCGACATCGTCGCCTGGCTGCCCAAGCAGAAGATCCTCTTCGCCGGAGACCTCGTCGAGGCCCAGGCCGCCCTGTACACGGGCGACGCCTTCCACCGGGACTGGGCCGGGGCCACCCTCGACCGGGTCAAGGCCCTCGGCGCCGAGATGCTCGTCGGCGGGCGCGGCGCCGTCAGCCGGGGCCGCGAGGAGGTCGACGCCGCCATCGAGCAGACCCGCACCTTCCTGAACGTGATGATCCGCGAGGTCGGCACCGTCCACGAGCGCGGCGGCACCCTCAAGGAGGCCTTCACCGCCACCCACGCCGCCCTGGTCGACGACTACGGCCACTGGCCGATCTTCGAGCACTGCCTGCCCTTCGACGTCTCCCGCCTGTGGGACGAGTTCTCCGGTGTCGAGCGCCCCGTCATCTGGACCGCCGAGCGCGACCGCGAGGTCTGGGCCCAGCTCCAGGGCTGACCCGACACCCCTCCCCCTCCACCGCGCCCGTACGGGGCGCCCCACGAACGGAGCCCACCATGCGACCCCCCGCGCCCCGCACCCCGGCCGACACCGGCACCGACCCCGTGCTGGTGCTCGGCGCGGGGCCGGTCGGACAGACCGCAGCCCTGCTCCTCGCCCGCCGTGGGGTCCCCGTACAGGTCGTGGACGCCCGCCCCGAGCGCGACGCCGTCGGCTCCAAGGCCATCTGCCAGCAACGCGACGTCCTCGACGTCTGGGACTGGCTCGGCGGCGGACGGATCATCGAGGAGGGCCTGACCTGGGACACGGCCCGCACCTTCTACCGCGGACACGAACTGTTCAGCGTGCGCCTGCCCGACCCCGGCGCCTCCTCCCTGCCCTCCTTCGTCAACATCTCCCAGTCCCGCACCGAGGAGGTCCTGGACGAGCTCCTCACCGAGGCGGGAGTGCGGATCAGCTGGGGGCACGAGGTCACCGAGATCGGCCAGGACGCCGACGGGGTCACCGTCGAGTGCGCCACCGCGAGCGGGCCGGTACGCCTGCGCGGCACCCACGCCCTGTCCTGCCTGGGGGCCCACGGCGGCGTGGTCCGCCACGACCTGGGGCTGGACTTCACCGGCACCAGCTTCGACGACCGCTTCCTCATCTGCGACATCCGCGCCGACCTCGGTGACTGGGCCCGTGAACGCCGGTTCTACTTCGACCCCGAGTGGAACCCCGGCCGCCAGGTCCTCATCCACCCCTGCCCCGACTCGGTCTTCCGTATCGACTGGCAGGTCCCCTCCGACTTCGACCTGGCGGCCGAGGAGTCCAGCGGGCGCCTGGACACCCGCATCCGGCAGATCATCGGGGACACCCCCTACGAGATCGTGTGGCACTCGGTCTACCGCTTCCACACCCGGGTCACCGACCGCATGCGCGCCGGACGCGTCCTGCTGGCCGGGGACAACGCCCACCTGGTCGCGCCCTTCGGAGCACGCGGCCTCAACTCCGGGGTCCAGGACGCCGAGAACGCCGCCTGGAAGCTCGCCTACGTCCGCGACGGGTGGGCGGGGGAGGACCTCCTGGAGAGCTACCACACCGAACGCCACGCGGCCGCGCTGGAGAACGCCGACGTCACCAGCGCCACCATGCGCTTCCTCGTCCCCCGGGACGACGCCGAGCACGAGCGACGCGTCAGCGTCCTCGAACGCGCGGTCACCGACCCAGAGGCCCACCCGAACGTGGACTCCGGACGCCTGGCCGAACCGTTCTGGTACACCGACTCCGCGCTGACCACCGCCTGCCCCGAACGCCCCTTCGGCGGCCGTCCGCCGCGCGGACGCACCCCCGCGCCCTGCCCCGGCGTGATCCTCCCCGACGCCCCCGTGACCGTGCCCGGCCGCCCCGAGATCACCCGCCTGCGCCCCCTCCTGCGGGAGGGGCTCACACTGCTGCTCGGTGAGGGTGCCGCGCGGACCGCTGTACACGCCGCCGCCACCGGCGCCACCCGGGCTCCCGTCGCCACCCTGCGCATCGACGAGATCGACCCCACCGGAGCCCTGCGCCGAGCCCTGGAACCCCTGCCCGGACAGGTCTGGCTGGTGCGGCCCGACGCCCACGTCGCCGCCGTCGTCCCCGGTGACGACACCGACGCCGTCCGGTCGGCGGTCCGCACGGCCCTCGGCCACCCGGCCACCGACACCGTCCCCGTCTAGACGCGGCTCCCGACGGACCACCCAACCAAGGAGGAAGAGCGGACATGGCGTACTACCGCAAGGTCGGTGAGGTGCCCCGCACCCGCCACACCCAGCACCACAACCCCGACGGCGGGCTGTACTACGAAGAGCTGATGGGGGAGGAGGGCTTCTCCGCCGACTCCTCGCTGCTGTACCACCGGGCCATCCCGTCGGCGATCGTCGACGCCTCCGAGTGGGAGGTCCCCGACCAGTCCCTGCGCCGCAACGCCCCGATGGTGCCGCGCCACCTCAAGCTCCACGACCTGTTCGGGGGCGAGGAGTGGCGGACCAACGACGTCGTCGAGTCCCGCCGTCTGGTTCTGGGCAACGGTGACGTGCGCATCTCCTACGTGGTCGCCGGAGCTCCCTCGGAGCTCTACCGCAACGGCATCGGTGACGAGTGCGTGTACGTCGAGTCCGGCACCGCCCGGGTCGAGACGGTCTTCGGCCTGCTGGAGGTCGGCGGGGGAGACTACGTCATCCTGCCGCGCGCCACCACGCACCGCTGGGTGCCCACCGGAGACGAACCCCTGCGCGCCTACGTGGTCGAGGCCAACAGCCACATCGCCCCGCCCAAGCGCTATCTGTCCCGCTACGGCCAGCTCCTGGAGCACGCTCCCTACTGCGAGCGCGACCTGCGCGGCCCCGAGGGGCCCCTCCTGGTCGAGGGCGAGAACGTGGACGTGCTCATCAAGCACCGGGGCGACGGCCCGGGCGGGATCTCCGGCACGCGCTACACCTACCCCACCCACCCCTTCGACGTCGTGGGCTGGGACGGCTGCCTCTACCCGTACGTGTTCAACGTCGCGGACTTCCAGCCCATCACCGGCCGCGTCCACCAGCCGCCGCCCGTCCACCAGGTGTTCGAGGGCCACAACTTCGTCATCTGCAACTTCGTCCCGCGCAAGGTGGACTACCACCCGGGCGCCATCCCGGTGCCGTACTACCACTCCAACGTGGACTCCGACGAGGTCATGTTCTACTGCGGCGGCGACTACGAGGCCCGCAGGGGCTCCGGGATCGGTCAGGGCTCCATCTCCCTGCACCCCGGCGGCCACTCCCACGGCCCGCAGCCCGGTGCCTACGAGCGCAGCGTGGGCGCGGAGGCCTTCGACGAGCTCGCGGTCATGGTCGACACCTTCCGTCCGCTGGACCTGGGGGAGGGCGGTGTCGCCGTCGACGACGGCAGCTACGCCTGGACCTGGGCCAAGGGCCGGCGCGCGCGGCGGGAGCAGGCGTGAGCGACCTCCGGACCCTCTACCGGGGCCTGTTCGACGACGCCGCGCTGTTCCCGCCCGGCAACGCGCCCATGGGCGAGGCGATTCCCGCCCACCGGGCGCACCGGGACTCCCGACGGGCGCCCTACGTGGGTCCGTTCCTGGTGGCGGACGCGCGCCTGGCCGAACTGCGCACGGTCCTCTCCCGGGACGACGGCGACCACGGCCCGCTCGCGGTGGTGGTCACCGTCCCCGGCGGGGCCGACGGCGTCCCGGTCGCGGTCGAGGCCGTCCGCTCCGACCCGGCGCTGCGCCTGGCCGGGGTCGAGGTCGCGTCCCCGCCCGGGCAGGCGGGCCGCACCGCCGCCACGGTGGCCGATGCCCTGGGCCCCGGGGTCGACGGCTACGTGGAGGTCGCCCGGGGCGCGGACGCCGCCGCCGACGTCGCGGCCCTCGCCGGTACCGGAGCCCACGCCAAGTTCCGCACCGGGGGACTCACCCCCGAGGCCCACCCCGACGAGGTCGAACTCGCCGCCCTGCTGGGCGCCGCCGTCACCTCCGGAGTGCCCTTCAAGTGCACGGCCGGGCTCCACCACGCGGTCCGCCACACCACCGTGGAGGGCTTCGAACAGCACGGCTTCCTCAACGTGCTCCTGGCCACCCACACCCTGCTCACCGGAGGGGACGAGGCCGCGACCGCCAAGGTCCTCGCCGAACGGGACGGTCCCGCCCTGGCCGCGCGCGCCGGGGAGCTCACCCCCGACGAGGCCGCCCGGGTCCGGTCGCACTTCCGCTCCTTCGGCACGTGCAGCATCACGGAACCCCTGGAGGACCTCGTGGTCCTCGGGGCGCTCCACGCCTGACCACACCCACTCGCAGAAAGCACCTCCATGCCCGACAGCTGGCTCGACATCGCCCCGGACACGCAGTTCGGCCCCGCCACCCTGCCCTACGGCGTGTTCTCCACGGCGGACGACCCCACCACCCGCGTGGGCGTGGCCGTCGGCGGCCACGTCCTGGACCTCGGTGCCGCCGCCCGCGCCCTCGACGCCCCCTTCGCCACGGCCGTCTCCGGGCCGAACCTGGACCCGCTCCTGGCCGCCGGACGTCCCGTGTGGGACCGGGTCCGCGCCGCGCTCACCTCGTGGATCACCGACTCCGCGCACGAGGCCGCCGTGCGTCCCCACCTGGTGGACCGCGCCACGGTGACCCTGCACCTGCCGTTCACTGTCGCCGACTACGTGGACTTCTACGCCTCGGAGCACCACGCCACCAACGTGGGCCGCATGTTCCGTCCGGACCAGGAGCCGCTCACCCCCAACTGGAGGCACCTGCCCATCGGCTACCACGGGCGGTCGGGCACCATCGTGGTCTCCGGGACCGACGTCGTCCGCCCCACCGGCCAGCGCAAGCCCCCGACCGAACCCACTCCGGTGTTCGGGCCGTCGGCGCGCCTGGACATCGAGGCCGAGGTCGGCTTCGTCGTCGGTACGCCCAGCCCCATGGGCGAGCGCGTGGCGGTGGACGACTTCGCGGACCACGTGTTCGGGGTGTTCCTGCTCAACGACTGGTCCTCCCGCGACCTCCAGGCCTGGGAGTACGTGCCGCTCGGCCCGTTCCTCGGCAAGTCGTTCGCCACGTCGGTCTCCCCGTGGGTCGTGCCCGTCGCCGCCCTGGAGTCGGCCAGGGTCGAGCAGCCCGCCCAGGACCCCGAGCCGCTGCCCTACCTGAGGGGCTCCCGGTCCTGGGGCCTGGACCTGCGCCTGGAGGTGCGGCTCAACGGACACCTGGTCTCCACGCCGCCGTTCTCCGAGATGTACTGGACCGCCGCGCAGCAGCTCGCGCACATGACCGTCAACGGCGCCTCCCTGCGGACCGGCGACGTCTACGCGTCGGGGACCGTGAGCGGCCCCGAGGTGTCCCAGCGCGGGTGCTTCCTGGAACTCACGTGGTCGGGGAAGGAACCCCTGCGGCTGCCCGACGGCACCGAGCGCACCTTCCTGGAGGACGGGGACGAGGTCACCATCTCCGCCACCGCGCCCGGACCGGACGGGGCGAGGATCGACTTCGGTGAGGTCACCGGCCGCATCCTCCCGGCGAGGTAGGCATGATCGGTAGCTGACGCGGAGCGGCGAGCTCGGTCGGTTCTTCCGTGCCGTACTTCGCGGGAGAGGCCCCGCCCCGAACATCGGGGTGGGGTCCTTCTTATGGAGAAACTCCATTTGTACCGGGAGATCCTGGTTCAAAGTGCCACAAGGGTGTGATGTCCGCATTCTGCGCGTGCGGGTTATTCTTCGTCTCGCACCTGTGGATTTGAGAGAAAGCCCCACGAACTCCTGTTCGACTCACTACATTGGTTCCCCATAAGAAAGACCCGACCCGGTGCTAGAACACCCGGTCGGGTCGTGGCCGACGCCTGCACAAACAGGTTGGTCGACTGAGCCACCCCACCCCTCTAACAAGGAAGGCGACTCACCATGGAGTCTAGCGCCTCTCCCTCCTCCGGCACATCCGAATCCCGCAACCCGGCCGGATTCGTTCCGCCCCGCAAGCGTCCACGGGGCGCGCTCAAGGGGATCGGGTTCATCCTCGCCATCTGGGTCCAGCAGGTCTTCCGCAGGGGAGTGCTGCCCACGCTGCGCTCGTTACCCGCCCTCATGGCCATCGCGGACGTGGTGGACGCCGACGGGCGGTGGTGCTACTTCCTGCTGGAGAACCTGGCCCAACGCTCCGGGGGTGTCCTCAGCGTCAGCAGTCTCAAACGCGCCATCGACGACCTGGTCGAGGCCGGTGTGGTCCGCAAGCTGGACCGCTCGGAAACCATTGTGTTCTTCGACCGGGACATCGCCCGGGGGCGCTCCTCCCATCACCTGCCGTGCGTCCTGGAGCTCCTCGTTCCCGCCGAGGACTATCCCGACCTCGTGCTGGAGGAGATCAACGCCTGTCGTGCCCGGTTGGGGGAGGAGCCCCTCACTCCGCACACCCGGCCGTCGTTGAGGGGGCGCCGTACCCCAGCTCAGATTGAGCCCGCCCCCAGGTCAGATCGACCCACAGACCGTTCCCCTGGGGACAGTTCTGATGGGGAGGCGGGCGATTCCGTCCGTGGCGCCTCGAATACAGGCGAACAAAAGCGACAAAGCCCCAGCGGTGAAGTGTTCGAGTTGATCGACCACATTCCCGGTGCGCTTCTGGCAGACCCGGAGACGGATCGGAACCGGTTGGCGGGGTCGGCGGAGAGACTCCTGCGCCAAGGGCTGCGCGTGGCCGACGTCAGGGCGCTGCTGGCGGGGGCGGAACGCCTGCGGCGCCCCTTCCCCGCGCTGATGCGGCGGCTGTGCGACATGCGGGCCGCACGCGCCTACCTGGACGGTGCACTGGGCCGAGGGATCGCCCGGGCGGAGGTGGCGCCTCCCTCGTGGCCGGTGGGGGACGACACCGACCCGTTCGCCCACCCTGCGCGGTTCCTGGTGGATTCCCGAGGGCGGTCCGCCGGGACCTGCCCCCACCATCCTGCCGTACGCAACACCCCCGGCGGCACCTGCGTGATCTGCGGTCGGCCCTGCCGCTCGGTCCCCGACGAAATCGTGCACGAGCCGAAGCCGCTACCCGCCGCACCCTCCCCGGCGGTGGAGCAGGCGACCCTGGACCCGGAGCTACGGGAGCGGATGGCAGCCTCCCTGCGCAGAGGTGGCCCTTCCTCGGCTCCGTCGCCGCATGACGGCCACCGTGGGGTCTTCGGCTCCGGAATCTCCCCCAGGAGCAGGGCCCTCATCGACCACGCACGCGAACGCCTCGACCGTTCTCACTGTGAACGGCGGGCCGTGGCACGCTGACCCGTCGAAGGTGCGAAGTGAAACAGATCACATCGCGGAGCTGTCAGGGATGCGGAGGCCGTCCCGTTCAAGGGGTACACGAACGGACAGGAGCAAGATCATGCGACACCGCGTCATCGTTCTCGGGGCCGGGTACGCCGGAGCGGCCGGAGCCGGGGTCCTCGCCCGCCGTCTGCACTCCGACGACGTGGACATCACCGTCGTCAACGCCTCCCCCCACTTCGTCGAGCGCATGCGCCTGCACCAGGTCGCCGCCGGTCGCGACACCGGGAGTCGGGGACTCGCCGAGATGTTCGCGGGCACCGGGGTCCGGCTGAGGGTCGCACGGGTCACCTCGGTCGACGCCGACCGGAGGACGGTGTCGTTGGAGGCGGCGGCCGGTGCCGAGGAACTGGGGTACGACACCCTCCTGTACGCGCTGGGCAGCACCGTCGACCACGGTGGGGTGTCCGGGGCCGCCGAGCACACCCTGCACGTCGCCGACGAGGGGGCCGCGTCGCGGGTGCGCGACCGGCTCCGTGAACTGGACGGGAGGGGGCGGGTACTGGTCGTCGGGGGCAACCTCACCGGCATCGAGACGGCCACCGAGATCGCCCAGGCTTACCCCGGGCTGCGGGTCACCCTTGCCACCAGCGGTGAGCTGGGCGGATGGCTGGGGGAGAAGGCCCGGTCCCACACTCTGACGGCCTTCGAACGGCTGGGGGTCACGGTGCGTGAGCGCAGCGCGGTCACCCGCGTCGAACCCGGACGAGCGACCACCGAGACGGGCGAGACACTGGACGCCGAGGCGATCGTGTGGGCGGCGGGGTTCGCGGCCCACCCGATCGCCGCGCGCGGCGGACTGGCCGTGAACGAGCTGGGCCGGATGATCGTGGACGAGGGAATGCGATCGGTCTCCCACCCCGAGGTCTACGCCGCCGGTGACAGCGTTCTGGCCGTCGGTGACAACGGCCTGCCGCTCCCGATGTCCTGCGCTTCGGCCGGATTCTCCCGCATGCGGGCCACCGCCGCGATCATCGAGGACCTCACCGGACACCGGTCCAGGCGCACCCCGCTCGCCTACCTGGGCAACTGTGTCAGCCTGGGCCGTGACGACGCGATCTTCCAACTCGTCGACGAGCGGTCGCGGGCGAAGGCGTCCTTCCTGGGAGGCCGGGGCGCCACGTTCCTCAAGGGGTTCGTGCTCTCCACGGTCGCCTGGACGATGGGCCGTCCCACCTACGGTCTGCCGGTGCGCGGGTTCCGCCTGACCGCCCCGGTCAGGACAGCCGCGGCGGCCGCCGACTAACGTGACCCGCATGGACAGCGCGGCAGTGGCGTGCTTCGAGGCCAACCGGGACCGGCTGGCCTCGTTGGCGTACCGTCTGCTCGGCTCCGCCGCCGACGCCGAGGACACCGTCCAGGACGCCTTCCTGCGTTGGGAGGGCGCCCACCGCGACAGCGTCGAGCTCCCCGAGGCCTGGCTCACCAAGGTCGTCACCCACCTGGCCCTGGACCGGTTGCGGTCGGCCCGGGCGCGGCGGGAACGGGCGGCGGGGGACTGGCTTCCCGAGCCCCTGTGGGACGGTGACCCGATGCTGGGCCCCGACGAGACCGCCGAACAGCGCGACTCGGTGAGCCTGGCGGTTCTGCTGCTCATGGAGCGGCTCACCCCGGTGGAACGGGGCGTCTACGTCCTGAGGGAGGCCTTCTCCCACAGCCATGCGGAGATCGCCGCGATCCTCGACATCAGCGAGTCGGCGAGCCAGCAGCACGCTCATCGGGCGCGACGCCGGATCAGCGTCGGGCGGAAGGCCCGCGAGGTCGACCGTGCCGCCGCCCGGCGCGTGGTGGAGGCCTTCGTGGAGGCCGCCTCCTCGGGGCGGACCGAACGGCTGGTCCGGCTGCTCACCCACGACGTCACCGTGGTGAGCGACGGAGCCGGGGGCTCCGGCGGGGTGCGCCGACACGAGGGGGCCGAGAGGGTCGCCTCCGTGCTGCGCGCCGGCTTCCGGCCCACCGACGCCAAGCGGCGCCTGGTCGGGGGCTCCCCGTCGATCCACTCAGGCGTGGTCAACGGTTCCCCCGCCATGGTGATCGCTCTGGGGGACCGGATCGTGGGCGTTCTGGTGCTGGGCGTACGGGAAGACCGGATCGCGGAGTTGGTCGGCACCGCCTCGGCGGACCGGCTCGGCAGGTTCACGGAGGCGTGGCTGAGGGAGGACCACGGCGATCCGCTCGTCGCGGCGTGGTGAACCCGGCTCCGGGCCCGTCCCGAACAGCGCGGGACTCTGGGAACCCTGACATCTCCCACACGTTCCTTCGCCTTCCAGCGTGACGACGATCTCGGGGGTGGGACCCGCGAACGGACCTTCCGGTACCAGGACGTCTTCGGTGACCAGAGGAAGTCGCACGGGGGGTGACGGAACGAGGTGATCCTACCTCCGTGCTGCTCCCGCCTCGTCCTGAGCCAGCCGCCAGGAGTGGTCTGACCTGCGGCGTAGATTGGACGCGTCGAGTGGGGGAGGGGAGGCCGCAGTGGCCGAGACGACGGTGACCGAGGTGATGACCGAGCTGGCCGGGCTGGAGGACGCCCGGGTCCGTGCGGTCAACGAGAGGCACGGCGACGACCACGGGGTGAACCTCACCAAGCTGAGGGCCGTGGCCAAACGGCTCGGGAAGCGCCACGACCTGGCGCTTGAGCTCTGGGCGACCGGGGACGGTGCCGCGAGGCTGCTCGCCCTCCTCGTCTGTCGGCCCCGGGAGTTCGGACGCGACGACCTGGACGCGATGCTGCGCGAGGCGCGCACCCCCAAGGTGCACGACTGGCTGGTGAACTACGTGGTCAAGAAGGGGCCGCACGCCGAGGAGCTGCGCCTGGCCTGGTTCGACGATCCGGATCCGGTGGTCGCGAGCGCGGGGTGGGCCCTGACCACGGAGCGGGTGGGGAAACGACCCGAGGGTCTGGACCTGGCGGCCCTGCTGGACACTATCGAGGGGGAGATGGCCTCCGCCCCGGACCGCCTGCAGTGGGAGATGAACAACTGCCTGGCGCGGATCGGCATCGGCCACGCCGAGTACCGCGAACGGGCTGTGGGGATCGGGGAGCGCCTGGAGGTGCTCAAGGACTATCCGACCCCGCCGGGCTGCCTGACCCCGTTCGCGCCGGTGTGGATCGAGGAGATGGTGCGCCGGGCGGAGGAGGCGAACACGGGAGCGTGATCCCGGATCCGATGTGAATCTACGTCGTAAAGGTGACGGTTCGTTTCACCACTGAAGCCACCAAGCGACGCCTCGCCTCCCAGGGGAGTGGCTCCTCAGCCGTCCTCGCGCGCCCTGCGTTCCTTCGCGGTGTGACGCCGTGACTTGGTCCGGTTCCCACACACCCGCATCGAGCACCAGCGGCGGCTCTGGTTCTTCGAGCCGTCCCAGAACACCCACAGGCAGGTGTGCTCGGCGCACCGCTTGAGCCGCACCACCTCCCCGGTCGTCACCAGGCGCACCCAGTCCAGGGCCAGCACGGCGCACGCCCTCCGCGCGGGGGAGAGCTCCGGGTCGGGGACGAGGGTCCTGTCGAGACTGGCCAGGAGCGGGAGTTCGGCCAGAACCGTGTCGGCCCGGGCGAGCGCGTGGGGGTCCGCCGCGGTGCCGTCCAGTGCGGCGCGCAACCCGGCACGCAGGTCCAGGAACGCCCGGTGGTCAGCCGCGTCGGCGCGGGTCCCGCCACCGACCAGTCCGTGCTCACGCAGCCAGTGCGTCAGCTCCTCCGGAGTGGACAGCTCGTCCCGGCCGCTCTCCAGGTCGAAGGTGTTGGTGAACAGCTCGACGCGCTCGGCGGCGGGTGGTCGTTCCATGTCCCCTCCCGGGAGTAACTGGTGACCCAAGGTTAGGGGTTACTCGCTCCGCTCTGGGTCCAACCCACTGTCGGCCTCGGCCATTCCAGGCTACTATCCACCAAACGGCTTAAGGTGGTTAGTCATGACGCAGCTCCGCGCCGCGCGACCCGATGACCGGACCGACACGCGCAACACCGGCGTGCTGGTCGCCTTCACCGCGCTCACCAACCTCGCTGACGGCGTGCTCAAGGTGGCCCTGCCCCTGGTCGCCACGACCCTGACCACGTCGCCCGGGATGATCGCGGCGGTCGCGACCGTGCTCACGCTGCCCTGGCTGCTCACCTCGCTGCACGTCGGCGTACTGGTGGACCGCTTCGACCGGCGGGCGCTGCTCCTGACGGCCAACCTCGTCCGGGTGGCCACGATGGCCGGACTGGCCGCCGCACTGCTCACGGGCGCGCTCTCCCTCCCGCTGCTCTACGCCGGGGCCGCGCTGATGGGGGTGGCCGAGGTCGTGGCGACCACGGCGTCGGTCGCCCTGGTCCCCTCCGCGGTGACGCCCCCGGGGCGCGAGCGCGCCAACGCGTGGATGGCCGGAGCCGAGACCGCGTGCGGGGAGTTCACCGGTCCCTTCGTCGGCGGTGTGCTGGTGGCGGTGGGCGCGGGCCTGGCCCTGGGGGCCACCGGTGCCGCGTACGTGGTCGGCATGCTGGTGCTGCTGTTCCTGGTGGGACGCTTCGCACCGAACCCCGTGGGCGAGCGGCCGATCGGCTCGGTACACGCGCGCATCGGTGAGGGGCTGGCCTACCTGTGGCGGGAGCCCCTGCTGCGCGGCATGGCCCTGCTGCTCACTGTGCTCTGCGCCTGCTGGGGCGCGTGGCTGGCGCTGATGCCTCTGGTGGCCACGGATCTGCTGGACCTGAGCGCCGCCGAGTACGGTGCCCTGATGAGCGCCCTCGGTGCCGGCGGCATCGTCGGGGCGCTCACCGTGGGGTGGGTGAACAGGTTGTTGGGGCGTCGCTGGGCGATGTTCGCGGACCTGCTGGGCACCGCCGCGATGATGGCCGCCCCCGTGCTGACCTCCCATGTGTGGGTGGTGGGCGCGGCCGCGTTCCTCGGCGGCATGGGAGGCACCCTGTGGACCGTCAACACGCGCACCCTCAGCCAGCGGATGGTTCCCGGCGCGATGCTGGGCCGGTTCAGCGCCGTGTTCCGCCTGTTCGGCTGGGGCGCGATGCCGTTGGGCGCCGCCCTGGTGGGCCTGCTCGCGGAGGTGGTCGGCGTGCGGGCGGCCTTCGCGGTCTTCGCGGTGGCGGCCCTGCTGACGGTGATCCCCTTCCTGCGCGTGGTCACCCCCGCCGCCCTGGCCGCCGTCCCTCGACACTGACCCCGTGACCCGACTCCGGGCCGTGCCGGCCCCCTACGCGGGCGCCCGGTCACGGCCCCGCACAGGCTGGGTCGGTGGGGTGGCGGAGGCGTCACGAGGCCACCGGCCGCCGTGGGCCGGAGGGGAGGGACGGCGTGGACGCCCCCGCGTTCAGCCCCCCGCCACGGGGAGCTCGATGCTCAGCTGTTCGTCCTCCGTGGGCTTCTCACGACCCGCGTCCCGGGGAGACCCGGGTCTGTTCAGGCCGTACCTGGCCGCGATCTCACGAACGGCCGTGGTGACGATCCGCTGGTAGGAGTCCGAGGCGTAGGAGCCCCGCCCGTAGAGCTCGCGGTAGAGCGGTAGCAGGCGCGGGTGCTCCCGTGCCAACCAGGCGCGGTACCACTCACGCGCGCCCGGGCGCAGGTGCAGGACGATCGGGGAGAGACGGGTGGCCCCGGCCTCCGCGACGGCGGCGACGGTCTCCTCGATCTGCTCGGCGGAGTCGGTCAGCCCGGGCAGGATCGGGGCCATGAGCACCGAGCACTCCATCCCGCGCTCGCTCAGCGCGCGGACCACGCCCAGCCGGGCACGGGGGCTCGGGGTCCCCGGCTCCACGGTGCGCCAGACCCGCGTGTCCACGGAGCCGACCGAGACCGCCATGCCGACCCGGGTGACCCGCGCGGCCTGTTCCAGGAGGGGGAGGTCACGCAGGACCAGGGTTCCCTTGGTGAGGATCGAGAAGGGGTTGGCGGTGTCCCGGAGCGCCGCGATGATCTCCGGCATCAGCCGGTAGCGCCCCTCGGCCCGCTGGTAGGGGTCGGTGTTGGTGCCCATCGCGATGTGCTCACCGCGCCAGGAGGGGCGGGCGAGTTCGGCGCGCAGGCGTTCGGCGGCGTTGACCTTGACCAGGATGCGGGTGTCGAAGTCGCGGCCGCTGTCGAGGTCGAGGTACTCGTGCGTGCGTCTGGCGAAGCAGTACACGCAGGCGTGCGAGCAGCCCCGGTAGGGGTTGATGGTCCACCGGAACATGGGGTCGTCACCCGGTACCCGGTTGATGATGGTGCGGGCCTGGATCTCGATGGCGACCGCCTCGCCGTCCTGGCCGGCGAGGACCGGTCCGGGCGCGGGCGCGCCCAGACCGGCCCGTCCGGTGCCGCGCGTGGGCGGCGGTGTGGCGGCTTCGAACAGTGTCTGCTGCCCGGTGTCCTTGGTTCCCTCTCGGAGGTTCTCCCAGCGCATGGGGTCAATTCGAACATGTTTTCGAATGTCTGTCCAGTGCGGCGGCGTGGCTGGGGATGACGCCTCGCGGCGCGACGCCGCGTGCCCCCTCTAGAGCTGGCTGCGGGCCAGACGCTCGGGGCTCCACCGCTCCACCGCGCGGCCCCGGCTGTCCTGGAAGTCCGGGACGGTCTCCTCCGGGTCCACCAGGATGATCCGGTGCCCCGAGTCGATGAGCTTGGCGGCCATCGCGGCGGACGTGCGGCGGGCCACCGGCAGCACCTCGTCGACCCGGCTCATGTCGAACACCACCAGGTGCGTCGAGGGCGTGTTCCCGACCAGTTCGTGCACCAGGGCCTCGATGCTGCTCAGCACCATGTCGCCCTGCAGCACGTAGACCGTCGCCGGCTCCCCGTCGACGACCTCCTTGCGGGTCTCGCGCAGGGACGAGCGCGCGGGTCTGCCGGACTCCATCAGGTGCAGGCCCAGGTCCTCCGACAGCTTCTCCATCATGACCACGCCGCGCGCGCTGTTGCCGTGGGCGTCCAGGCGCGGGGAGAACACCGCCACCCCCACCTGGCCGGGGAGCACCCCGAGGATCCCCCCGGCCACGCCGCTCTTGGCGGGGATGCCCACGCTGGTGAGCCAGTCCCCGGCCGCGTCGTACATGCCGCAGGAGGCCATCACGCTCAGCAGGTGCCGGGTGGTACGCCTGCTGAACAGCCGCTGGCCGGTGTTGGGCTGCACGCCGCCGTTGGCCAGCGTGCAGGCCATGAGCGCCAGGTCGCGCACGGTGACGTTGGCCGAGCACTGTCGGACGTACCCGGCGACGGCGGCGGCGGGATCCTGGCCCAGGCGGCCGGAGGCGTGCAGGAGGTAGGCCAGGCCGAGGTTGCGGTCCCCGGTCTCCAGCTCGGAGGCGGCCAGTCGCTCGTCGATCCGCACCGGCCGTTGGGCGAGGTCGGAGAAGAGGTCCAGGACACGGTCCACGGCGGGGCGCTGGTCGTCGCGGACGAGCGTGTGGGTGGCGATCGCCCCCGCGTTGATCATCGGGTTGCGGGGTCTGCCGGTCTCCGGGTCCAGGGAGAGTTCGTTGAAGGCCTCGCCGCTGGGTTCCACCCCGACGCGGTCCAGGACGTACTCCAGGCCGTGGTCCTCGATCGCCAGCGCGTAGGCGAAGGGTTTGGACATCGACTGGATGCTGAACTCGTGGTCCGCGTCCCCGCTCGCGTAGACGGTTCCGTTCACCGTGCACAGCGCCACCGCCACCCGGTCCGGATCGGCGGCGGCCAGTTCCGGGATGTAGTCGGCCGGGGCGCCGGAGACGACGTGGCCGGTGCTCTCGACGATGGCGTCGAGGTAGTCGAGGATCGGTGAGCGCAACAAGGGTTCCCCCGTCTTTCGGTCGGTGCCGCGATGTGCGTCGCGTCCCGACTCCTCCCCAGGCCACACCGGCGACAACCCTGCGTGTTCCGGGCGGGGTGCCCGGGCGTGAACGGGGGGTTCACGCGCGCGTCCAGGCCCTCGCGCGGACGCCGTGGGTGTTGGACGACCGGCTGGCCAGACGGTCGACGCACCGCTGGACCCATGGCCCACTTCCTCACGCCACGGCGGTGATCCGCCAGCGGTGCCCGTCGGGGTCGGTGAAGCCACCGGTGCGCGTGTTCGGTTCGGGGACGGTGACGGCCGCGCCCGCTGTTTCGGCGCGGGACAGGAGTGCGTCGAGGTCGGCGCGCGAGGCCGCGGTGTGGGTGAGGACGACTCCGGTCGGGCCCGTGCCGTGCTCGTCGACACCGACGTCCTTGGCCAGTGCGGCCCGCCGCAGCAGGCCCAGACGGGACGTGCCGGTCGCCGTGGTGAAGTCGACGAATTTGTCACCGTAGTCGTGGCGGGTCTCCATGCCCAGAGCCTCGTAGAAGCCCCGGGAGGCCTTGGGGCTGGTGACGCCAAGGTAGACGGCGGTCTCGACGGGTTCCGGAGGCTCGGGGACGGCTCCGCGGTTCTTCTTCGTGGCGGCGGCGAGCTTCCAGAGGGTCCCGTCCGGTGCCCGGAAGACGGCGGTGTACTCGCCGAAGAGTTCCTTCCTCGGAGGTTTGACCACTTCGGCACCGTGGGCGGTGGCCGTCTCCACCAGGGTCTGGACCTCGGCGGGGCGTTCGACGATCACGCTCAGTACACAGCCGCGGAAGCCCGTGGTGTTCGAGCCGGTCGCCTCGAAGGAGAGCCGACCGGTGCCGTTGAGGTCCACGACGGGGGAGTCGGCCGTCGCCCCCTCGGTGAACACGGCCGCGTGGAAGGCGCGCGCGTCCTCCGCCCGTGATGCCTCGACGGTGACGGTGTCCAGTGAGAGCGCCACTGCGCGGTCCCTTCGTTCGGTGGGTGGATCGGCGGCCTCCGGGCCCCGACCCCGACCACGTTAGGCGGCGAGTCAGGGCGCGGGCTTCTCGATTCCTGACCGACACGGCACGGAGGGGCGGTCAGGAATCGAGAAGCACCCGGGATCCGGCCTGGCTAGCCTGGAGGGCCCCGAGGCACCGTGACCAGAGGAGACACCCATGACGCAGGACACCCGCGAGGGGTCGGGAGGCTTCTCCGAACAGGAGCGCGCCGCGATGAGGCAGCGCGCCGCCGAACTGAGGAAGGAGGCCGAACGCGGGCGCGGCAACAAGGCGGCCACGGCCGAGCTCGACGTGCTCGCGAAAATAGAGGACATGGAGCCGGCCGACCGGGCGGTGGCCGAGCGGATCCACGCGATCGTCGCCGCCCACGCGCCGGAGTTGTCACCCAAGCTGTGGTACGGACAGCCCGCGTACGCGAGGAAGGGCAAGGTCGTGTGCTTCTTCCGCAGCGGGCAGGTGGACAAGGAGCGCTACTCCAGTCTCGGGTTCACCACGGAGGCCCGCCTCGATGACGAGGGAGGCCTGTGGCCCACGGCCTACGCGGTCACCGCGCTGGACGAGCGGGCGGAACTGACCATCGCCGACCTCGTGAGGAGGGCCGTGGGCTGACCCGTCCGGACGTCAGTCGGTGCGGGCGCCCAGGGCTCTGAGGAGGTAGGGGAGCAGTCGCCCGGCGATGTCCGCGCCCGGGGTGGCGGCGGTCCCGCCGCCCGCCTCCGGCGGGACCAGGAAGGTGTGGCTGACCATGGGCCCGATGATCAGCTCCGCGACCACCAGGGGATCCTCCACCTCCGGGATCTCCCCTCGCTCCACCGCCCGGTCGAGCAGGGCGAGCACCCTGCCCTGGAGCGGGATCACGAAGGCGTCGAAGAGCACGTCGGCCAGGGCCCGGTTGTGGGCGGCCTCGCCCAGGACGGCGCGCAGCAGACGGCCGGAGGTGCCCTCCAGCGCGGCGGCCTTGTCCCCGAGCAACACACCGAGGTCGGCGGTGAGGCTCCCGTGGTCGTGGTCGGGGCCCAGGTTCTCCGCCCAGGCCCGGGCGGCGCCCACCACCAGGTCCTCCTTGGAGCGCCAGCGGCGGTACAGGGTGGCGGTGGAGACACCCGCCCGACGTGCGACGGCTGCGGTGGTCAGCCCGCTGTAGCCGTGCAGTTGGAGTTCGGTGAGGGTGGCGTCCATCAGCGCGCGGTCCCGGTTGGCGTCGCGGGGTCGGCCCCGTGGGGCGGTCCCGGCGGACGTGTCCGGCAGATGGTCCGTCGTCATACTCGAATCGTATGTGACGGGGCTCTTGGAAACGAAACGTTTTCGTTTACTCTGGGGCCATGGCTCACACCAACGCCTCCGAACCGCTCACCCTCATCACCGAGATCCCCCAGATCGTGGCCCGGCTGCGCGCCACCTTCGACAGCGGCCGCACCAAGCCGCTCTCCTGGCGTCGCGCCCAGCTGCGCGCGATGCGTCGCATGCTCACGGAGGAGCGCGCCACTCTGGAGAAGGCGCTCAGCTCCGACCTGGGCAAACCCCCCGTGGAGGCGCACACGACCGAGATCGGTTTCGTGGTCAACGAGATCGACCACACCCTGAGACACCTGGCCTCGTGGCTGCGGCCGCAGCGGGTGTCGGTCCCCCTGGCCCTGGCCCCGGCCCGGGCCCGCCTCGTCCGCGAACCCCTGGGCGCGGTCCTGATCATCAGCCCCTGGAACTACCCGGTCAACCTGGCCCTGTCGCCGCTGGTCGGCGCCCTCGCGGCGGGCAACGCGGCCGTGCTCAAGCCGTCCGAGCTCTCCCCGGCGACCTCGGCCGTGCTCGCCGACCTCATCCCCCGTTACCTGGACGGCGAGGCGGTCGCGGTGGTCGAGGGCGGAGTCTCCGAGAGCACCGCTCTCCTGGAGCAGCGCTTCGACCACATCTTCTACACCGGCAACGCGGCCGTGGCCCGGATCGTCATGGCGGCGGCGGTCCGACACCTGACCCCGGTCACCCTGGAACTGGGCGGCAAGAGCCCGGCGGTGGTCGAGCCCGGCGTGGACCTGGCCACCACGGCCCGGCGCCTGGCCTGGGGAAAGTTCACCAACGCGGGACAGACCTGCGTGGCCCCGGACTACGTGCTGGCCATCGGTGACACGGCGGAGAGGCTCCAGAAGGAGCTGGCCGCCGCCATCACCGAGATGTTCGGCTCCGACCCGGCGAAGAGCGCGGACTACGGTCGCATCGTCAACGAACGCCACTTCGACCGGCTCAGCGCCCTGCTGGAGAGCGGCGAGGTCGTCGCGGGCGGGAACACCGACCGCGAGGACCTCTACATCGCCCCCACGGTGCTGGGTGACGTGGATCCGGACGCGCCGGTGATGGCCGAGGAGATCTTCGGTCCGATCCTGCCGGTTCTGCGGGTACCCGACCTCGACGCGGCGATCCGCTTCGTCAACGAACGCGACAAGCCGCTGGCGCTGTACGGGTTCACCGACTCCGAGACCACCAAGCGACGCCTGACCACCGAGACGTCCTCGGGCGCCCTGGGCTTCGGGCTGCCGATCGCGCACCTGGCCGTGCCGGACCTGCCCTTCGGCGGGGTGGGGGAGAGCGGGATGGGCGCCTACCACTCGGCGGCCTCCGTCGACACCTTCTCGCACACCAAGTCGGTCCTGGACAAGTCGCTGCTCATGGACACCATGCGGGTGGCCTACGCGCCGATCAGCCAGGTCAAGGAGCGCATCCTGCGCCGGATGCTCTGAACGGGCTACTCGGTCCGGGCGTCGGAGTACGCGGTGCCCGGTTCGAGGCGGTCCCCGAACAGCTCGCTGACGGTCACGAAGTGGTAGCCCCGCTCGGCCAGGTCGTCCAGGAGTTCGGGGACCGCCTCCACGGTGGTCTCGTGGATGTCGTGGAACAGGACGACGCTGCCGTCCCGGACCCCGTCGAGGGCGATCTCGCGCATCCGGTCGCCGTCGCGGTGCTGCCAGTCCAGGGTGTCCACGTCCCAGAGCATCATGGGGTGGGGGATCGCCTCGCGGGCGGTGTCGTCGAGGGCCCCGTAGGGCGGGCGCATGCTCCGGGGCCGCTCCCCGGTGACCTCGGCCACGGCGCGGTCGGTGCGGGCGAGGTCGTCCCTGATCCGGTCGGCGGAGAGCGTGGTGAGGTCGTCGTGCTTCCAGGTGTGGTTGCCGATCCCGTGGCCTTCCTCGGCCATGCGCCGCACCTCCTCACGGTGGTCGTCCACGCGTGAGCCGAGCAGGTAGAAGGTGGCCCTGGCGTCGTGCTCGGCCAGGATGTCCAGGAGCGCGTCGGTGTACTCGCCGGGCCCGTCGTCGAAGGTCAGGGCCACACACCGCACCGCGTCGCAGTCCGGTGCCTCCTCGGCGGGGGTGGCCGTCACCGGAGTGGCGGCTCCGATCATCAGGCCGGAGGCGAGGAGGAGGCCCCCGGCGGCGCCTGCGGCGCCCCTATGTATCAGAGAGGTAACGTTCACCCGTCGAAATTTAGACTAAACGGGCATATCGGGCAAGATCCAGCGTGTCTCCGGGCCCGAGAGTGAGGAACGACGCGTCACCCCACGACCGAGGGCCCCGGTCGCCACGTGGCGACCGGGGCCCGTGCGGACCGGTGGGTCAGTCGACCCGGGCGTCCGTGTGGGACTGGCCCGGCTTCAGGCCGTCCTCACCGAAGATCTCGCTCACGGTCACGAAGTGGAACCCGTCGGCGTGCATTCCCTCCAGCACGTCCGGGATGGCGTCGACAGTGGACTTGTGGATGTCGTGGAACAGCACCACGCTGCCCGGCTTGGACTCGTCGAGCGCGTGCTTGGTCACCGCGCCGGTGTCCCGGTTCTGCCAGTCCATCGTGTCCACGTCCCACAGGATGATGGGATGCTCGGTGGCATCGCTCACGGTGCCGTTCATCGCGCCGTAGGGCGGGCGCAGGGTGGGCGGTGCCACCCCGGTCACCTCCTGGATCGCCTCGTCCGTGCGCTTCAGGTCCTCGGCCACCCCCTCGGCGGAGAGCGTCGTGAGGTCGTCGTGCTTCCACGTGTGGTTGCCCATCTCGTGGCCCTCGGCGTGGGTGCGCTCCACGATCTCCGGGAACTCGCTCACGAGGGAGCCCATCACGTAGAAGGTGGCCCTGGCGTCGTACTCGGCCAGGTGGTCCAGGAGCTCGTCGGTGTACTCGCCGGGCCCGTCGTCGAAGGTCAGCGCCACGCACTTGAGGCGCTCGCAGTCCAGGCTGCTGCCCTCGGCGGTCAGGGTCCCGTCGAGCGGGAAGTCCTCGGGATCGGCGTTGGCGGCCACCGCCGCGCTGCGCGCGTGGTACCCCAGTTCGGAGAGGACCTCCTCGGTCTCCTCCGCCTCCACCGGCAGAAGGACCTCGCTGACCCGGCCCGCGCTCGGAACGTCCGCCGGGTCCATGCGCACGGCCAGCCCGCCCGCCGTGCTGAAGGCCAGGTCGGCCAGTGGCGAGGCGGCCCAGCGCTCGGCTGCCTCCCAGGCCTGTTCCGGGTCGCTCAGGTCGGCGTCCCCGACCGAGAGCGCCGCCCCGTCGGTCTCCTCGGTCTCCTCGGTCCCACCGGGTTCCGGGTCCCCGGATCCGGACTCCTCCTCGGAGGCCCCGGCCGGTTCGGAGGCCGCGGCCGAGACCGAGTCCGGGTCGGCCTCGGCTCGCATCGCGATCTCGCCCAGGAGCCCGGGCACCTGGTCGGCGGTCATCTGGTAGCCGTCCTGGAGCACCTGGGCCACGGCCAGGTGCGCGGCCTCCAGGGAGGCCTCGTCCCGGAAGAGCGAGGTCCAGGGCAGGACCTCGCCGGTGCCGGAGTCGTACCAGAGCGTCGAGGTCTCGCTGCCGCCACCGCGGACTCCCGAGGTGACGGCGGTGGTCCTGGCTCCGATCACGTCCCCGGAGGCGGCCAGCAGCTCCACGTCCTGGACCAGTTCGGGGCTGCCGTGATCGGGCAGCTCCTCCAGGAACGCGGTCTGGCGTTCGGCCATCGCGGTGCGGATCTCCGTCGTCAGCGGATGGGATTCGCCCAGGATGGGATAGCGGTAGCTCACCGTGCTGTGGTCGACCCGTACCGACACCGTGCGCGTGGCCAGCTTCTCCAGTGTGTCCGGAGAGAACTGGATCGCCTCGGCGTAGGGCAGGTTCTGTTCCGCGGAGTGGCAGCCCGGGACCAACAGCAGGCCCAGAGCGGCACTGACAGTGAGTTTTCGTCTCAGTGAGGTGTCAGCCACGTGGGGACCTTATCGAAACCACAGGTGCGCCAGATGACCAGCGAGCGACGGAACGTGCTCACAGAGTGATCAAATGCCCCTCTGTGGCCGGAAAGTCAGTTTTGTGGACTCGGCCCGCGCTCGGGCGTGTCACCACGGCCCTTCCGGCCACCCCGGAACCACCCGCTTCGGTCGCCCCTCAGGACTCCCGGGGGTCCTCCGAACCCGGCTCGGCGGCCGACGCCACCCGGGCCTCGGCCGCCACAACCGCCACGAGGGCCCGCGTGCGGGCCAGGGTGTCGGTGTGCTCCTCGGGGCGTTCGGTCCTGGGCAGGTGGACGTGTCCGGCCGCCACGACCGAGCCCGCCCGGTCCCTCAGCAAGGTGTTGCGGTACGCGATCTCGTTGGAGAGGTAGTCGCCACCGCCGCCCTTTCGGGCGGCCGACCCCTCGGTGGGCCCACCCGGGCGTGTCACCGGGGTGTCGCCACCCTCGGGAACCTCGGTGACCTCGGTGTTGACGACCATCGCGTCCGGCCCGGTCGTGTCGGCGACGATCCGCTCCACCGGCAGCGAGGTGCGGGTCCACTCCGGGGCCCCGGGACCGGCCACCGGCGCGCGTCCGGTACGGGAGACCCCCAGGTTGTCCTCGCCCCCGCCGCGCCACACCCCGTTCCAGACCTCCAGGTCGAACCGGTCACGTCCCCGGCTCAGCGTGATCACCGCGTCGGCCACCCCGTACTGGTCGGCCAGCGCCTCCTCCACGATCCCGGCGTCGAAGTCGCCCCAGCGCACCGGGAACACGGCGGCGCGCACCACGGCGGTGCGCTCACCCACGGGGAACGTCCACCCGTGCAGGTCCAGGGCGGCCGCCCCGGAGGGGTTCGAGCAGCCGGGGTCGGTGTCCAGTCGGAAGGGGTCGAAACCGGTGACGACGACGCGCACCCACCGGTCGCCCGGCGGGAAGTCGAGGTCGGTGATGCCCCGGGAGGCGGTCTCGAACAGGTGGAGGAGCGCGGCCCGCTCCGCCTCGGACAGGGGGAAGGAGGGCTCCCAGGCGCGCAGACGCGCACGCAGGACCAGCCGTGCCCAGTACAGGGGGCGGTCGTCGACCGGGTCGGGGCCGGTGCGGGTGGACTCCGTCCACAGCCGGGAGGCGTGGGAGGCGACCACCTCCCGGGCCTGTCCGGGGTCGGTGCTCGCGCGCAGGTCCGCGGCGAACAGGGGATCGGCGGCGCCGAAACCGGAACGCGCCAGGATCTGGCGCGCCTCCGGAAGGTCGGCGCGGGCCTCTTCGGGGGTGGTGTCGTGGTGCACGGGCCAGCTGTCTGGGTCGGGGACGGGGGAGCGGCTCCGCGATTCTAACGGTCTCCCATGACACTCCGTGCGGGAGCGGAACCCGCCTCGCACCGGCCCCGCGGCCGGTGCGGGTTCCCGGCGCGACACCCGGCGGGCCGGACGCCGGGGGTGGACCGCCGGGCCCGGAGTTGGCAAGGTGTGTGATGACCGCCTCCCCTCTCAACGGAGAGAGAACACACATGCACACTGGTGCCCTCCCCGACACCGAGGTCCTCGCCGGACGCGCGCGGACCGCCCTGGAACGGTGCGGCGTGACCCGCCTGCCCGAGTCCCTCGGGGCGCCCGGTCAGGCCCGTACTCCGATCACCGGCGGAACCCTGTTCCCCGTCGAGTTCGACACCCCCGCCTCCGCCGAGCGCGCGGTGGCCGAGGTCCACGGCTCCTTCACCTCCGCCTGGCGGGACACCCCCGCCCCGGTGCGCGGCCAGCTCGTCCACCGCCTCGGTGAGCTGCTGCGCGAGCACAAGGCCGACCTCGCGGAGCTGGTCACCCTCGAGGCGGGCAAGATCCGTTCCGAGGCCCTGGGCGAGGTCCAGGAGATGATCGACGTCTGCGACTTCGCCGTGGGCCTGTCACGTCAGCTCTACGGGAGGACCATGCCCTCGGAGCGGCCCGGCCACCGGCTGATGGAGACCTGGCACCCGCTGGGCGTGGTCGGCGTCATCACCGCCTTCAACTTCCCCGTCGCCGTGTGGTCCTGGAACACCTGTGTGGCCCTGGTGTGCGGTGACACCGTGGTGTGGAAGCCCTCCGAGCTCACCCCGCTGACCGCGCTGGGCTGTCACGGCCTGCTCATGCGCGCCGCCGCCGACGTGGGGGCGCCCGCCGACGTCCACCGGGTGGTCCTCGGCGGGGCCGAGGTCGGGGACGTACTGGTCAACGACGAGCGGGTGGCTCTGGTCTCCGCGACCGGTTCGACCGCCATGGGCCGGGCGGTCGCGCCCAAGGTGGCCGCCCGCATGGGTCGGTACCTTCTGGAGCTGGGCGGCAACAACGCCGCTGTCGTGGCGCCCTCGGCCGACCTGGACCTGGTCGTGCGCGGCAGCGTGTTCTCGGCGGCCGGGACCGCCGGACAGCGCTGCACCACGCTGCGCCGCCTGATCGTGCACGAGGACGTGGTCGACCAGGTCGTCGAGCGCGTGGTGGACGGCTACCAGCAGCTGCGGGAACGGATCGGTGACCCCTACGAGGAGGCGACCCTGGTGGGGCCGCTGGTGGGGGAGCGGGGACACACGGCCATGCGCGAGGCGCTGGAGCAGGCCCGGGCGGACGGCGGCGACGTGCTGGTGGGCGGTGAGCGGCGCCTGGAGAAGGACGCCGAGGACGCCTACTACGTCGAGCCCGCGGTGGTGCGCATGCCCGCACAGACGGAGGTCGTGCGCACGGAGACCTTCGCGCCGATCCTGTACGTCCTCACCTACCGCACCCTGGAGGAGGCGGTGGAGCTGCACAACGGGGTTCCCCAGGGGCTGTCGTCGGCCATCTTCACCCAGGACCAGGCCGAGGCGGAGCGCTTCCTCTCGGCGGCCGGGTCCGACTGCGGCATCGTCAACGTCAACATCGGCACCTCGGGCGCGGAGATCGGCGGGGCCTTCGGCGGGGAGAAGGACACCGGCGGGGGTCGGGAGTCGGGGTCGGACTCCTGGAAGGCCTACATGCGCCGGGCGACCAACACGGTGAACTACGGCGGTGAGCTGCCGCTGGCCCAGGGCGTGCGCTTCCTGTAGGAGCGCGTCGGCCGGGACGGGGCCCGGGTCCGCGGACCCGGGCCCCGTCGTGCCTTGCGCGTCCGTGGGCCCTTCACTCCAAAAGAGTTGTGGGCAACCCTGTTGTGCACAACCATTTACTGTTACCGTGATCGGGACGTCGAGGGGAGGAGCGAACATGACGGAGACCGACGGGGGCGACCCCCTCGCCCTGGACCGGCAGCTCTGCTTCTCCCTCTACACGGCCTCCCGGGCCCTGACCGGTCTCTACCGGGAGATCCTGGCCGACCTGGGACTCACCTACCCGCAGTACCTGGTCATGCTGGTGCTGTGGGAACGCGGGACCCTGCCGGTCAAGGAACTCGGTATCGCGCTCAGCCTGGACTCGGGCACGCTCTCGCCCCTGCTGCGCAGGATGGAGGGCGCCGGCCTGCTCACCCGCAGGCGCGGGCCCGAGGACGAACGGATCGTGCACGTCAGCGTCACCGACGAGGGTGGCCGCCTGCGCGAACTCGCCCGGGGGATCCCCGACCAGGTCCTGAGCGCCACCGACCTCCCGGTGAGCAGGATCGAGGAGCTCCGGGGCCTGCTCGACCACGTCACGCGCTCAGTGGCCGGAACCGCGGGCCGGACGACCGCGTCCGGTCCGGACCCGGGCAACTGAGACGTCCGCACCACCTCACCACCCCACAACGCCACACGTGGGCCCGGCGTCGCCGGGCCACAGAGAGGGATCGAACATGGCCTACAACGTTCTCTACACCGCCAACGCCAGTGTCACCGGAGAGGGCCGCAAGGGCTCGGGCAAGACCGACGACGGCCGTCTGAGCGTCGACCTCTCCGTGCCCGCGGGCGTGGGCGGCGACGACGGCCCCGGCACCAACCCCGAGCAGCTCTTCGCCGTCGGCTACGCCGCCTGCTTCCACGGCGCCCTGAAGAACGTCGCCCGCCAGGCCAAGACCAAGGTCGACGGTTCCACCATCGACTCCAAGGTGAGCCTCGGCAAGTCCGAGGAGGGCCTGGACATCGCGGTCGAGCTCATCGTCACCCTCCCCGGCCTGGAGCAGGCCGAGGCCGAGAAGCTGGTCGAGGCCGCCCACCAGATGTGCCCCTACTCCCGCGCCACGCGCGGCAACATCGAGGTCACCCTCACCACGAAGACCGCCTGAGGCCCCGAGGGGAACCAGGGTCACACGAAGCGGGGGCCGGTCACGTGAGTGACCGGCCCCCGCCGTGTTCTCCGTCGCTCCGGTCGCTAGGCCGCCGTGTCCAGCAGCAGCAACCGGTCCAGGATGTCCTGGAGGGTCACCAGACCCACCAGCTCACCCTCGTTCTCGACGAGAGCGAGGTGGCTGCGGCTGTCCCGCATGATGCCCATCGCCGCGTACATCGGCGTACCCACCGACAACGTCAGCACCGGGCGCATGAGGTCGGCCGCGGTGGTCCCGGCCGGGCTGGTCAGCGCCTCACGCACGTGCAGCACACCGACCGGTTCACCCGACTCCATCACCACCAGCCTCAGGTGCGTGGACTCGCGGGAGACCCGCTTGACCTCCTCCACCCCGGCGTCCGGCGTCACCCAGGCGATCTCCTCGCGCGGGGTGAAGTGCTCGTCCAACGGCTGGGAGTTGACCTCCAGGGCCGTGGCCAGCTGGTCCCGGCGCTCGGAGTCCAGGGCACCCGCCTTGGCGGAGTGCTCCACCAGCTCGCGCACGTCCTCCGGGTTGTGCCCGCTCACCAGCTCGTCCACCGCCTGCACACCGAAACGGTGCAGCACCCAGTTGGCCATGCCGTTGAGCATCACGATCAGCGGGCGGGTCACCCACATGAACGCCCGCATCGGGATCGCCAGCATCGTCGCCGACTTCTCCGGGTGGGAGATCGCCCAGGACTTCGGAGCCATCTCACCGATCACCAGGTGCAGGAACGTCACGATGATCAGCGAGAACGTGAACGAGAGCACGTACCCCACCGAGTCCGGCAGACCGTCGAACAACGGCTCCAGCATGTGGTGGAACGCGGGCTTGGAGATCGCGCCCAGGGCCAGGGTGGCCAGGGTGATCCCCAACTGCGAACCGGCCAGCAGCAACGACAGGTCGCGGGCGCTCTTGAGCGCCGCGCGTGCCGAGGCACTGGTGTGCGCGGCCTCCTCCAGCCGGTAGCGGCGCGCCGCCACCAGGGCGAACTCGATCGCCACGAAGAAGCCGCTCAGCGCGATGAACACCACGGTCAGCGCCATGGCCCACCACACGTTCATGTCACTCATGCCCGCACCTCCCGAGCGCCGTCCTCGACGACCTCACGCAGTCTCAGCTCCACCGTGTTGGGAACGTGCCGCTGGACCGCGTTCACGGTCAGCGTCAGCCCCATGTCGGGGTCGCCGTCATGGGCGCTGGCGGGTCGGGGCAGTGACAGCTCCACGCGGTCACCGACCTGCGGCAACCGGTGGAGTTCGTGGATGACCAGACCGCCTATGGTCTCGTAGTCACCCTCGGGCAGGTCGTGCCCGATCAGCCGCTCGACCTCGTCGATGTGCAGCGCGCCCGGAACGATGTAGCCGTTCTCCCCGTCGAGGTGGGCCGGGGCCTCCTCCTCGGGGGTGTGCTCGTCGGCGATCTCACCGACCAGCTCCTCGGCCAGGTCCTCGGTGGTGATGACCCCGGCCAGACCGCCGTACTCGTCCACCACGCAGGCGAACTCCTCGCCCGCCTCGCGCAGCTGGTCCAGCACACCCGGCAGCGGAAGCGAGGCGGGGACCATGACGGTCGCCCGCGCCACCTCGCTGACCCGGACACCGGACAGGTCGCGGTCGCCCAGCGCGAGCACGTCGCGCAGACAGATCACGCCCACGATGTCGTCCACGCCCTCACCCAGGACCGGGAAACGGGAGTGGTCGGACGCCATCAGCTCCACGACCCGGCTGACCGGGTCGCCCTCCTCCACGGTGGTCACCTCGGGACGCGGGATCATCGCGTGCCCGGCGGTGCGGTCGTGGAAGTCGAGGGTGCGGTCCAACAGGGTGGACACCTCGGCGGGAAGGTCGCCGGTCTCACGCGACTCGGCGATGATGCGTTCCAGGTCACGCGGGGTCGCCGCGTGCTGGACGTCCTCCACCGGGGTGATCTTCACCAGCTTGAGCAACCAGATCGCCGCCTGGTCGAACAGCCAGATCACCGGTCCGAAGACCTTCAGGTAGATCCCCGTGGACAGGGCCAGCCAGCGGGCCACCGGTTCGGGCCGGGCGATGGCCAGGTTCTTGGCGAAGAGCTCGCCGAACACCATCTGGACGACCGTGGAGAACAGCAGGGCCAGGAAGAGGCCGATCGCGAGGCCGGTGCCTACCGGCACGCCCGCGCCGCTGAGGAGCTCCCCGACACCCTGTCCGATCATCGGTTCGGCGACGTAGCCGACCAGAAGGGTGGTGACGGTGATGCCCAGCTGGGCACCGGAGAGCATGAAGGATGTCCGGTTGGTGATGGCCAGGGCGCGTTTCGCGCCGGCGTCACCGGCCCCGGCCCGCGACTTGAGTCGCGAGCGGTCCACGGCCATGTAACCGAACTCCTGGGCGACGAAGTAACCCGTCGCCACGGTGATCAGGAAGACCACCAGGGCACCGAAGGCGATGCTGAGGACGGTGCTGATCATCGGGCACACACCGCCTGGGTCCGCCCGTGGGCAGGGGTCCTACGAAGGTGCGCGCCCTTCGAAGAAGGGGGCTCGTCGGAGTCTGGGTCACAGCATCCCTTGGGGATGCTGCTGGTACTTCGGGACGGGTCCACTGTTCCTCTCTCTGCGCCTGTGCGCGTCGGGTGTGATTGGAGTGGTCTGTGGTTCACAGGAGGGACGTCCAGCGGGGAAGAAAGATTCCCGGGCTCAGCTTCCGACGGGCGCGTTCGCCTCGTCGTCGAAGGTGGCCCACTCGCGGCGTCGTGCCTCCGCCAGGGCGATCGACGTGGCCACGGCCACGTTCAGCGATCCGACCCGGCCGATCTGCGGGATGTAGGTGACGGCGTCCGCGCCCGTCAGCAGGGCGGGGGAGCAGCCGTGGTCCTCGGCGCCCACGGCCAGGCAGACGTCGGGCTCCAACGGCGCGGCGTGCAGCGGCACGGCGCCCTTGGCCAGCTCCACGGCGACGACCTTGTAACCGTCGGCGCGGGCGGCGGCCAGCGCCTCGGCCGTGCCGGACAGACGGGTGTGCGGGACCTTCGCGCCGGTACCCAGGGCGGTCTTGCCGACCTTGGGGTCGTCGGGGTCCGCGCTGTTACCGGTGAGCCAGAGCTGGTCCACGCCGAAGGTCGCGCAGGTGCGCAGGATCGAACCCAGGTTGTAGGGCTGGGTGACCGATTCGACGAGAAGGGCGAGACGCCCCTCGGTCCGCCTGCGCCACTGGCGGTTCAGGCGTTTGACGTCCGTGGGACGCAACTGCGTGCTCAACTGCGGTGTGTTCCTCGCGGTGTGGGCCGGGCGGTCCGGCGTGGTCGGTACAGGTTACCGGTCAGGGGTCGCGCGCGCACGCGTGACCCCTGACACATGTCGGTAAGTTCGGAAAGGGAAGTGCAGTTCGGGCGTGTTCCGGGGGCGGTCCGTGCCGTCGGCGCGGGGTCGCGGCCCGGGGCGTGGTGTGCTAGGCGGCGCGGCGCACGGCCAGGACACGGAAACCGGCCCGGGAGGCCACGCGCTCGGCGGGCAGCCCCTGGGCGTCCAGCCACTTCTGGAGGGAGTCCGAACCCAGGTGGCGCTGGACCACCAGGTGGGCGACGCCCTCGGGGGTGAGCCGGTTCAGCCAGGTGCGCAGCATCGCGTGCAGCACGTCCTTGCCCACGCGGATCGGCGGGTTCGACCAGATCGCGTCGAAGGGGCCGAGCAGGTCCTCGGCGGCGGGGGAACGGCCCTCACCCTGCTCCACGGCCAGACCGCCCTCGGGGGCGACCACACCGAACCAGGAGTTGCCGAGCCCGTGGTCGTCGGCGTTGCGCCGGGCCAGACCCACGGCCCGGGAGTTGACGTCCACCCCGAGCACCCGCGCCCCCGGGGCGCGCGAGGCCATCGTCAGCGAGATGGGCCCGTACCCGCAGCCCAGGTCGAGCAGACGGCCCTCGGCGGGCGGCGGCGGCACGCTCTCCAACAGCACCCGGGTACCGAGATCGACCCGGTCGGGTGAGAACACGCCACGGTCGGTGCGCAGGCGCAGGTGGAGATCGGGCAGGACCAGGTCGGCGGTGGAGGGCCGACTGGCGGTGCCGGGATCGGAGTCGAAGTAGTGCTGGGCCACGCCGTGACGCTACCAGGCACGGAGCACGTGACGGGACGGCAAAAACCTCACATACCACCGGGAACAAAAGGACCAAGCCTCGGCAGAGAGCCGAAACAGCACCGATGATGGAGACAAGCGAGGTTTGTGGGGGAACCCATGCGAGCAGAGGTAGGAGACCGACTGGTCATCGAGAGCCCGAACGCCGACACCCACCGTCGCACGGGGGTGGTCACACGGGTCCGGGGTTCGGAGGGGACACCGCCCTACCAGGTGCACTGGAGCGGCGACGACCCGGGGCACGAGGCCCTGGTCCACCCGGGACCCGACGCCCACATCGAACACCCGCCCGGCGCGGACGGGAGAGAGGGAGCGGATGCCATGCAGACGATGAAGCGCTGGAACGTCGACGTGGTCGTCGCCGAGGAGAACGAGGGCGCGGCCGCGCGCACCTGGGCGGAGGTCGGCCTGGTCGCTGACGACGGCACGGCCCTGCGCGGCCACGGGATGGCCCGCAAGCACCCGACCGACCTGGACGTGCCGGAGATCGGGGAGGAGCTCGCCGTCTCCCGCGCACTGTCAGACCTCTCACGTCAGCTGCGGCAGGTCGCGGCCGCCGACATCAACGACAACACGGGAACTCCCTGGCGTCCCGTCTGACCGGGGCCGCCCGCGACCACGAGGAAACCCGGACACCCCAGGGGTCCCCGACCACGGTCGAGGGCCCCGACCCGCGCCCGCGCCTCCCCTGACGAGGGCGCGCCCCGGACCGGAACCGGCCACCCCCGCGACGGGGGTTCGCGCTCGTCGGTCACCGGTATCGGGCACACTCGGAAGTCGGACACGACCTTCGTCCCGCTTCCGAAGGACCCGGCCCCCGGGCCGTGGCCTCCACCGACAGGGCGCGTCCGCCGGTCGACGACCGGAGACACCCACTCAAGGAGACCCCGTTGGCCACCTCTTCCGGACCGCAGGCCAGACCCGCCCGGACGCTGGGAACCGTCGACGCGGCCGCCATCGGCGCCGCCGCGATGCTCGGCGCCGGAGTGTTCACGGTCTTCGCCCCCGCCGCGCTGGGCGCCGGTGCCTGGCTGCCCGTCGCCATCCTCATCGCGGGGCTGGTCGCCTACTGCAACGCGGTCTCCTCCGCACGCCTGGCCGCCCGGCACCCCGAGAACGGCGGCACCTACGTCTACGGCCGGGAACGCCTGGGCGACCTGTGGGGCTACCTGGCGGGCTGGTCGTTCGTGGTCGGCAAGGTCGCCTCCTGCGCGGCCATGGCCATGACCTTCGCCGCGTACACGCTGCCCGCGTGGCAGAAGCCGGTCGCGGTGGCCGCCGTGGTCGTCCTGGCGGCGGTGAACCTGCGGGGCGTGCGCCGCTCCACCCTGGTCATCAAGGTCCTGCTCCTGCTCGTGCTGGGCGTCCTGGCGGCGGTGTTCGTCGCGATGCTCATGAGCGGGCGTCTGGCCGCCGTCGCGGAGGTGGACGGGCTCGGGCCCTGGCCCGGGTCCTTCGGCGTCCTGGGTGCGGCCGGGATGATCTTCTTCGCCTTCGCCGGGTACGCGCGCATCGCCACCCTGGGCGGCCAGGTCCGTGACCCCCGCACCACCATCCCCCGCGCGATCTCGCTCTCCCTGGGCACGGTCCTGGTCGTGTACCTGGTGATCGGCACCGGCCTGCTCATCGTGCTGGGCCGGGAGAAGCTCACCACCAGCCAGGCGCCCATGGCCGACGCGGTCCAGGTCGCCGGGTTCCCGATGCTCGTGCCGTTCGTCGTGGCCGGTGCGGCCGTGGCCAGCCTGAGCGCCCTGCTGCCCCTGCTGATGGGGATCTCGCACACCACCGCCGCGATGGCGTCGGACGGTCACCTGCCGCGCCCGCTGGCCGCCGTGAGCGATCGCCACGGGGTGCCCCACAGGGCGGAGGCCGTCGTCGCCGCCGTGGTGATCGTCCTGATCCTGGTGGCCGACCTGCGGGGCGCGATCGCCTTCTCCGCCTTCGGCGTGCTGGTCTACTACGCCATCACCAACGCCTCGGCGCTGCGCCTGGGCCCGGACGAGAACCGCCCGCCGCTCATCGCCCCGGTGGGCGGCCTGGTGGGGTGCGTGGTCCTGGCGACCAGCCTGCCCCTGCCGGTGGTCGGCGTCGGGGTCCTGGTCCTGGGTCTCGGCGCGGGACTGTGGTGGGTGCGCCACCACGTCCTGGTCTGAGGAAGGGCCGGGCGGTTCCCACCGGGCGCCGGGCCGTCTCCGGCCCGGCTCGCTCGGTCCCGGTCAGCCGCGTCGGCGGTGCCGGACCAGGTACTCCATGCCGCGCCGCGCGGTGGTGGACAGCGGCAGCTCGGTCAGCTCAGCGGGGGTGAACCAGGCGCAGTCGGCGGTGGACCCCTCGACCTCGACCACCCGGGGAACGGTCGGCGCGGCCACGTGCACGTGGGAGAACACCCAGACCGCGTAGATGTCGGTGCCGGCGCTCCGGGATCGGCGGTGGCTGGCCACGGTGATCAGCTCACCCACCACTCCGGCCTGGCCGGTCTCCTCCAGCACCTCGCGCCGCAGCGCGGCGCGCACGTCCTCACCGGTGTCCACGCCGCCGCCCGGCAGGTGCCAGGTCCCGGCTGCGGGGAAGCCGTCGGCGATCAGGCTCAGCAGAACGCGTCCGGCCGGGTCGGTGACGATCCCGTAGGAGGCGAAGCGGCGCATCCGGGGGAGCGCCCCCTCCGGGGCGGGGTCCTCCTCGGGGGCCAGCGCGGGTGCCGGGGGAGTCAGCCCCTCTGTGGGCACGACCGAGGGCCAGGCCGAGACGAGGTCGGGCTCGGCGAACACGATCCGGTCCACGTGCAGCGCGCGTCCGCGCGGCAGGCTCGCGGTCTCGGTGAGCACGTCCAGCGCCACCAGCGGCGCCTGCTCGGGCAGGCCGCCCAGGCCGCGCGCCACGTCCTCGGGGTCCTGGCCGAAGAGCACACGCGCTCCGACCAGGATCGGCCCGGTGGGTCCGGAGGTGATGAGGTGGACGGTGACCCGGCGGGCCATCCAGTCGTCGATCGAGGTCACAGCAGCCCCGTCGCGGCCATGCCGCTGGGCAGGCCCACCATGTGCAGGAGGCCGTCCAGGTCGTGGAGCGTGGTGACGCCCTCCACGGGCTGGCGGGCCTGGCGGTCCACGACGACCGGGCGCATACCCGAGGCGACGGCGCCCACGGCGTCGGCCTGGATCTGGTCGCCGACGTGCCAGCAGGCACCGGGATCCACGCCCAGGCGCTGGGCGGCCGTGTGGAAGATCCGGGGATCGGGCTTGCCCGCGCCCACGGTGTCGGCGCAGACCACGGCGTGGAAGTAGGGGGTGAGTTCCAGGGCCTGGAGCTTGGCGTGCTGGAGTGCCTCGACGCCGTTGGTCACCACGGCCAGACGGTATCCGGCGGAGCCCAGGGCGTTCAGCACAGCGTAGGTGTCGGGGAAGACCTGCCAGCCGCTGCGGTGGCCGTCCAGGTACATGCGGTACAGCTCGTCGCAGTGCTGGTCCGCGAGGTCGGAGTGGCCAGCCTGGAGCGCCAGGGCGCGGACGCGCTCGCGGCGCTGCTCGTCGAGGCTGAGGTCGCCGCGCAGGTAGGCGCCGAAGGAGATCTCGGTCTGGATGTCCCACAGCGCGCGGGCCGAACCGAAGTCCGGGTGGCCGAGTCGTTCCATGACCGTGCGCAGACCCGCGGACGAGGCGGCGACGTCGTCGATGAGTGTGTCATCCAGGTCGAAACAGATCGCGGCCGGGAGAGCGGGTGTGTTCGGCATCGTTCCTCGAAGTGGGTGGTCAGGACAAAACATGCCAACGCTAACCCGTAGCTGAACAGGAAAAGGTATAAACCCCACCTAAAGGGATGTGACCAACAACACTGGCGGTCGAGATTGAGGGGCCACTGATCAGGGAAGGCGTTGGAACCACAGCAGCGAGGTGAATGCCGTCGCCAACGCCAGGACGATCGCCACCATCACGAACCGAGTGACGATCTCCTCATGGACCATCTCCGTACCGAGCGACGAGCCGATGTCCTCGTACACCTCGTCCAGCTCCGTCTCGCTCTCGGCCTCGTAGAAGTGCCCCCCGGTGTCCTCGGCCAGCCCCTGGAGCGCCTCCTTGTCGATGTCGGCGGGCACCTGGTACCCGTCGATCTCGATCATCGCCGCCCCGCTGCCGAAGGCGATCGTCGACACCGGAACCTCACCCTCGGCCGCCTCACCCGACGCCTGGAGGATGTCCCGCCCACTCGTGTTCTCACCGTCGGAGAGCAGGACGATCGCGGCCGGCGGCGGATCCTCCTCGGCGTCCTCGTCGAAGGTCCGGATCGCCTCCAGAGAGGCGAACACCCCCTCACCGATGGCCGTGCCCGGGCCCAGCCGCAGGCTGTCGATCGACGTCGTCACCGACTCGTGGTCCTGCGTGGGAGCCGTCACCACCGTCGCCGTCGAGGAGAACGACACCAACCCCACGTTGAAGCGGTCCGGCAGCGTCTCCACGAACCCCCGGGCCGACTCCTTGGCCGCGTGCAACCGGTCCGGCTCGATGTCGTTGGCGGCCATCGACAGTGACACGTCCACCGCCACCATGATCGTCGCCCGCTCCCGAGGAGCCTCCACCGGCATCGCGGGCACCGCCATCGCGGCGATCAGCACCCCCAGCGCCAGCGTGAACAGTGCGGCGGGCACGTGCCTGCGCACGTCCGGCCGGTGCGGCGCCACCTGGTTCAGCAGTTCCAGGTTGGTGAAGCGCACCGTGTACTCACGGCGCTGACGCTGGGTGAACACGTACGCGCCCACGAGCAGCACGACGACCAGCAGCCACCACAGCCGCTGCGGCTCCAGAAAGGTCATGACCGCCCCACGTCCCCCCAGCCCGTACGGACACGGGAACCTCCCGCGCCCACGTCACCGCTCCCGGACCGGCCTCCGCCGGAGCCGATCACCGGGGCACCCCCGGCGTGTGCCGGGCCATGTGGTGGGCGGTCCGGCGCTGGTGGATCACGAACCGCGCGGTGTCCAGTACCCAGTCCCGGTCCGTGCGCAACACGAGGTGGTGCACCCCGCACCGGCGCAGCGCCCCGCGCACGGCCTCCCTCTGCGCCATGGCCGCCCGACGGTAGCGCTCACGGACGGCGCGGGTCAGGCGCACGTCACGTACCTGTCCGGTGGTCGGATCACGCAGGGCCACGTCACCCACCTCGGGCACGTCCAGCTCCCGGGGGTCCACCACCTCGACCACCAGCACCTGGTGCCGTGAGCCGAGCTGGCGCAGCGACCGCTCCCAGGGCACCTCCCCGCCGAAGGCCGGGGTGTCCAGGAAGTCGGAGATCACCACGCGCAGACCCCGCCTGCGCCGGGTCCGCACCAGATCGGTCACGGCGTCGGCCAGGGTGGCCCGGCTCTCGTCCGGCGTGCGCACGTCCCCCTGCGGAGCGGCGGCCACCGTCGCCAACAGCGACAGCAACGCCTCCTTGCCCGACCTCGCGGGCCAGCGCCGCACCCGCCCCTGGTGCAGGAAGTGCGCCCCGAACCGGTCGCCCACCCGCTGCGTGAGCAGGTTGGTCGCCACCAGGGCGCCCACCGCCACGTCGCGCTTGGAACGCAGCCCCGTGCCGAAGTCCATGCTCGGGGACAGGTCCAGCAGCGTCCAGCTCTCCAGCTCGCGGTCCGCGACCACGTCACGCACGTGCGGGGTGTCCGTCCGCGCGGTCACCGCCCAGTCCATGTGCCGCACGTCGTCCTCACCCGGCTGGTAGAGCCGGGCCTCGGCCGCCTCGGACCCCGGCCCCAACCGCAGGCCGAGGTGCTCCCCGTGCAGGAGGCCGTCCAGCCGGTGCACGATGCGCAGGTCCAGACGGCGCAGCGCCGCCCTGAGCCGGGGGTCGGAACCGATGGCGGGAGTGTTCACACGATCACCTCTGGTTCCTTCCTACCTCTGCGTGGCGAAGGAGGCGGTCTCACCCGAGGGCGGCTCGTCCCAGATCACGCGCGGCGCGGGAACGGTGGACAGGATGCGGTCGACCACCTGGTCGGGGGTGACCCCGTCGGCCAGGGCGTCGAAGGTCAGGACGAGACGGTGCGCGATGACGTCGTGCGCCAGCACCCGCACGTCGTCCGGCAGCACGTAGTCACGCCCCCTGAGCAGCGCCAGCGCCCGGGCGGCGGCGACCAGCCCCAGAGTGGCGCGCGGGCTCGCACCCACCTCCAACGCCTGGCGCAGGTCGGGCATCCCGTGGTTCTCCGGCTCGCGGGTGGCCATAACCAGGCGCACGACGTAGTCGGCGATCAACTGGTGCACGTGGACGCGTTCGGCGTCGGCCTGGAGCTCGCCCAGGGTGACCGGGTCCAGCACCTGGTGGGCGGTGGGCGGCGCCGAGCTCATCCGGCGCAGGATCTCCATCTCCTCGTGCGCCTTGGGGTGGTGGACGTTGACCTTCATCAGGAAGCGGTCGCGCTGCGCCTCGGGCAGCGGGTAGACCCCCTCCGACTCCACCGGGTTCTGCGTGGCGATGACGATGAACGGGGCGGGCAGCGGATGGGTGGTGCCGCCGATGGATACCTGCCGTTCGGCCATGACCTCCAGCAGCGCCGACTGCACCTTGGCCGGAGCGCGGTTGATCTCGTCGGCGAGGACGAAGTTGGCGAAGACCGGCCCCAGCTCGACGTCGAACCGCTCGGTCGAGGGGTGGTAGATCCGCGTGCCGACGATGTCCGAGGGCACCAGGTCCGGGGTGAACTGGACGCGGGAGAACGAGCCGCCGGTGACCTTGGCCAGCGTGGAGACGGCCAGTGTCTTGGCGATACCGGGGACCCCCTCGATGAGGCAGTGTCCCTGGGCGACCAGCGCGATGAGGGAGCGCTCCACCATCCGCTCCTGGCCCACGATCACCGTGGACACCTCGTGCAGTGCCGCGCGCAGCAAGCGGGTCGGCTCGCCCGGAGTGCTCTCCGGCCCCGACGCGGAGGCCGGGCCGTTCCCGGGTGAGGTTTCTGCCATGTCCCGTCCTTCCCGGACTCGGCGTCCCCGTGCGTGGACGCCGGTAAGGAGTAGGTTGTGGATCACCTGTGGCGACACTACCTGTTTAGGTGCTCTCGAGCCGGTAGACAACGCGACACTGGGACCGGGGCGGACAGCGGGGCGAAGTGTGACGTACCGCGACGTGCCGGAGAGGGGAAGTGACATGACGGCGCCCACGAGGGGCCTGAACGACGTCGACCCGCGCCAGCTGGGCGGGTACCGGCTGCTGGGGCGGCTCCAGGAGTCACGTCTGGGCGTGGTCTACCTGGGGCGCGACGCCTCCGGTGAGCGGATGAGCGTGGCGATGCTCAACGACGCGGCGGGGATCGACGAACCCACCCGGGAACGGTTCGCCCGCGCGGTGCGCGACGGCGAGGGCGTGGCGGCGGCCCGCACGAGCGGGAGGTCGGCCCTGTGGGTGGCGGTCCCCTACGTCGAGGGCGGCGCCGGGGCGGGCCGGTTCCTGGAGGAGGCGGGGCGCGGCGGCCCCCTGGTCCTGCGCGGCCCGGTGGTGATGCCGCACTGGGCGGGGGAGCGGGGCGGGTCCGCGGTGCGCTGGGCTCCCTGGGCGGGGCGCCGGGACAGCCCGGTGGCGCGGGGGGAGTCCAACTGGTGGCTGATCGGTGGCCTGGGCGCGCTGCTGCTGTTGCTCCTGCTGCTGGTGTTCGCTCTGTACCTGTGGATGATGCAGTTCCCGCCACCGGAGATGCCGGCCCCGAGCCAGCCCGAGGCGGAGCAGTCGGAACCGGCGGAGGAGCCGGGAGCGGAGCCGAGCCCGGAGGAGGAGGGGGACCCGGCCAGTCCGGTGCCGACCCTCCCCGCGCCGGGGGACGAGGGCGAGGGTGACTGGGGGGAGGACCCCGAGGACAACCTCTGACGTGTCCCCGGGGGAGCGCGGTCGCGGGCCCGCCCCGGTCGCGGAGGGGAGCGGGTGGTGGGGTGGACGCCCCACCACCCGCTCGGTGTTTCCGGGGCTCGGCCAACGAGGATCTCGTGGAGAGGTCGTCGATCATCCGTGTTCGCACTATAAATCTACGTCGTAAAGGTGGCGCGGCTGTTCTGTCGAACCGCCTGCGAAAAACAACATTCGCGCGGCTACGCCGCCCGCCTCCCAACTCCTCGTTCCTGGGAGGTGGGACCTGTCCGGGGCCCGGGGCCGGTATCTAGAACGTGTTCAGCCCTGTTTAGAGGACCTTCGGAAGACACGGTCGGGTGTTCGGTGGGTCCGCGCGGAGGTCGCGCCTGTGTCCGGTTGAGCGCTTCGACCGACCGGCGGCTGGCCCGCGGCGAACGCGGTCGCCGGGTTCGGTGCCTATGCTGGCCAGCGTGCTGAAAAAGGTGATCGCGACGCGGTACGTGCTGCCGCTGCGCGAAGGAGGTTCGCTCCCGGGGTTGGTCGAGGCCGACGACCTGGGAATGTACGTGGTCAAGTTCCTCGGTGCCGGCCAGGGACGCAAGTCACTGGTGGCCGAGGTCATCACCGGTGAACTCGGCCGGGCCCTGGGACTGCCGGTCCCGGAACTGGCCGAGGTGGAGTTCGACGCGGTCATCGCCCGCGGCGAACCCGACCCGGAGGTCCAGGAGCTCCTCAAGGCGAGCGGCGGACTGAACCTGGGGATGGACTTCCTCCCCGGTTCCCTGGGCTTCGACCCGCTGACCTTCGAGGTCGATCCGGGGTTCGCCGGACGGGTGCTGTGGTTCGACGCCCTCACCGGGAACGTGGACCGTTCCTGGCGCAACCCGAACATGCTGGTGTGGCACGGTCGGCCGTACCTGATCGACCACGGGGCGACGCTGATCTTCCACCACAGCTGGGCCAACGCCGACCGGTTCGTCGGCCGGCCCTACGACGCCTCCGACCACGTGCTGTCGGGGGCCGCCCCCGACCTCGCCGCGGCAGACGCCGCCCTGGCCCCGCTCCTGGACGAGGACCTGCTGCGCGGCGTGGTGGGCCTGGTGCCCGACGAATGGCTGGTGGACGAGCCGGGGTTCGCCTCGGCGGAGGAAGTGCGAGAGGCGTACGTGAGGCATCTGGTGGCCCGTGTGGCGGACCGTTCCTGGCTGCCGGAGGTGTCCTCGTGAGCGAGCGGTACACCACGGTGACCACCGGACAGGTGGGTGTGGAGCGGGAACGCGCGGTGTTCGAGTACGCGCTGTTGCGGGTGATCCCGCGTCTGGACCGCGGCGAGTGCGTGAACGCGGGAGTGATCCTGTACTCGCAGGAGCGGGCGTTCCTGGCGTCGCGGTCGGACCTGGACGAGGCCCGGCTGCTGGCCGTGGACGCGGGGGTGGACGTCGCCGGTGTGCGACGGGCCCTCGCCGCGGTGGAGGTGATGTGCAGGGGCGGTGCCGAGGCCGGGCTGGCCGGTCGTGAGCGGCCGGGGCAGCGGTTCCGGTGGCTGACCGCGCCCAGGAGCACCATCGTGCAGCCGGGGCCGATCCACGGAGGTCTGACGGAGGACCCGGAGGCCGAGGTGGAGAGGTTGCTGGACCGGTTGGTGCGGTGACCCGTGGTCGGTGGTGGTCGCAGATGACCGTAACGCCGACGTAAGGGACATCACAGGCCCCGGGGTGGTTGGGTGGGGAGAGAAATCCTCCCCTTCGGTGTTGGTATGGAGTGGTCCATCCCTGTGGACACGCTCCCCACCACTCCCGGTCCGTCGCGGTGCCTTCTGCCGTCCGCGGATCGGCCTGACTGCGAACTGGAGTGCCTGTGCAGTCCCCATCGTCCCCCTCCACCGCCCCCGATCGGGGGACCGCCCTCGCCCCGCCGCGGTCGCGCAAGTCGATCGCGCTTCTGGTGCTGGTCCTCGGTGTGCTCACCGCCACCGGTCCGCTGGCGACCGACATGTACCTTCCGGCCTTTCCGCAGATCACCCGGGAACTGGGGGCGACGGAGGGGCAGATCGGGCTGACCCTCACGGCGATCATGATCGGCATGGCCGTGGGTCAGTTGGTCATCGGGCCGATGAGCGACGCCTGGGGGCGACGGGCTCCGCTGCTGGTGGGTGTCGCGCTGTTCACGGTGACGTCGGTGCTGTGTGTCTTCGTGCCGAACGTGACGGTGTTCATCGCGCTGCGCTTCCTCCAGGGAGTGGCGGGGGCGGCCGGTGCCGTGGTGGCTCGGGCCATCGTCCGGGACATGTTCCAGGGTGACGCCGCCGTCCGGTTCTTCTCGCGTCTGGCGTTGGTGATGATGCTGGCCCCGCTGCTCGCTCCGCTGGTGGGTGCGCAGCTGTTGCTGGTGGGCCCGTGGCAGTTGAGCTTCTGGGTGCTGGCGGGGATGTCCGCGCTGAGCTTCGTGCTGGTGCTGCTGTGGCTGCCGGAGAGCCTGCCGCCGGAGGCCCGGCGGTCCCAGGGGCCGCGTCAGTTGGCCGCGACGGTGGGTTCCCTGGTGCGTAACCCGAGGTTCGTGAGCCCGGTGCTGACGCTGGGTCTGAGCTTCGGGATGCTGTTCACCTACGTGTCGGCGTTCTCGTTCGTTTCGCAGAACGAGTTCGGGATCTCTCCGCAGACCTATGGCTGGTTGTTCGCGGTGAACGCGTTGGCGTCGATGGCGGGCACCCAGGGCAACGGTCTGCTGGTGGGTCGTGTGGACACGGCTCGCCGGTTGCTGATGGGGCTGTTGCTGGCGCTGGGGGCGGTGCTGGTGCTGCTGGTGCTGGCGTTGACCGGTGCGGCCGAGCTGTGGATGGTGTCGGGGCTGTTGGCGCTGATGATGTTCAGCGTCGGTTTCATCATGCCGAACGCGACGGTGACGGCTCTGGACGGACAGCCGGTGGCGGTGGCCGGGACGGCCTCCGCGCTGATGGGTTCGATGCAGTTCGCCCTGGGCGGTGCGATCGCGGCGATGGCGGGGATGACTCCGTCGGGTAAGGCCTCGTTGGTGAGCATGGCCGTGGTGATGGCGACCGTGGCGGTGCTGTCGTTGTTGGCGTACGTGTGGGCCGCGCGAGTGAAGGTCCGATGAGCCCTGGTCTCGGGTGATTTGCACCTGGACGTCGAGGTTGCCGTTCGGTGGGGAAATGGGCACAGTAGGGCACAATTCCCCGACTGAGGCGGGTGGGGATGCGTTGGGCCCGCCTACTGATGTGACAGAGGATGAGTGGGTATGGGCGAGACCCCCGGTTCGTTGGCTCGAGAACACTCCGGGTTGAGTGACCTGATCTACGAGGTGGCGACCACGGACGCGCACGCGCACGTGTTCTCCGTGCTGGAGGGTCGGGACTGGGAGCGTCGGACGGCCGGGGAGTTCGCCACCGAGGTGACGGCTCTGGCGAAGGGGCTGGTGGCGGCCGGTATCGCGGAGGGCGACCGGGTGCTGCTGGTGGTCGACTCGCATCTGGACTGGGCGCGTTTCGCGTTCGCCGTGTGGTCGGTCCGGGCGGTGTTGGTGCCGCTGCCGAGGACGGCGTCCGCCGAGCGTGTGACGCACGTGGTGCGTGAGACGCGTCCGGCGGCCATGGTGGTGCAGGGTGAGCGCCAGTACCGGACGGCGGTGCGGTTGCAGCGTGAGCTGCCCGACCTGGGTCGGGTGTGGCGGTACGAGGAGGGCCTGCCGGTGGTGGCGGGTCTGGGGACGTACATGGACGCCTCGGCGGTGCGGTTCCGTCGTGACGAGGTGGTCGCCGACGACGCCGCCGTGGTGTTGTACCCGATGAGCACGGTCTCGCTGCGGACGCGGGGTGTGGTGCTGTCCCACGGGGCGCTGTTGTCGGCGGCGGCGGACCTGGTTGAACGGATGTGGCCACGGTTGTCGGAGCTGGCGCCGGGGCGGGCGAGCGCGGTGCTGGATCTGCCGTTGTCGCAGCTGCCGGGGTTGGCGTCGTTGGTGGCGTGTGTGGTGGGTCGGGTCCGGGTGGGGCTGGTGCCTCCGGGGCGGTTGCGGCGTGAGCTGGAGCGGTTCCGGCCGACGGTGCTGGTGTGCCGGCCGGATCTGTTCGAGCGGGTGCACGGTTCGGAGCGGGCGTCGGCGCACTCGACCGACTGGGACTCGGTGGGGACGTTCAACGCGGCGATGGACGCGGCGGTGTCGTTCGACCAGTCTCCGAAGAAGGGTGCCTGGCGGCGGTTGTCGCGGTCGATGTACGACTGGTCGTTCTCGAAGATCCGGGATCTGCTGGGTGGCCGGGTGCATCTGGCGGTGTGCTGGGGTGGTGGGCTCTCGGAGCGGTTGGACAGCTACTTCAACGGTGTGGGTGTGCCGGTGATGCAGGTGTTCGGTGTTCCGGAGACGGCTGGGGTGTTCGTGGCGAACGCGCCGGGTGAGCGGGTCACGGGCACGGTGGGTCAGGCGGTGCCGGGGCGTGAGGTGTGGGTGTCGCGCGAGGGTGAGTTGTTCGTGCGCGGTGGTGCGGTGTTCCTGGGGTACTGGGCGGACGGTGAGGGTTCGCGGGCGGCGTTCCGGGAGGGGTGGTTGGCCACGGGTGTGTTGGCTGAGGAGGACGGTGAGGGTTTCGTCCGGGTGCGGGGGCGTTCGCGTCCGCAGGCGTCGATGGCGGAGGTTCCGGGGCGGTTCGTGCCTCGGGCGAACGTGATCGAGGTGGTGGCTGGTCCGGAGGAGGTGGTGGCTCCGGGGGTGGTGGCCACGGCTTCGCTTCCGGTGGTGGAGGCGCCGACGCGTGAGTTGGAGGTGGCTTCGGGGGGTGCGGAGCCGGTGGCTCGGGTGGAGTCGGTGGGTGCGGGGACGGGTGAGTTCGCGGCTGTGGGTGAGGGGTCGCGGGACGCCGAGGTGGTGGCTGGGTTCGAGGCTCGGTTGCGGTCGCATCCGCTGATCAGTCAGGTGTTGGTGATCGTGGAGGGGCGGCCGTTCGCGAGTGCGCTGGTGACGTTGGTGCGTGATCAGTTGGAGTACTGGCGGTTGGTGAACGGGCGGCCGTTGTCGATGGCGCCGGAGGAGATCGCGGGGGATCGTGATCTGCTGCGGGAGGTGCAGGGGTTGGTGTATGAGGCCAATCGGAGTGTGCCGCGGCATTTGGCGGTGCGGTCGTTCCATGTGTTGGCCGAGGAGTTCACGGTGCAGTCGGGGTTGGTGCGTCCTTCGGGGGAGTTGCGGCGTGAGGCGGTGTTGCGTGCGTTCTCGGAGGAGATCGACGGGTTGTATCGGGTGCGTCGTGAGTAGTGGTTGAGGTGGGTGTGTGGCCGTGGTCCCTGTGGGGGCTGCGGCCTTTTTTCATTGGCCGTTGAGGTAGGCGAGGACGGCGAGGACGCGTCGGCTGTCGTCGGAGGAGGGGGGGAGGTCGAGTTTGGTGAAGATGTTGTTGATGTGTTTGCTGATGGCTTTTTCGGTGATGTAGAGGCGTCCGGCGATGGCGGAGTTGGAGCGGCCTTCGGCCATTTCGGCGAGGACTTCGCGTTCTCGGGGGGTGAGTTGGGCGAGGGGGCCGCTCTGGTCCTGGCGGGCGAGGAGTTGGGAGATGACGGCGGGGTCCATGGCGGTGCCGCCGTCGGCGACGCGGCGGACGGCTTCGATGAACTGGTTGATGTCGAAGACGCGGTCCTTGAGGAGGTAGCCGACGCCGCCGGCGTCGTCGGAGAGGAGTTCGCGGGCGTAGAGCTGTTCGACGTGTTGGGAGAGGACGAGGATGGGGAGGCCGGGGATCTGGGTGCGGGCGGAGATGGCGGCTTGGAGGCCTTCGTCGGTGAAGGTGGGGGGTAGGCGGACGTCGACGACGGCGACGTCGGGTTTGTGGTCGATGAGGGCGGTGTGGAGGTCGGGGCCGTTGTCGACGGCGGCGACGACGGTGAAGGTGTGGGCTTCGAGGAGTCGGATCAGGCCGTCGCGGAGGAGGGCAAGGTCTTCTGCGATGACAACGCGCATGGGATCTCCAGGGTGACGATGGTGGGGCCGCCGTGGGGGCTGGTGATGTTCATCGTGCCATCGAAGGAGTCGAGGCGGCGGGCGATGCCGGTGAGGCCGCTCTCGGGGGTGGGTTGGGCGCCTCCTCGTCCGTTGTCGGTGATGGTGGTGACGAGTCGTTGGCGGCCGTGGTTGATGTGGACCCAGGCGTGGGTGGCGTGGGCGTGTTTGGCGGTGTTGGTGAGGAGTTCGGCGATGGCGAAGTAGGTGGCGGATTCGACGGGGTCGGCGGGGCGGCCTCGGAGGTTGGTGGTGACGGTGATGGGGAGGTGGTGGGTGAGGGCGAGGGCGTGGACGGCTCCGTCGAGTCCGCGTTCGACGAGGACGGGTGGGTGGATGCCGCGGACGAGGTCGCGGAGTTCGGTGAGGGCTTGGCGGGTGGTTTCTCGGGCTTCGGCGAGCATGTGTTTGGCGGTGTGGGGGTTGGTGTCGACGATCTGTTCGGCCATGGCGAGGTTCATGCCGAGGGCGACGAGGCGGGCTTGGGCTCCGTCGTGGAGGTCGCGTTCGATGCGGCGGATCTCGGCGGCCTGGGTGTCGATGGTGTCGGCGCGGCTGGTGGCGAGGTGGGCGACGCGTGCGGCGAGTCGGGCTTTTTCGGAGGGGGCGAGGATGATGCGGGCGAGTGTGTGGTGGGCGGTGGTGGTGAGGGGGTGGAGGAAGTGGGCGAGGAGGAGGGTGAGTGCGGCGGGGATGAGGACGAGGAGGGCTTCGGTGGGGGTGTGGGGGGTGATGAAGCCGTAGATGTTGGGGAGGTGGCGCCAGAGGATGAGGGCGTAGAGGGTTTGGTAGAGGGCGTGGGCGTAGAGGGTGTAGCTGAGGAGGGCGAGGAGGGTGAGGAGGGGGGCTGAGGCGAGCCAGAGGATGTCGCGCCAGGTGGCGGTGTCGGTGAGGATGACGCGGACGCGGGCGTGGACTCCGGTGGGGGGCATGGGTCGGTAGGTGGCGGGGACGGGTTGGTGGGGGTTGATGTGGGTGAGGGTGGTGCGTTGTGCGTTGGCGATGGTGCGGAGGGTGGTGGCGGTGAGGATGGTGAAGGGGAGGCCGATCCAGATGAGGGTGAGGAGGGAGGAGGCGAGGACGAGGGGGGTGAGGAGGAAGGCGGCGGTGTTCTGGGAGACGAGGAGGAGGGTGTAGGCCAGGTTGGTGAGGGGCCCGGTTCTGGGGCTGGTGGTGGCCATGGTGGTGTCTCCGGTGGTGGGTGGTGGTCGCCTTCCGTTTCTATTCTGGGGTGTGGGTGTGGGTGGTTTCGGGGGTGGTGGCTCCCCTGTTGGTGTGGGTGCGGCCCGGGTTCGTGTGAACCCGGGCCGTGGTGGTGTGTGGGGTGGTCAGGGCCAGCGCATGTCGGTGGCGGGGCCGAGGGTGGCGACGCGGGTGTGGGCGCGGGTGTCGAGGGAGTCCTTGAGTTGGGTCCAGGCCTGTTGGGGGGTGTTGTCGGTGTTGTTGCAGGTGCGTTGTTCGCATGCGGTGTTCTGGGACATGGCGGCGGCGAAGCGGAGGGGGTCGCCGGTGTTGGTGTGGCCCCAGTGGCTGATGTTGGCCCATTGGCGGGCTTGGATGCCGTCGGTTCGGTAGATCTGGGGGATGACGGCGACGGTGGGTTGGTTGCCTCCGGCGGCGAGGTGGACGTCCTTGAGGGTCCATCCGTTGCTGCATGCTCCGTCGGTGGTGGAGGGGCAGCCGTCGGCGGAGTTGGCGGCGTAGAGGGGGGTTGTGGTGGCGTCGGTGTAGGCCTTGATCCAGTCGCGGGCCCAGGCGGGGGTGGACCAGGAGGGTTCGGCGTCGATGGCGGCGGTGAGGGTGACGTGGGGTGTGGTGGTCTTGCGGGCGGTGTCGACGAGGGTGGCCCACTGGCGTCCGGCGGTGGTGCCGTTGATGCCGCCGTCGTCCTTGTTGTTGATGCCCAGGGCGAGGTGGGTGGGGGTGTTGGTGGTGTTGCACTCGGCGTAGCCGCGGGCCCAGTGGTGGGCGTATTCGAGGGCTTTGTCGGTGGGTGTGCGGGGTGTGGTGGTGGCCGCGCTGGTGCCGGGTTCGCGGAGTTGGTTGTTCTTCTCCTGGGTGCCGAAGAAGAGGACGCGGACGCCGGGGGTGTTGGTCTTGGCTTCGGTGCAGCCGGACTGGTGGGCGTGGTGGGTGGTGGCGTTGGTGAGGGGGACGTATTGGCTGGTGGTGTGGCCGGGGTAGGTGGGGGCCTGGCCGGGGTGTTCGGCGGCGAGTGCGGGTGTGGGGGTGTGGAGGGCGGCGGCGGTGAGGGCGAGGGTGGCGAGGAGCCGTGGTGTGGTGTGTTTCATGGCTTTCATTATGTGCGTTAGGTGGTGGTGTGCGCACGCGGAGTAACAATCATGGCGTTTGTCGGCATTTGGGACATAGGCCGCACGGCTGGATGTTCGGTTCGGGCGCCGTGAGGAGGTGACCCGCTGGTCCCTGAGTGGGCGGTTTGGGGGCTGAGAGGTGTTTTGTGGCGGATGTGGGTGGGGATTCGGTGGATTTTCGGCGCAACTCGCCGCCCACGATTTCCCGTGTCATGCCACGACCTGTGATGATCGTGGGTGTGTGGCGTGAACTGATCCTGGAGATGTATCCCGAGGCCGATCTGAGCGATCCGGCCGACGAGGTGACCCTGGCCGAGGTCGAGAAGCACCTGATGCTGCCCCTGCCGTTCGAACTGGCCTCCCTGCTGAGGGAGACCGACGGGGTGACCAACGAGTACGGGGACGCGGTGGTGTGGAGTGCCCGCCGACTGGTGGAGGACAACCTGGCGATGCGCCAGGAGCCCGACTACCTGGAGCTGTACGCGCCCTTCGACGAGATGATCTTCTTCGGCGACTCCGACATGGGTCCGCAGTTCGCCTACGTGCACACGGACTACGGTCCGGGGATCGTGGTGTGGGACCATGAGAGCGACCGCAGGCGGCTGGTGGTCGTGTCGTTGCGTGACTACCTGGCGCGGTGCTTCATCCAGGGCAACGCGTGGTTCCGCTGACGGAGCTCGACCACGGCGTGACCTGACGGTTCGTGCTATTTTTCGTGGTTGGCGGTGTCGTGACCGCCGTATCCCCTTGAGCCCGCCTTGAGAGAAGGACCATGTCGGAGCAGTCCATGCCCGTGCCCGTAACCGTTGTCCAGGGCCGGGAGGTTTCGGACTTCCCCGAACTGGCTCCCGAGGCCGCCCGGGGCCGTGTCCTGAGGGTCACGGTCACCGGCGAGGAGGTCCTGCACCGGGTCAACGCCGACGTCCCCGCCGCCATGCTGGGCGGCGCCGAGCTGGCCCAGCTCGTCGACGACATGTTCGTGACGATGTACGCCGCCGAGGGCGTGGGACTGGCGGGCAACCAGGTCGGCGTGGACCTGCGCCTGTTCGTCTACGACTGCCCCGACGACGACGGGGTGCGCCACGTGGGACACGTGATCAACCCGGTCTTGGACGAGCGCGACCTGGACGACCCCGTGGTGGTGGAGAGCGAGGGCTGCCTGTCGGTGCCCGGGCCGCACGCGGACCTGGGCCGGGCCGAGCACGCCACGGTGCGCGGGCTGGACCGGGACGGCAACGAGGTCGTGCTGAGCGGGAGCGGCTACTTCGCGCGGTGCCTCCAGCACGAGACCGACCACACCTACGGCAAGCTCTACGTCGACCGGCTCTCGCTGCGTGAGCGCAAGCGGGTGCTGAAGAAGATGAACGAGATGGCCGACAACGTGTTCGCCCGTCGGGAGGAGCGCGCCCGGGAACTGGAGCGCGAACTGGCGGAGTGACTCCCTGAGCCGTGTGTGGGGGCGTACCGGATCTGTCCGGTGCGCCCCCACTGTCGTGTGGACGACGTTCCCCGGATCAGGCTGGAGGCGCTGGCCCGGTACGGGACGCGCGCCAAGGCCCGGTGAGGGCCTCGGGCGCCACCCGGATGTGACGGTGGGTGCTGGCGCCTCCTGAAGGTGCCGCACCTTCCGGCCGACGTGCCACCGGATTCCTGTCTGTGGCTGTCGATAATCTGCGAAGCAGGCCGAGCTCCGGCGGATGGGCTGGCGGCGACACGGCCACTGACCTCGCCGAGCTGTCCACGAACGGCTCGATCAACCACGAAGGAGGGAAGGCCGCCATGCTGACGCAGGTCGCGGAGGGTGTGCTGATCCACAGAAGTGAGTTGCTCCAGAACAACGCCGTTGTCGTGCGAGGCCAGGCGGGTGTGCTGCTCATCGATCCCGGGCTTACCGGCGGCGAACTGACCTGCCTCGCGAACGACCTGTCCGAGATGGGCGAGCCCGTCGTGGCAGGCTTCTCGACGCATCCTGATTGGGATCACGTGCTCTGGCACGCCGACCTTGGCGACGTTCCGCGTTACGGCACAGCCCGCTGCGCGGCTGACATGCGAGATGTGCGGTCACACACGGACTGGAGGGCTCGCGCCGAGGAGGGGCTACCGCCGGAAATCGCCGAGGAGACACCGCTGGACCTGTACGGCCTCATCACTGGTCTGCCTGCCGGGGCGGTGCGGATCCCTTGGGATGGCCCTGAGATCCGAATTGTTGAGCATCCGGCGCATGCCCCGGGCCATGCGGCGCTGTTGATCAAGGATCGCGGGGTGCTCGTGGCCGGCGACATGCTGTCTGACGTCTTCGTCCCGATGCTCGACGACTTCAACGGCACCAATGAGCCGGTCGAGGACTACCTCGTCGGGCTGCGACGGCTCGAGGACGTGGCGGACGGCGTCGATGCCGTCATCCCCGGTCACGGGTCCGTTTGCGGGGCTGATCAGGTACACGCACGGATCGAACAGGACCGCGTGTACGTGCGCGCCCTGCGTGACGGCGGTGTTCCCGACGACCCGCGGGTCAACTCGCCCAAGCCTGGCTGGGAATGGGTGCGCGACATCCACGCGGGGCAACTCCAGAAGCTCGCCCGAAGGAGAGCGACATGAACCGTTGTGCGAGCACCCACACCCGGGTCGAGGTCCTGGGATGCGGTGATAGGCGTGCTACCCCTCGCACTGGAAGCGCGGGTGCGAGGAGTAGCACGGGTGCTCCGAGTGCGAAGCCCGCGCGATCCGCTCCAGGGAACGCACAGCCGTGACTTGTGCCGGTCCCGCCTCGGGCGGAAGCACTGTTCCAGATCGGTGGCCGACGGCTCCTCGGGGCCGTAGTGGGCGATCTGGTCTTGGGAGAGGTACTCATGCGGCCTGGCCGCGAACGTCCGGGCCGCGGACGGGGCGGGCCCTCCCGGGGGCGCTCACCCGTGACCGGTGAGCTGTCCGCTCGCGGGGTGCCGAGGGGGACCACCCCGTTCCAGGAGCACCCGTGCGAGCCCCTCCCGCCACTGCGACCAGTCGTCGATGCGCGGGCCCTCCAGGAGGCGGTTGTAGTGGCGCGTGAACCGCAGCAGCGACCACTGCGGCTGGACGGCGCCGGTGACCTCGGGTTTGTCGTCGATCAGCACGTCGCCCAGGACCCGTGACTTGTCGCGCGTGATGACGGTGTTGTTCGCCAGCTCTGGGCCCAGGTGTTCCTGGACCCAGAGCAGCTTGTCCGAGGCACAGGTCGGGTTGCTGAGCCAGGGGCTGGTGCACACCGCGACGTCGATGCCCGCGCGGACCATCTCCCCGACCGCTTCCACACCGCCGGGCACCGGCTCCAGGGCGGCGAAGAAGCCGGGCTCGTCGAGCACGGTGGTGTTGGCCCTGCGCTCCTCCTCGGAGAGGCCGGTGAACAGGTCGAAGCTGTCCCGGTTCCCGGCGTCGGCGATGGGGATGTGCGGGAAGCGGCGTCGGCGGGAGGCGACGAAGTGTTTCTCCCAGTGGCACAGGACCTCGTCCATGTCCACGAGGACGGTGGGCGGGCGTCCCTCCTTCGCGGTGTGCAGGGCCAGGGCGTGCGTCAGGGGATCGCTCATGCGCCCATGATGGCCCATGTCCACGGCTCGGTCGGGGGCGCACTGGCGGGGATGGTGGGGCGCTCGGGTTCGGACGCTGTCCGGGGGCGTGTTCGGTGGGGTGCGCCGTGGGGTCGGGTCCCGCGGGTTGTTGTGCTCTCGGTGAGCGGGTGGTTGGTGGTGTGCGGGGCCGGGGGCGCCTCTGGTCAGGATGATCGTCCGCAATGGTGGGTTTAGCGGTTCCATTGGTACCGATTGGCCTTGAAAGTGGCTCTTGTCATGGGGGCTGTGGCCTTTCCGTGATCGGTGAGGGCGGTAGATTTCCCGGCATGCAGAACGGGGACGAGGTCGACCAGGGGTCGACGGAACGCGTGGTCATCTACACCGACGGGGCGTGCAGCGGCAACCCCGGCCCGGGCGGCTGGGGGGTGTGGTTGCGCTACGGGACGCACGAACGCGAGCTGTTCGGCAGCGAGGCGCAGACCACCAACAACCGCATGGAGCTCATGGCGGCCATCCAGGCGCTGGAGAGTCTCAAGCGCGACGTGCCGGTGCTGTTGCACACCGACTCCTCCTATGTCAGCAACGGCATCACCTCGTGGGTGCACGGGTGGAAGAAGCGCGGCTGGAAGACGGCCGACAAGAAGCCGGTGAAGAACGTGGACCTGTGGCAGCGCCTGGACGAGGTGGCCTCGCGCTACGACGTGGAGTGGAAGTGGGTGCGCGGGCACAACGGAGACGAGGGCAACGAACGCGCGGACGAGCTGGCCCGGCGCGGGCGTGACGCGGCCGCTGGTCTGTAGCGGCGGTGGTGGGTGTGGCGGCGGTGCCCTGGGGGTGCCGCCGCTTCGTCGTGTGCGGGGTTCGCCCTGGGCCGGGGGCTAGTCCTCGTCCTTGAAGGGGTCGACCATGAGGCGGCGGGGGCCTGGGCCGGTGGCGGCGAGTTCGTCGTCGGGGTTGGAGAGGACGCAGGTGTCCAGGGAGAGGCAGCCGCAGCCGATGCATCCGGTGAGGTCGTCGCGTAGGCGGATGAGCTGGGTGATGCGGGCGTCGAGTTCCTCGCGCCACTGTGCGGAGACCGCGGCCCAGTCGGAGCGGGTGGGGGTGCGGTTCTCGGGGAGTTGGTCGAGGGCTTCGCGGATGCGTGCCAGGGGGATGCCCACGCGTTGGGAGATGCGGATGAAGGAGACGCGGCGGAGGGTGTCGCGGCGGTAGCGGCGTTGGTTGCCGGTGGTGCGGCGGCTGTGGATGAGGCCCTGGCGTTCGTAGAAGTGCAGGGCGGAGACGGCGACTCCGGCGCGTTCGGCGACCTGGCCGACGGTGAGTTCCTTGGTGATGGGTGGCACGGGGTCAGTTTAGGTGGGGGTGCTCTGGAGTGCGTACAGGCGTGCGTAGGCGCCGCCGCGCATGAGGAGTTGGTGGTGGGTGCCGGTTTCGGTGGTGTGTCCGTGGTGGAGGAGGTGGATGCGGTCGGCGGTGCGGGCGAGGGAGGGGTGGTTGGTGAGGGTGAGGTGGGCGGTGGTGGGTGCGGGTCGGGGTGTGGGGGTGGTGGGTTGGTTGATGAGGAGGAGGCGGGCGTGGGTGTGGTGGGCGTAGAGGGTGCGGGCGTGGTGGATGTGGGTGGTGAGGGTGGGGTCGAGGTCGGCGGTGGGGGTGTTGAGGTGGCGGGGGTCGAGGTGGGTGGTGGTGAGGGCGTGGGTGAGGTGGGGGTCGTGGGGGTTGGGGTGGGTGTGGCCGGTGATGGTTTGGGCGAGGGTGGGGTTGGGGTGGGTGGTGTGGATGGGTGTGTGGGTGGTGATGTGGCCGGTGTTGGGGGTGGTGTGGTGGTTGAGGAGGTGGGTGAGGGCGTGGGTGGCGGTGGTGGTGAGGCCGATGAGGGCGATGTGTTGGCCGGGGTTGATGGTGAGGTCGAGGTGGTGGAGGAGGGTGGTTCCGGTGGGGGTGGTGAGGGACACGTCGTGGAGGGTGAGCAGGGGTGTGGGGGTGGTGTGGTGGGTGGTGCGCCGTAGGTGGTGGCGGGTGGAGAGCCTCACGGGTGTCCGTTCGTGTGGGTGGTGGTCTCCTGCCTGGGATTGTCCCGGGCGTGTGAGAGTTCTCGTTATGTGTTCGTGTCCTTGGTCTCGTTGTTCAGCGTAGGGGCGGGTGGGTGAGGGGGACATCAGCTGGTGGGGTCTGATGGTGGGTGTGTTCTCCGGGTGTTGTGGGGGTCTTCGTGGTGTCGCTGAAGGGGGTGCTCGACCGTGGGGCGGTGCTCGGTGGTCGGGGACGGGGACGGTAGGTTGCCGCGCACCTGAAGTGTTCGCGGAGGAGGGTGCGACGGTGAGTGTGGACGCGGCGGCCGAGCGGGAGAGCGCACGGATCGCGGAACGGTACCGGGGGTTCGCGGCCAGCTGCGCGCGCGGGGGGTCGGTCGAGTACGAGCGCCTCGCCCTGGGGGTGGCCGGGGACGCGGAGGTGCGGGAGCTGGTGGCGTCGCTGCCCGAGGGGAACAAGCGCCAGCCCAACCTGTTGTTGGGGGCGGTGCGGTACCTGGGTGGGCCGATCGACTCCTGGGAGGGGTTCCGGGAGTGGGTGGTGGAGCACTGGGAGCGGGTGCGCCGGGTGGTGGAGACGCGCATGACCCAGACCAACGAGGTGCGTCGGTGCGCCACGCTGCTGCCGGTCCTGGCCCGGCTGGAGGGGCCGTTGGCTCTGGTGGAGGTGGGTGCGTCGGCGGGGTTGTGCCTGTACCCGGACCGGTACCGGTACTCCTATGACGGGGGTGCTCCGGTGGGGCCGCAGGGGAGTCCGGTGCTGTTGGAGTGCGGGACCCGTGGTCGGGTGCCGGTGCCCGGGCGGGTGCCGGAGGTGGTGTGGCGGGCGGGGTTGGACCTGAACCCGTTGGACGCCTCGGACGCCGACGACGTGCGGTGGTTGGAGTCGCTGGTGTGGCCGGGGGAGCATCGGGCCGAGCGGGTGGCGCGGTTGCGTGCGGCGGCGTCGGTGGCGGCGGCCGATCCGCCGGTGATGGTGGCGGGGAACCTGTTGGAGGCCCTGCCGGAGTTGGCGGGGCGGGCGCCGTCGGGGGCGACGTTGGTGGTCTTCCACAGTGCGGTGGCGGCGTATCTGTCCGAGGGTGAGCGGGTGGAGTGGGAGCGGTTGGTGGGTGGGTTGCCGGGGCACTGGGTGTCGAACGAGGACTGGCGGGTCTTCCCGGGGTGGGAGGGGGCGCGTCCGGTGGTGGAGGGTGACTTCACGTTGGCGGTGGATGGTCGGGTGGTGGGGTATACGGGGGAGCACGGTCAGTCGTTGACGTGGCGGTGAGGGCGGGATGAAAAAGGGGGGCCTCGCGCGTGGTGCGCGGGCCCCCCTTTTTTTCTGTGTGGTGCGGGGTCAGAAGGTGTGGGCGTCGACTTCGGCGAGGAGGGCCTGGCGGCGTTCCTCGGGCAGGAAGGAGGCGGTGAAGGAGTTGCGGGCCAGGGTGCGCAGGTGGTCGTGGTCCAGGCCGAGGTGTTCCTGGAGGCCGAGGTAGTTGTCGTTGACGTAGCCGCCGAAGTAGGAGGGGTCGTCGGAGTTGACGGTGACCAGGAGGCCGGCGTCCATGAGTGCGGGCAGGGGGTGGTCGGCGAGGGTGTCGACGGCGCGCAGGCGGACGTTGGAGAAGGGGCACACGGTCAGGGGGGTCTGGGTGGTGGCCAGGTGGGTGACGAGTGCGGGGTCGTCCAGGCAGCGGATGCCGTGGTCGATGCGTTCGGCGCCCAGGAGGTCGAGGGCCTGCCAGATGTAGTCGGCGGGGCCTTCCTCTCCGGCGTGGGCGACGCGGTGCAGGCCGAGGTCGGCGGCGGCCTGGAAGACCTCGGTGAACTTCTCGGGCGGGTTGCCGACCTCGGCGGAGTCCAGGCCGACGGCGTTGATCTGGTGCAGGTGGGGGCGGGCGGCGTGGAGGGTGTCCATGGCTTCGCTGGCGGGGAGGTCGCGCAGGAAGCAGAGGATGAGGCTGGTGGAGATGTTGTGGCGTTGGAGGCTGGTGTCCAGGGCGGAGGAGAGGCCGTTGATGACGGTGGCCAGGGGGACGCCGCGGTTGGTGTGGGCCTGGGGGTCGAAGAAGATCTCGGCGTGGCGGACGCCCTGGGTGGCGGCGCGGGTGAGGTAGGCCTCCGCGAGGTCGTGGAAGTCGGCTTCGGTGCGCAGGACGTCCATGAGCTCGTAGTAGAGGTTGAGGAAGGACTGGAGGTCGGTGAAGGAGTAGGCGTCGCGCAGGGCCTGGACGTCGGCGTGGGGCAGGGTGATGCCGTTGCGGTCGGCCAGGTGGAAGGCGAGTTCGGGTTCCAGGGTGCCTTCGATGTGGAGGTGGAGTTCGGCTTTGGGGATGGCCATGGCAGCCGGGCGCCCTTTCTTCGGGTGGTGTGGGTTGTTGGCCATTGTGGCTGATGGCGGGGGGTGGGTTGGCCTGTGGTGGGGGCGGTGTGGGACACATCGGGGCCGGTGTGGGGGTGGTGGTCTCGGCCCGGGGTGGGGCAGGGTGCGGGTGAGGGGTCGTCGTCGAGGTGAGGAGTGGGCGCGTGGTGGACGTGGCTGGGTTGCGGGCGCAGACGCCGGGGTGCGCGGGGTTGGTGTTCCTGGACAACGCGGGGTCGTCGTTGGTGCCGTCGGTGGTGCACGAGGCGGTCGTGGGGCATCTGGAGCTGGAGACCCGGGTGGGTGGGTACGAGGCGCGGGAGCGTGCGGCGGGGGCTGTGGAGGGGTGTACGGAGCAGGTGGCGGGGTTGATCGGGGCGTCGCCGGGGGAGGTGGTGTTCTTCGAGGGGGCGTCGCAGGCGTGGTCGTTGGCGTTGGGTGCGGTGGTGTTGGAGCCGGGGCAGCGGGTGTTGACGACCAGGAGTGAGTACGCGAGCAACGGGGTGGGGTTGTTGCGGTTGGCGGCGTTGCGTGGGGTGCGGGTGGAGGTGGTGCCCGACGACGCCGACGGGGTGGTGGACGTGGGGGTGTTGGCGGAGGAGTTGGGGCGTGGGGACGTGGGGTTGGTGGCGATCAACCACATGCCCACGCACAGCGGGTTGGTGAATCCGGCCGAGGCGGTGGGGGCGGCGTGTCGGCGGTTCGGGGTGACGTACTTGTTGGACGCCTGCCAGTCGGTGGGGCAGTGGGAGGTCGATGTGGAGCGGATCGGGTGTGATCTGCTCTCGGGGACCGGGCGTAAGTTCCTGCGGGGGCCGCGGGGGACGGGGTTCCTGTATGTGCGGGAGGGGACCCGGTTGGGTGAGCCGTTGGTGGTGAACCACGTGGGTGGTCGGTGGAGCGGGCCGGGTGAGTACCGGGTGTTGCCGGGGGCGGCGGGGTTCGAGGCGTTCGAGCACGCGGTGGCGGCGCAGGTGGGGTTGGGTGTGGCGGCGGCCTATGCGCGTCGGGTGGGGATGGGGTGGGCGCGGGAGCGGATCGACGGTTTGGCGGGGTGGTTGCGGGGGGCGTTGGGTGAGGTGCCGGGGGTGGTGGTGCATGACCGGGGGCGGGAGTTGTCGGGGATCGTGACGTTCTCGGTGGGTGGGCGTGAGTCGGAGTGGGTGGTGGGGGCGTTGCGGGAGCGGGGGGTGCGTACGAGTGTGGCGCGGCCCTTTGATCAGCGGTGGTCGGAGGGGCCGGGGCACGCGGTGGTGCGGGCGTCGGTGCACTACTACAACTCGGAGGAGGAGTTGGAGCGCACGGTGGGGTTGGTGCGGGGGTTGGTGTAGGCCCGTGGGCGGGGTCGTGTGTGGTGGTGCGGTGCCAAGGAGCGGGCCGCGCGGCGATCCGGTGGCGGTGCCGTCCCCGCTCTGGTGTGTCCGTGCGGGTGGGAGTAGAGGTCGGTGGCGGCGACCACGGTCTCGGCGATGCCGCCGGTGTTGCTGGTGTGGGCGGTGGCGGGGCGGCGGTTGCGGTCGGGTCGGGTGGGGGTGCCGCTGGTGGGTTTTGTGTGTTTTTGGTGGGGTTGGTGTGGTGGTGGGTGGCGGGGCTGGGATCGTTGGGGGCAGTGGTCCGGGTGTGGAAGTAGGGGGTCCTGTGTCGGGGGAGTCGGGTGTGAGTGGTGTGCAGAGGGAGTCCGTGCTCGGGGAGACGGATCCGTTCCTGGTGTTCTGGGGTGAGCGGCACCTGTGCACGTTGGCGTCGCCGCGTGCGGACGGGAGTCTGCACCAGGTGCCGGTGGGGGTGACCTATGACCCGGAGCGGCATCTGGCGCGGGTGATCTCCTCGGCCACGAGTTTCAAGGTGCGGAACCTGGAGGCGCGGCCGGGGTCGCGGGTGTCGGTGTGCCAGGTGGACGGGCGGCGGTGGTCGACGTTGGAGGGTGAGGCGTGGGTGAGCCGTGATCCGGCGGTGGTGGCCGAGGCGGTGCGCCGGTACGCGTCGCGGTATCGGGAGCCGCGTGCGAACGCGGATCGCGCGGTGATCGAGATCGTGGTGAAGCGGGTGATGGGGAACGTGCGGCCCGAGCGGGAGGGGATCGTTCCCTGACCGGTGGTGGGGCGTTGAGGGGGCTGGTGTTCCAGCCCCCTTCGTCGTGTGGGGGGTCAGGAGGTGAGGACCTTGGCGGCCAGGTCGGCGTCGGCTTCGGTGTTGTACAGGTGGAAGGCGAGGCGGGTGTGGCCCTCGCGTTCGGTGGCGGTGATGCCGGCCGCGCGCAGGGTGGCCAGGGCGTCGGGGTGGTCGACGGTGGTGATGGCGGAGTGGGCGGGGGGTTGGTCCAGGTGGGCGCGGAAGCGGTCGGTGAGGCGGGTGTTGTGGGTGTGGACGTGGTCGACGCCGTGGTGCAGGAGGGTGTCCAGGGCGGGTGCGGCGGCGACGGCGGCGAGCCAGTTGGGGGAGAGGTCGAAGGCGCGGGCGGTGGGTGAGGGGGTGAAGTGGTCGCGGTAGAAGGCGGTGGCGGGGTCGGTGTCGGCTATGGGTCCGGCGTTGATGGGGCGCAGGCGGGTGCGTAGGTGGGGGGAGAGGTAGGCCATGGCCAGGCCTCGGGGGGACATGAGCCATTTGTAGGCGGAGCAGACGAGGGCGTCGAAGCGGGTGGCGTCCAGGGGGAGCCAGCCGGCGGCCTGGGTGGCGTCGGCCAGGACGAGGGTGTGGTGGGTGCGGGCGGCGGTGAGGATGTCGTCGGTGGGGGCCAGGGCGCCGTTGGCTGATTGGACGGGGCTGTAGGCGACGAGGTGGGTGGTGGGGGTGATGTGGTCGGCCAGGGCGTGCAGGGGTGCGGTGTGCACGGTGATGCCGCGGTCGGCGTGGGCGTGGAAGGGGAAGGTGGTGGAGGTGAACTCGCCTTGGGGGACGAGGACGTGGGCGCCGTCGGGGAGGGAGGCGGCGATGGTGCCGACGAGTTGGGCGGTGCTGGCGCCCAGGGTGATGTCGTCGGTGGGGGCGTGGAGGAGTTGGGCGAACCGGGCGCGGACGGTTTCGGTGGTCTGGCTCCAGTGGTGGGGGTCGGCGGTGGCGGTGTGCCAGGTGTGGGTGGCGTGGGTGAGGGCGTGGTGGGCGGTGGTGGGTGGGATGCCGTACTGGGCGGTGTTGAGCCAGATGGTGTCGGTGTTCCAGGTGCTGTTCATGGGTGGGGAGCCTAGGGCATGGGTGGGTTTGCGTGTGGGGGGAGGTTCCCACCTGGTGTTTTGCTGTTCTGGCAAGGATTGTTGTCGGTTGGTGGGGTGGGGGTGAGGATGGGGGCACGAACTGAGGAGGACTGTGATGGACGAGCCCACGCGTGAGGTCGAGGTCGTGGTGGTCGGTGGCGGTGTGGCCGGGTTGGCGGGGGCGCTGTCCCTGGCCCGGGCGCGCCGGTCGGTGCTGGTGGTGGACGAGGGGCGCCCGCGTAACGCCCCGGCCGAGGGGGTGCACGGCCTGCTGGGGCAGGAGGGTGTCTCCCCTGCTGAGCTGCTCGAACGCGGGCGTGCGGAGGTGGCCTCCTACGGGGGTGTGGTCGAGTCGGGCCGGGTGGTGGCCGTGGAGCGCGCGGGCGACGGGTTCGCCGTGGGGCTCGCGGACGGGTCCGTGGTGGGGGCGCGGCGGTTGCTGGTGACCACCGGGTTGGTGGACGAGCTGCCCGACATCGACGGGTTGGCCGAGCACTGGGGTTCGGGGGTGCTGCACTGCCCCTACTGCCACGGGTGGGAGGTGCGCGACCAACCGGTGGCGGTGGTGGCCGACGGGCCGGTGGCCGTGCACGCCGGGCTGTTGTGGCGGCAGTGGACCGATCGGGTGACGGTCCTGGCCGACCCCGCGCGGGACCTGGGCCCGCAGGGCCGGGAGAAGCTGGTGGCGCGCGGGGTCACCGTGGTCGACGGCCCGGTCCGGGCGGTGGAGTCCGACGCCGACGGGGTGAGCGGTGTGCACACCGTGGACGGCGTCGTGGTCGCGGTGCGCGTGGTGGTGGTGCCCACGTTCATGCGTGCGCGTTCGCGGTTGCTGGCCGACCTGGGGGTCGCGGTGAGCGAGGTGCGGATGGGCGAGCACGTCATGGGCACCCATGTGGAGGTCGACGCGATGGGCGCGACCTCGGTGCCGGGGGTGTGGGCGGCGGGCGACGTCACCTCGCCCAGCGCGCAGGTGGTCGGTTCGGCGGCCGCGGGCAACAGGGCGGGGGCGGCGATCAACGCGGACCTGGTCATGGCGGAGGCGGAGCACGCCCTGGACCCGACCCGGTAGGCCGGGGGGAAGGGTGGGGCGCCCGGGCCGCCCGCACGCGGCTCCGGGCGCCCTCGGGGAGAGGGTTCGAGGGTCAGGACGTGGTGGTCACACGCTTGCCCTGGTCGTCCTTCACGATGGTGAAGGAGTCCACGACCCGGCCGTCGGCGGTGCGGGCCACGTACTCCAGGTGCGGGCCGTCCACCTCCACGGTCTGGAAGGTCTGGGTGTCGGTGAGCTGGACGCGGGCCTCGGCGCCGTGGTCGGCCCAGTTGTCGTCCTGGGCGTCGTACATCTTGGGGCCGGTGACGGTGACCGCGTACACGGGGCCGGTGTGGGTGTCGGGGTCCTGGGTGCGGTTCGCGGTCAGGTTGCCGCGGCTGTAGGAGTGGTCGTGGCCCTGGAGGACGAGGTCGACGTCGTGCTCCTCCAGGATCGGGAGCCAGGAGTCGCGCAGGGGGCCGTTGTCGCGGCCGGGGCTGTTGGAGAAGACCGGGTGGTGGAAGGTGACCACGGTCCACGGGTTCGGGTTGTCCTCCAGCACCGACGCGAGCCAGTCGCGCTGGGTGTTCAGCCACGCTCCGGGCCGTAGCGGGGTGGTGTTGCGGTAGTTGGAGTTCAGGACCACGAACCGCACGCCCTGGTAGTCGGTGTGGTAGACGGTCTCGTTGAGGTCGGCGCCGCCGGTGGGGCCGTTGCCCGCGCCGGGGAACTGCGGGGTCCAGTGGTCGCTGAGGTTGGTGCCCGAGTACTCGTGGTTGCCGGGGGCGGTCACGTGGTTGATGCCGCCGGTGGTCTGGCTGCCGAAGGCGTCGTACCACTCGCCCCACTGGGAGTCGCTGTTGGCGTGGTCGATGAGGTCCCCGGCGTGCACGGCCAGGGCGGCGTCGGGTTCGGCGGCCAGGGCGGCGCGTACGACCGGGGCGGCGCCGGAGGTGATGTCGTTCTGGATGTCACCGAAGTACAGGAAGCTGAAGGGGTCGGCCTCGTGGGAGGCGGTGGTGAAGGTGTGCCACGCGGCGACGGTCTGGTCGCCGTCGCCCACCCGGTACCGGTAGGCGGTGTCGGGGGTCAGGTCGGTGGCGGTGGCCGCGTAGTGGGTGCCGCCCGCGTCGCCGGTGACCTGCCCCTGGACCCGGGTGACCTGGTCGGGGTCGGCGGTGGGGGCGATCTCCAGGACGGCGGTGCGGCCGTGGTCGGCGCGCCAGGTCACGGTCTGGGAGGTGGCGGGGTCGGCGGTGGGGGAGAGGGTGAGCCGCTCGGGGGCCTGCTGCGCGGAGGCGGTGGTGGGCAGGGCGACGGCGGGGGCCAGGGTCATGGCGCCGACCCCGAGCAGGGCCAGGGCGTGACGGATACGCAGCGGGCGGCGTGCCGCGGAGCGGGGGGACGCGGTCATGGGGGGTTCGCTTTCGTGCGGGGGGCGGGACGCTGGTGAGGTTAGCGGCGGGGGTGTAACGGGGTGTGAACGCGGGGGGACGGAGAGCCTGCGTGGGGTCGACAACCCCGCACGGGCGGTCTAGGTTGGGGCGGTTCCGCCCCTCACCCCCTTGGAGTGTGCTGTGCGTGCCCTGCCCCCTGTTGGTCCGTTGCGGGAGCTGGCCCGTCGTGCCCTGGGTGTTCGGGTCGTGGGGGTGGAGCGGTTGCGCGGTGGTACGAAGAAGGGCGTGTACCGGCTGGTCACGGCGGACGAGTCCAGTGTGGTCGCCTACGTGTGGAGTGCGGCGGAGAACTACTGGCCCGCCTCCCCCGCCGTGGAGGGGCCCTTCTCCCACGCGGACGGTGTGGACCTGTTCGTGGGCGCGGTCGAGGCGCTGGAACCGTTGGGGGTGCGTACCCCGCGTGTGCTGTGGGTGGAGCGCGACCACCGGGGGCACGGCGGCGCGGACGTGGCCCTGGTGGAGGACGTGCGCGGTCCCACCTTGGAGGAGCACATCGCCCACGGTGATCCGGTGTTCGTGGAGGGTGTGCTGGGCCGGTTGGGTGAGGTGTTGGCCGCGATGGGCACCCGGTGGGAGTCGGGGGTGGGCAAGGTGTCGCGCCCGCTGGTGCGGGATCGTTCCGGCGCGGAGCTGGTGGTGGAGCGGGCGCTGGTGGATCTGGCCGAGGGGGCGCGGCGCAGGCCGGAGCTGGCGGAGGTCGCCTCCGCCGTGGAGGTGCGGTTGGGTGCGTTGTTCGAACGGGTGGGTCCCCGGTTCGAACACGGGTTGGTACACGGTGAGCTGGGGCCCGACCACGTGCTGGTGGATCCCTCGGAGGAGCCGGTGCTGATCGACGTGGAGGGGCTGATGTTCTTCGACGCCGAGTGGGAGCACGCGTTCCTGCGGGTGCGGTTCGGTGACCTGTACCGGTACCTGGAGCGTCCGGGGTTGGACCCGGCGCGAACGGAGTTGTACGCGTGGGCGGAGCACCTGTCGTTGGTGGCGGGGCCGTTGCGGTTGTTGGACGGGGACTTCCCCGACCGCGCGGTGCTGGTGGGGATCGCGGAGCACCACCTGGGCCGGGTGCTCGCCCTCACCCGGGAGTGAGGGCGGCCCTCACAGGCGGGGTGGTGCGAGGTCCGGCCAGGGCGCGGGCGGGTCGGTCGTGGGGACGCTGTGGATGAGGGGCCAGTTGGTGGCCGATCTGGGTGGTGGTGACCAGGTCGGGGGTGCGTACGCCGGCGCGGCGGGCCAGGGGGATGAGGGCGGCCTCCGTGTGTGGGCTGTCGGCGTCGTCGGGGGTGCGGGGCAGACGAAGGACCAGGTCGGGGCCGAGGGCGAGGACGTGGTGAGCGCCGCCCGGAGGTAGTGGGTGGACCTGCTCGGGTGGGACGTGGTGGCGTGCGGCGATCGTGTGCGCGGCGGCGGGGACGGTGGGTTCCATGGCCGAGGATTCTGACACCCCCTGTGGGATCGGGCCCCTGGTTTTCGGGGCGTGGGAAACGGGTCGTCGGGTCGGCCTGTGGTGGGTAGCATGCGGGCATGCGTTCCTGAGAGTCGTCGGTCCCCATGTGCGTGGCGCCCAGCCCCGTGGGGTGAACCCTGCTCCGTTTCGGGACGTCCGTGTTCGTCACCTCCTCTCCTCCAGTTCTCCGCCGTGGGCGGGCGTCGCCGCGTGGGCCTCCCCTGCGGGTCGAGTCCCCGTCGAACCGACACCCACGAAGGAGACCTGATGATCGACACTGGCCTGGCTGGACGCACCGTCCTGGTCACGGGCGGATCCGGCAACATCGGCGCGGCGGTCAGCCGCGCGTTCGCGGCGCAGGGGGCGCGAGTGGCCGTGCACTACCTGGCCCGGGACACCCCCGTTCCGGAGGGCGCCGTGTGGGGACACGTGACCCCCGCGGAGGAGGAGGCCCACCGGTTGGCGCGCGAGCTGGGGCACGGCTCCTTCGCGGTGAGCACCGACCTGTCCGACCCCGAGGGGCCGTCCCGGCTGGTGGGTGAGGTCGTGGAGCGGGCCGGGGCGGTCCACGTCCTGGTCAACAACGCCGCGCACTGTGAGAGCCCGGACACCGTGGACACGCTGACATACGGCTCGCTGGAGCGCCACTACCGGGTGAACGCGATCGCCCCGGCGCTCCTGACCTCCCAGGTGGTGGAGCGTCGTCGGGGTCGGGAGTCGCTGTGCGTCGTCAACGTCACGACCGACGCCGCGCGGGCCTTTTCCGGGCAGACCGGGTACGGGACGTCGAAGGCGGCGTTGGAGGCGTTGACCCGCTCGACCGCGTTGGACCTGGCCGGGCGGGGTGTGCGTGTGAACGCGGTCGCGCCGGGTCCGGTGCAGACGGGGTGGATGGACGAGGAGCTGGTGGCGCGGGTCGAGGGGATCGTGCCGATGGGTCGGGTGGGTGAGCCGGGGGACATCGCGGACGCGGTGGTGTTCCTGGCCTCGGACCAGGCTCGCTGGGTGACGGGGCAGGTGGTGCAGGTCGCGGGCGGCCACGCCCTGTGACCCGGGGTGGTGGGGGTCCGCTCGGTCTCGGACGGCGGACCCGTGTGCCGTGGTGGCGGCTCGCTGAGGCGGGGCCGGTCTCCTGATCGGTGCGGGTCCGTGTCCTCTTCCACGCGCGTGGCCGGAGGTGGCGGGACTCGTCGCCCTCGGGATCGCGTGGCTCGGTCGCTTCGGGGACCTCTGGTCGAATCTTTCCGTCGGCGACCCCACACACGGCGTGAGCTGGGGTTCCGTGGCCCCGGGGCCCCGGACGGTGCCGGGGCCACTGGGTGCCCGGGGTTGACAACCCCCGCCACGGAATCTACTTTCCTTTTAGAAAGTAATTGATGAACGGACAGGAGATGGCCATGGACGCCGACCCCACACCCCCGCTCGACCAGGCCGCCGAAGCCCGCCGCAGGCTCGCCGCCCACTCCGCACCGCCCGCCTCCTTCTGGGCCCTCCAAGCGGTCGGCTGCACGCTGGTCGCCGGCCTGCCGATCTGGATGTCCCTGCTCTCACTCGAGAGCCGCCACCTCCAGTGGATCCTGGTCGTGGTGGCCGTGGCGGCGGCCGGACTGAGCTGGGCGCGTCGTCGGCGCACCGGCGTCACCCTGCCGCGTTGGGCCAGCGCCTACCCCAGCGCCCGGCGCCCGCGCGTGGTCGTCCTGATCGTCACGGTCCTCGGCCTGATCGCCATCCACACCCTGGTCGGACGGGGGCAGGAGGGCCTGGCCCTGGCCGTGCTGGGGCCCGTGGCACTGACCTCGCTGTGCGGCTACCTGTGGGTGCAGACGGCCATGCGCCGTGACATCGAGGACGGCCGGGTACGGGCGTGAGCGCCCAACGCCACACGGAACTGGAGACCGGACCCCGCCTGGCGATGTGCGCGCTCCTCCAAGGCGCCCAGTGGATCGACTTCGCCACCGTGCGCGACCTGATCGGCATCAGCGACCCGATGGTCTCCAAACACAGCCGCACCCTGGAGGACGCCGGGTACCTGGAGGTCCGCAAGGGCGCCGTCGGGCGCCGCCCCAAGACCTGGTTCCGCCTGACCCCCGAGGGACGCATGGCCCTGGCGAGCCACCTGGCCTGGCTGAACGAACTGGGGTCGACCTCCACCGACGAGGGCCCCTGAACCCGAGCACGGATCCCCGCCCGCCCCGATCCGGGGCGGGCGGGGATCCGTCGTTGACACCGCTCCTCGCCACCGATGGCCGCGGGTCGCACCACCCTTCTCCGCGCCGCCGCGAAGGAAGCCCGTGCTCGGGACGTCTCAGTCCGTGCCGCGGAAGGACCGGACGAAGTGGGTCACCATGCGCTGGGCCGCCCGCCCCGCTCGTTCGGTGTCCGGTTCGGCGGCCACGGCGGCCGTGACGGCGGTCCTGACCAACCACAGGTCCTGGGCGGTGACCGTCGCCGCGATCCGACCGCCCTCCTGGGCGCTCACCAGCAGCCGGTGCAGTGCCAGGTGGACGCGTTCGTCGAGCTCGCGCGCCCGGTCCGCGAAGCGCTCACGGTGCTCCGGTGCGCACGCGCGCGTGGCCACCGTCTCGGCGGCGACGACGCGCAGGGCCCGCTCCAACGCCAGATCCGCCGGGACCGTGCGGGCCAGGTCGCGGAAGCACGCCACCAGTTCCCGTGCCGCGTGCTCGGCTAGGTCGGCCACGAGCGCGTCCCGGCCGGGGAAGCGCCGGTGGACGGTGGCGGCCGAGACCCCCGCGTGGTGGGCCACGCTCCGCGTCGTCGCTTCCAGACCGCGCTCCCGGAAGACCGTCCGGGCGGCCCGCAACACGCTGAGTCGGTTGCGCTGGGCGTCCTGCCGCAGCTCCCGGGGCTCCGGTCCCGGGTGGATCTGCGCGTCCTGGGCCATGGGTCGTCTCACTTCGTCGTCGTCGGGATGGGTGACCGGCGGGGTCCGGTTGCCCACAGTGGCACCGGGCCATCACCGGTGAGAACCCACGAACACGGCGGGGGCTTCCCGCCCGAGGAGGAACCATGCGCGCAGTCCGATACGACCGCTACGGAGGGCCCGAGGTCCTGGCCGTCGTCGACGGGCTCACCCCACCCCCGGTGGGCGCGACCGACGTGCGGGTCGAGGTGGCGGCGGCCGCCGTCGGTGGCGGTGAGATCCCCATCCGGGCGGGGCGGCTGCGCCGCGTGCTGCGCCAGCGCCTGCCCGCCGGAACGGGAGTCGACTTCGTGGGGACCGTCGCCCAGACGGGTACGGCCGTCACCCGGGCCAGCGCCGGTGACCTGGTGTGGGGTGTGATGCCGCACGGCACCTTCGGTTCGGCCGCCGAGTCCGTGGTCGTTCCCCAGGAGCGCGTCGCCATGGCTCCGCGTTCGGTCACGGCCACCGAGGCCGCCGCGTTGCCCGCCTCGGGGACGACGGCGCTGCACGCCCTGACCCGGCGGGTACGCCTGCGTCCGGGGCAACGGCTGTTGGTACGCGGGGCCGCCGGAGGTGTGGGGGTGGTCGCCGTGCAACTCGGAGCGGCGCTGGGCGCGCACGTGACCGCGCTGGCCGGAGCCGCCCATCTTCCCTGGTTGCGTGGGTCGGGTGCCGCCGAGGCCCTCGACCACCGGCAGACCCGGGTGGAGGATCTGGGGCGTTTCGACGTGATCGTCGACCTGGTCGGCACGCACCTGGCCCAGGTGCGGGGCAGGCTCGTCAGGGGAGGCACGCTCTTCCCGCTCGCCCTGGACCCGAGCCGTCCGATCCGGGCGGCGCTGTGGGTGGCGGCGGGCAGTCTGGACCGGCGCACGCGCCTGGGCGCGTTCAGCAACGACCCCTCCCCGGAGGAGCTGGAGGAGCTCGCCGCCCTGGTGGAGGAGGGCACGATCACGCCGGTGGTCAGTGCCGTGTTGGCGATGGAGGACATCGCGGAGGCGCACCGCAGGCTGGAGCGCGGCGGGGTGCGGGGCAAGATCGTCGTGACGCCCTGACCCGTGGGCGGGTGCGTGCTGTCGCGCGGTGAGCCTGGGCGGCTCTCTCCCTCCCGTGCCTCCCACAGGTCACGGAGAGGAAACGCGGGAGCGACCGAAGACAGCGGGTCGTGGGTTCCCGGGGGCGCCGACACCTCGCACACGGGGAACGCCCTCGACTGACCGGCTCTCCGCCGTGGTCCACGGGCAGCCCGCTCCGAGGGGACGGTGACGTCGCCCGCAGCGAGCACCAGCCCTCGGAAGGGGGGGCGAGCCTCGCCCCATGGTGGTCGCGGCCGGGCTCATGGGAGCGGCTGCCCCCGCGCCGTCGCGCGGGGGCAGCCGCTCCTTCGGTGAGGTCGCACGGCCCTTCCTCGCCCCCGAGCCCTGGGATCCCCGCCCTGTTCTCCGGAACCGGGGGTCCGTCTCGTCAGCGGGTTCCGGTGAGCGGGTCACCGCCCCGGTCGGGTGTCTGGGCGCCGTAGCGGCGGGCCAGGGTGTGGAAACCCTCCTTGGGCTCCCAGTGGCCGTCGTCGGGGGAGAGCCCCGACGCCCAGGTGGGCGGGCGCACGATCCCGAAGCTGGCCATGTCGCTGTCGCGGGTGGGGTCGGGGGAGTACCTGCAGTCGCCTTCGACGAACATGCACAGGAAGGCGCCGTGCACGTCCTCGGTCTCGTACACGTCGAGGAGGGTGTCGATCATGTCCGCCTGGACGCTCTCGTCGCGGACGAGGTTCCCCCGTATCTTGCGGTCGTTCAGGTCGCTCCAGTCCAGGGGGTCGGAGCCCGAGCCGCCCTTGGTTTCGGCGCCCTGGTAGGAGCAGCAGCCGAATTCGGTGACCACCACCGGTTTGCCCCATCGGCCCAGTGCGCGCAGCCCCTGGCGGTAGGTGCCCCGGGTGAGCTCGTCGAGGTAGTAGTCCACCCCGACGAGGTCGAAGGGGGACCAGTCCACGGTCTCCCAGGTGCCCGAACCGTAGGTGAGGGGACCGGGGAACCGCTCTCGGGCGGTGGCGGCCAGTCGGCGCAGCACCTCGTTCAGCCGACGGTTGTAGTAGGCGGGGATCATCCCGAGCACGGACAGGGCCCGTGTCCGGCGAGCGATGTCTCGGCCGGGGATCATGCCGCGGTTGAGGACGGTGAGCTCGCAGCCCACGTTGAGCACCAGCCGGTCGGGATACTCCTCGAGCAGACGCCCCGCACTCCGGGCGACGTACTCCATCTGTTCGACCAGCCCGTCGGGGTCGGCGTCCACCGAACGCGGTTGCAGCCACACGTCCAGTCCCTGTTCCAGGGCCGAGCGGGCGGCCCGTTCCAGCCGGTCGGGGTCGTGGCCGAACAGGGTCACGGCGGTGCAGTGCAGGTCCTCGTGGATGACGCGCATGTCCTCGCGCACGGCGTCGGGGTTCCAGCGTTCCCGTGAGTGCTGCCCCGGCACGTAACTGGAACCGACGTCGTACAGGATCCCGCGCACCGGGACGCGTCGGCGCGGCAGCGCGTCCTCTTCGGTCGGCCTCGGGGTGAGGTCGGGTCGGGCCGGGAAGAGGAACCGGACCACCAGGTAGGCGACCAGCGCGCCGACCACGCCCAGCGCCAGGTTCCAGGCCGGGGCGTTGGTCTCGAAGGCCAGCTCCGCCTCGTGCAGCACGACGACGGCCGCGGTGAGTCCCAGTCGCACTCCCACCCCGGCCCACAGCGAGCCGGTGGTGGTGCGCAACAGGCCGAGGAGGACTCCGAAGAGGGCGAGCTCGAACAGTTCGTCCGTGCTCCCCGTCATCAGGGACACCGACACGGCGAACAGCGCGGCCTGGACGAGGACCACGGTGAGCGGGGAGAGCCGGTACCCCAGCAGGTGCGGGACGTAGCCGCGAAAGACCAGTTCCTCAGGCAGGATCTGCGCGAACAGCATCAGCGCGGTCAGGAGCAGGGCGGAGACGACGGCGGAGACCAGGGCCGTGGTGTCGAGGTCGGCGTCGCCGTTGACCAGGGCGGCAGTCACGACCAGGGCGGTGCCGCACCAGGTGCTCAGGGCGGCGGTGGCCAACGGTGGCCAGGCCCGAGCGGGGGAGACCGGGCTGATCGAGGACAGGGTGCGCCCGGCGGAACGGCACAGCGCCCACACCAGCGGCAGGAGCACCAGGAGGAAGACGGCCGAACGCGCCACCAGTCCCGGGAGGCCGTCCGGCGCGGCGTCGAACCGGCCGAGGAGCGTGTGTGCGGCGGTGCCGACCAGGGTGAAGGCGACGACGAGCGACCCGACACGGATCAGGTCGCCGCGCGTGCCGGGGGGTTCGGATGGGGGCATGCGTGCTCCAAAGAAACTCCGTACACTGTTCGATTAATGTAGAACAGTGTACGGAGTTTTGGCGAGGGAGTCCGGCGAGGAGGACGTGAGTGGCGCCCACACGCAGGAGCATCGAGGCCACCCTGGACCTGCTGTGGACCGGCCTCGGCCGACCCAGACGCGGCCCCCGCCACCAGCTCACCGTGCGTCGCGTGATGGAGGCGGCCATGGCCGTCGCCGAGTCCGAGGGCGTCGATGCACTGTCCATGCGCAAGGTCGCCGCCCACCTGGGAGTCGGCGCCTCCACCCTGTACACCTACGTCCCCGACAAGGACGCCCTGCTGGCGCTCATGGTCGACGAGATGATCAGCCAGGCACCCCTCCCGCACACCCGCCCGGGCACCTGGCGTGAGAAGGTCGAGGCCTGGGCCCGCGAGGACATGGCGTCCCTGCGCGTACACCCCTGGCTGATCGAGGTCACCTCCGGCCCGTTCGTCGGCCCCCACGCCTTCGCCTGGACCGACTCGGCCATCCGCGTCTTCGACGACACGGGCCTGAGCGCCGAGGTGGCCCTCGCCGTCGTGGAGTCCGTCGACGCCCTGGTGCGAGGCCACGTCGCCCAGATCGTCGTCGCGGACCGGGCCGAGAGCTGGAGCGACCCGCAGGGACGCTCGTTCGTCTCAGTCCAGGAGAGCTACCTTGCCACCCGACGCGCCGAGGGGGCCCGTTCGGCCTCCATCGAGCGCCTCCAGGCACCCCTGGACGCCATGGCGGTCTTCGAGCGTGCCCTGGCCTGGCTGCTCGACGGCGTCGAGCGCGACATCGCCGGGCGCGACGTGCCCTGACGCACCCCCGGGGCCTGGCCACTGGAAGAGGAAGAACGCGCCTTCCGGGGTTCCGCCCAAGAGGGCCGCCACGAAGGCGCGGACGTCCTCACGTGACACGACGGGGCGCCGACCGGTGCCCCGAGAGAGCGTGTACGTCGACCCGCTGGCCCGGGTGCGGGGCCGTGCGCACGGGTGGGTGGATCCCAGATGTCAGTACAGCCATGGGTGTATCCATCGCGTTTTCGCGGGTCGCGGCGTGGGCGCAATAACGTTGGCGGCCCGGATCGGGGTACTGGCGGTGGTTGGGGTGCCCTCAGAGGGCTGACTTCCTAGAAGGTTTGGTTATCGGAAGTCAGGATTTCCCTGTTTCCGGGATCTGTTTCGTCACGAGAACTGTGTAACGTTTCATAAATAACGTTACCAACGAAACGATATGAAGAAGAGGTCCCCGGATCCCCCTCGCACACACGGGCACACGCTCCCGGCCTGCCCACCCGCACCCGCGCGTGACGGTCTTCGGAGCGAGGAGGACGGGGCGGTAGGGGCGCGACCTGGGCAGCGGTTCGGTGGCGCCACCCGATGCGCCCAGTCCGGCGCCCTCCTGCCTTCACGGCCATGCCGGAGGAGTCCGCGAATGCGGAAGCGGGCGAGGAGGACCCGTGGCCCTCCCTCGGGCCCGGGCGTGGGCCAGCGGGGAGACACCGGCGCCCCGTTCGACCAGGCCCTTCCCCGTCGGCCCGACCACCCGCTCCCGCTACCCGGTCTGAGCGCGCCTGGGGGGTGACCGGGTTGAGCAGCCACGCGCCCTGGCCGTACCGCCCACCTGGTCCTCGCGGACACCGTGGTCATCGTCCGCTCCCACCTGGGTGGCGGCGACGTGGGTGTGGCACTGGCGCTGGCCTGTTTCGGCGCCGGGTCGATGGTGGTGGCGCTGACCCTGGGGTGGTCGGTCGATCGGGTCGGCGTCCGGGCGTTGATGTTGTCGGGTCCGGTGGTGCTCACGGCGGGGGCGTCCGCCACGGTCACCGATCGCTGACCCGTGTTCGCCCCCCTTGAATGAGTGCCGTGGCTGGGCGGTTGGAGCAGAGCACCTCGGTGTGGCGCTCTCCCGCGTACGTTCCGGAGCGGGAGGCGTGACCGGAGGGCAGCACGGTGCGCGCGCTGCGGCTGCCTGCAACGGGGACGGCGCGGTCCGACAGTGGGGAGGACCGGTCATGGCGGTCATCGACCCCCATGACCGGTCCGGGGGCGCCAGCGCGTCGGCAGTGGCGAACGATTCCGATCCGCAGTGGCCCAGCTACCCGACAGCCTGGCCTCGCGCCTATCCGGCGGGGTGCTCACATGGCAGGGGGAGGACCCGCAAGGTGGGTGTTCTCCTGGTGCGTGGCGGTCAGCTTGACGCCGCTGAGGCGCCAGCCGTGCGGTGTGCGGACGGCCTCGTTGTCGTAGAAGCCGACGACCAGCCACCGGTCCGGACCGCCACCCGCCCGTTCCTTGGGCACCCAGTGTTCGGCGCGTACGTGCGCGTGGAGGGTCGCGCGGTCGCCGTCGATGTCGAGGACGTGGCCGGTGATGGTGTGGTGGGTGGCGGTGAAGGGCGCGAAGGCTTGGCCCAGTACGTGGACGTACTCGTCGAGGGCGACGGTCATGGGTGGCAGGCCGATGACTGAGGAGAAGTCGAGGGTCACCGATTCCGCGTAGACGAGGGAGGGGAGGCGGCTGAGGTCCCCGCGGTCGGCGATGTCGGCGTAGCGGCCCATGAGTTCGATAAGTGCGGCGCGGTCGGCGAGCGTGGTCATGAAGGGCTCCGGACGGACTCGGGTACGGGTATGGGGGTGCGGGAGCGGTGAGTTACCGCGAGGATGCCGTCCATCAGACGAGCTGGGAGGAAGCGGGCGAGCGGGATGATGAGAGCGGCGTCCGTGCCGAGGGTGTACCGGGTGCGCGGGCGGCGAGTGGTCGCCACCCTGGCGATCTTCTCCCCTGCCCTGGCCGCCGACATCGCGCGTTCCAGGAAGGCCGTGTTGGACGAGACCGTGGCGTTGACGAGGCCGCCGTAGAGACGCCGGTGTTCGGTGTTCATCCCGGCGGCGATGTCGAGCGAGGTCTCACCGCTGCGGAGGGCCATCTCGGTCCGGACACCGCCGGGCTGGACGACGACCACCTGCACGCCGTGTGCGGAGACTTCGCGGCGCAGGGAGTCGCTGGCCGCTTCGAGCGCGAACTTGGTTGCCGCGTACGCCCCGAAGACGGGGAGCGCGGCCACTCCGCCCACGGAACTGATGTTGACGATCCTGCCGCGGCCGCGCCGCAGGAAGGGCAGGAGTCCTTGGATGACGGCGATGTGCCCGAAGAGGTTCACCTCGAACTGCTCGCGCCACAGGGAAAGGGGCAGTACCTCGACGGGGGCGTTGATCTCGATCCCCGCGTTGTTGACCAGGACGCGCAGAACGCGCCGTCCGGGGTCGTCGCCGATCCGCCGGGCCAGGGCCTCGATGTGTTCGGGGACGGTGATGTCCAGGGTCACCGGTTCGATGCCCTCGGCCCGGACGGCGTCGGCCTCACCTTCGGTCCGTACCCCGGCGAGGACGTGGTAGCCCCTGGCAGCGAGGGCCTGCGCCGTTGCGGCTCCGATGCCCGACGAAGCGCCGGAGACGACGGCGAGTTCGTTCTTCTGAGGCTTCTCGCTCGGGTTTTTCCGTGGACGGGTCACAGCGACGGTTCCCTTCATCGGACAGGAGGTGCGGTCGTGTCGAGGGGGAAGTGCGTGCCGGTCAGTTCCTCCGAGACCTCCCACAGCCGTCGAGCCGCGGATGCGTCGCGTGCCCGGGCGGACCGGCCGACCAGCGTGGGCGCACCGCGCATGCCCCACAGTCGGTCGGGACCGACGTAGCTGTCGCCGGGAAGGTCGGCGGTGGCGGCGTGGAGCGTGGGCCGGGCACCGTCCTCGGCGCTGTGGGCGACGAGCCCGACGAGGAACCTCTCGACGCGGAATCCGAGGGAGGGCTTCTCCTGCGCTCTCATCAGATTCGTCGAGGAGATGCCGGGGTGAGCGGCTGTCGAGATGACACGTGACCCCGCGTGGGCGAGTCTGCGCTGGAGCTCGGAGGCGAACAGGAGATTGGCCAGTTTGGACTGCGTGTAGGCGGCGTTGGGCCGGTAGGGCCTGCTCTCCCATTGGAGGTCGGAGAAGTCCAGGGACCCGATGCGGTGTCCGAGCGAGGCCACCGTCACGACCCGGTCCCTGATGCGTGGGAGGAGCAGGTTCGTCAGGGCGAAGTGGCCCAGATGGTTGGTTCCGAACTGCAGCTCGAACCCGTCGGTGGTGCGGGAGAGCGGCCCCAGGGAGAGGCCGGCGTTGTTGATGAGCAGGTCGACGGGGCCTGGGAGGGTGCGGGCGAACTCGCGGACGGAGGAGAGGTCGGCGAGATCGAGGGCCCGGACCTGGGGTCGGCCCGCGATGGTGGCCGCTGCCGCCTCTCCCTTGTCCGGATTGCGTACGGCGAGGACCACCTGTGCACCGCGCTCGGAGAGAACGCGTGCGGTGACGAGTCCGATGCCGCTGTTGGCTCCGGTGACGACGGCGGTGCGGCCGGTGAGGTCGGGAAGCTCGGAGGGGGAGGATCTGAACATACCGCGAGAGTAGGCAGTGGAAACATTGTTGTCAACAGAAACATTGTTTGCAGGGGAAACATGCTCTTGAGTACGCTGCTCTCATGCCTGAAACCAGCGAGCATCGGCCCTACCACCACGGCAATCTCCGCACGGAACTCCTCGACGCGGCGGAACGCAGCCTGAGGGAGCACGGAGTCGATCAGCTCTCCCTACGAGACCTCGCACGAGAGATCGGTGTGAGTCACACGGCGCCCCGCCGACACTTCGCGGATCGCCGCGCGCTGCTGGACTCCCTCGCCGAGTCGGGTTTCGTCCGCCTGGGCGCGAGGCTGCGAGCCGCGGTGGACGAGATCGGGGACGAGGGCTGCCTGCACGACCGTCTGCACGCGTTCGCGTCGGCTTATGCGCGGTTCGCCACCGAGAACGCCGCGCTGACCAGGCTGATGAACTCCAGCAAGCACCGTCCCGGGGCGAGGACCGTCGCCGTGGCCGCAGCGGCCGCGTTCGGGCAGATCCGAGAACTGATCGAGGAGGGCCAGGAGCGCGGCGAGCTGAAGGAGGGCGACCCCGAGGACATCGGCCTCGTCATTTACGCCGCCGTCCAGGGGATCACCGGCATGGTCAACGACGGCATCATCGAGTCCGAAAGGCTCGAGGCGCTCGTGGACACGGCGGTGACACAGTTCCTGCAAGGCGCCAGCTCAAGGGTTGAGGAACGCTAGTCACCATTCGCGCCTACGGTCCTGAGAGCACCCGCCTCGGTCTCCAGCCACCGCCCTGGTGGGTGACGGGGTGGCGTCGGGTCGGTCCCGGCGCCACCCCGGTGCTCAGGCGCGGGTCATGGTGGAGGTGTAGCCGCCGCCTCCGGGGTAGGTCCAGGCGCCGGTGACGGTGGTGTCGTCGGCGCTGAACGCGCCCCGGTAGTAGGCGGGGCCGTCCTTGGCTCCGGCCCAGATGGTCAGCTGGTCGCCGGTGAGTTCGTAGACGTAGTCGAAGGTGTTGCCGAGGGAGTCGTAGAAGCGGGAGACCACGTCAGCGCCGGTGGGTTCGCCGAAGGGGCGCGGGTTGCCGATGACCTCCATTCCGGTGACCTCGTGTCCGTCCTGGGTGAGTGCGACGTGTTGGAGCAGGAAGAACCCGCCCGGCATCCACTCGTAGCGCACGGTGCCCCGGGCCTGTCCGCTGACGGTCCAGGTGCCGGTCAGTCGGTCCAGGGCGCGGAGTTCGTCGGTGGGCGGGGTGGGGTCGTCGTAGGCGGTCACGGTGTTCTCCTTTGTGAGTGGGTGTTCGGTGGTACCTCGTGGCCGGGTCGGGTGCCTCGACACCATCGGGGTGTGGTCTGGATCACTTGCCTGGGGTGTCGGGGTGGCGGCGGTGGCTTCGAGGTAGCCGGTGGACACCCGCGACCACGGAGCAGGAGATGCTCACCACCGACGCCACTCCGTGCGAACCCGTCCGGGATCTGTCGCACCGATCGAGAGGAACCCCTGTGAAGTACCTGCTGTTGGGCTACACCCCCGCTGCCTCCTGGGACGCCGAGAGCGCCCGCACCCCCACCGCCGAGGCGTTGGCGGCCTTCGCCGCCTACCAGGAGATCGAACGTGAACTCGTGGGCAACGGTGAGCTGGTCTCCAGTGAGGGGCTGGGGCATCCGGCCGTGAGCACCACGGTCAGTCAGGGTGCGGCGGGGGTGATGGCCACCGACGGGCCCTTCACCGAACTCAAGGAGGTGTTGGCGAGCTTCGCCGTGATCGACGTGAGCGGTCACGAACGCGCGGTGGAGATCGCCTCCCGCATCGTGCGGGTGCTGGGGGAACCGGTCGAGGTCCGCCCGATCATGGGCGCGGACTTCACGGCGTGAGCTGGCGCGGGAGGGGGACCCCACGATGAACCTTGACGTGGAGCGGGTGCTGCGTGAGGAGGCCCCGCAGGTGCTCGGCGCCCTGGTGCGGAGGTTCGGCCGTTTCGACCTGGCCGAGGACGCCGTGCAGGAGGCCCTGCTGGCCGCCGCTCAGCGGTGGGCCGACCAGGGGCTGCCCCGGGATCCGCGCTCCTGGCTGATCCGGGTCGGCTATCGCAGGATGGTGGACCTGCTGAGGTCGGAGCGGGCGCGGGCGCGACGGGAGGAACGGTCCGCGGCGGCCGACGCGGACCTGCTCGATCCGGGGCGTCGGGCGACGGTCCCGGACAGCGACGACGGCCTGGCCCTGCTGTTGCTGTGCGCCCACCCCGCGTTGAACACCGCCTCCCAGGTGGCGTTGACGCTCCGTGCGGTGGGTGGTCTGACGACGGCGGAGATCGCGCACGCCCACGGGGTGGGTGAGGCGACCATGGGGACGCGGATCAGCCGGGCCAAGCAGCGGTTGGTGCGGGCGGGGGCGCGGTTCACGCCGCCCGTGGACGCCGAGGACCGGGCGGCGCGCACGGCCGTGGTCATGCGTGTGCTGTACCTGGTCTTCAACGAGGGGCACACGGCGTCGGCGGGTGAGGAGCTCTCGCGGGTGGACCTGACCTCGGAGGCGGTGCGGCTGGCGCGGATGCTGCACGCGTCGTTGCCCGGTGACGCCGAGGTGACGGGGCTGTTGGCGTTGTTGCTGTTGACGGGGGCGCGTGGTGCGTCGCGTGTGGGGGTCGACGGTGCTCTGGTGCCGTGGGAGGAACAGGACCGGTCCTCGTGGGACGCGGAGGCGATCGTGGAGGGCACCGCGTTGATCGACGGGGTGTGGAACCAGAGGGAGGCGGGGCCGTACCAGGTGCAGGCGGCGATCGCGGCCGTGCACGCGGCGGCCGGATCGGACGGGGAGACGGACTGGGTGCAGATCGCCGTGTTGTACCTGTGGTTGGAGCGGTTGGTGCCGACGGCGCCGGTGCGGTTGAGCCGGGTGGTGGCGGTCTCCCGCGCCTATGGGCCGGAGCGGGGGTTGGCGCTGTTGGACGACCTGGAGGGTCGCCACGGGTTGCGGGCGGATCCGTTGGTCGCCAGACGTGAGCGGATCGTGCGCGCCCACCTGTGGGAGCGGACCGGTCGGGTGCGGGCGGCCGCGGAGCTGTTCCGTGAGGCCGCGGACCTGGGTGCCAACCGGGTGGAGGAACGTTACCTCCGGGGGCGCGCCGATCTCCTGGGGTGAGGGGCCGGGCGCCGTCGTCGTGGTGTCCGGCCCCGGCCCCTCGGTGGCTCAGGCGGTGAAATCGAGGACGAAGTCGAACTCGGCGAGCTGCCCGGTGCCGTCGTTGGTGACGTTCATCAGTAGGCGGGGGTCGAAGAGCATGTCGGTGCCGTTGCGCGGTTCGCCGGGGAAGTAGAGCTGGGTGGTGAGCACCGGCTGGTCGGGGGCCTGGACCTTGACGTGCAGGTGGCGGGTGCGGCCCGGGTAGAGGCCCGGGATGATGGTGGTGAGCTGGAAGGCGCCCTGGGCGTCGGTGAACTGGTGTCCCCGGTAGTCGAAGCCGACGTTGTCGTAGCCTCCGGCGTTGTCGGCCTGCCAGAAGTCGACCAGGGCGCCGGGGACGGGGCGGCAGTCGCGGGAGAACACGTAGCCGGACACGGCCAGGGCGACTCCGGGGTGGCCGGGCACGACCAGGTCGGTGCGTCGCGGGGAGTTCGGTTTGAAGTAGGGGCCCTCCATCTGCGGGGGTGTGGGGTCGTCGCCGTCGTCGCACTGGGGGGTGGGTGCGAGGGTGCGGCCGTGTTCGGCGGCCTCGCGCGCGAGTGCGGGTACGGCGGTGGACAGCAGCGCGGCGGCGGGGGCCGCGACCAGGGCGGCCCTGAGCAGGCTCTTGCGGGTGGGTCCGTCCTGCTCGGGGTGGTCTTCGCTCTGGGGCATGGGGGTGCTCCTCGTGGGGGGAAGAGAGGGGGGAGGAGGGGTGTGGCCGTGCCTCCCTGCGGGTGAGCACGAGATTACGGTGCGTCCCGTGGGTGGGCGATGGACGGATCCCGGGGGACGTGGTGTTTCTCAGGAGGCGGTGGGGGAGCGGTCTCGGAACCGTCCGGGGGTGGTGCCGGTCTCGCGGCGAAAGAACCGGCAGAAGTAGGCGGGGTCGTGGAAGCCGACGGTGCGGGCGATGGCGGCCACGGTGAGGTCGGTGCCGACCAGGAGCCGCTGGACCTCCAGGGTGCGGGCTCCGCGCAGGAGTTCCCCGGGGGTGCGTCCGGTGGCGTCTTTGACCGCGTCGGCCAGGTGGCCGGGGGTCACTCCGAGGCGGGTGGCGGCCTGGGACACGGTCAACCCGGCGGTCGTGTCGGGGTGGTCGAGCAGGCGCAGGAAGCGTTCCCCGAGGGTGTCGGCGGAGGGGGCCACGGGGCGGGGGTCGCGATCGTAGGCGCGTGCGGTGCGGGTGAGCAGGATGTGCAGGTAGGCGCGCAGAATCGAGGCCATGCCGGGGCGGCGGGCGCGGAACTCGCTCAGCATCTCGTCGAGGAGGGCGCTGATCTGCGCCGCGGTCTCAGCTGTGGGCGTGTGCCAGGGGCGTTCGGTGGCCAGGCGGCGCAGGAGTTCGCGGTCCCGGGGGTGGTCCAGGAGGAAGGCGTCCTCCAGGAGCAGGACACGGCCCTGCACACCGTGGGCGCGGCCCCAGTGGTGGACCTGTCCGGCGGCGAGGATGCCGAGGTTGGGTGGGGTGATGGGCCATCGGTGCAGGTCGATGACGTGTTCTCCGGTGCCCGCGGTGACGTGGACGATCTCGTGGAAGGTGTGGCGGTGGGGGAAGGCCGCTCGGGACAGTGGGCCGATGGAGTCGAAGGTCCCGATGGCGAAGGGCAGGTGCTGCGGGGCGGGGACCTCCAGCCGGTGGAGTTCCAGGGGGGAGGCGTTGCGCATGGGCGCTCCCTACCCGGGCGGGGGGCCGCTACTCCGCTCCGGTGGGCCGGGGGTGTACACGGGCGTCGGGTGCGTGGCATCCTTGGATTTGGGCACTCGCCCAAGGCGTTCGTCCAAGGCGGATGCCCAAGTCACGCGATCCGCAGGAGCCGGGATGACCACGGAACGGGGCCGCCAGGTGCGGGAGCGCCTGCTCGGCGCGGCCAGCGAGCTGATCGCCGAGGTGGGCTGGGGCGCGGTGAGCACACGGATGCTGGCCGAGCGCGCCGGGGTCGGCCCGGGGCTGGTGCACTACCACTACCCTTCGTTGAACGCCCTGCTCAACGAGGCCGCCCTGGCCACGATGCGTGCCGTGGCCGAGCGGACCGCCGAGCAGCTGGAGGGGACCGACCCCGGCCCGGGGCTGGAGATGATGCTGGCGGCACTGGACGTCTACCCCGGTGACGACCCCGTCTCCGCCCTGTTCGTCGAGGCCTACCTCGCGGCCGGGCGTGACGATGATCTGCGCGACGGCATCACCGCGCTCCTGGAACGGTTTCGCGCCCCGCTCACCGACTGGCTGCGGGCGGGTGGGGTCGCCGACCCCGAGGCGACCGCCCGGGTTCTGGCCTCGGCTCTGGACGGGGTCATGCTGCACCGGACACTGGATCCGCGTCTGGGCGCCGAGACGGTGGGGCCGGTGCTGCGCCGTCTCCTGGTTCCCGCGCCCGTCGGCGCCGGGGAGGGGGAGTGAACGGCGTGCGGCGCGGGCGTGTGGTCATCGTGGGTGCCGGGATCGCCGGGCTGTCCCTGGCGCAGCGCCTGGACCAGCACGGATGGCGGGTGGTCGTGGTCGAGCGGGCGCCTGGCCCGCGACCACAGGGGTACATGATCGACTTCTTCGGTCCTGGCTACGACGCGGCCGAGCGGATGGGGTTGGGTCCACGCCTGCGCGAACTGGGCCACCACTTCACCGAGGCCTCCCTCGTGGACGAGCACGGCCGTGAGCGCGCCTCGATCAGCTTCGCTCGTTTCGCCGAGGCTCTGGGCGGGGAACTGGTCTCGATCATGCGCCCCGACCTGGAGCGGGCCCTGCGCGAGTCGTTGCCCGACCGGGTGGAGGTGCGCCACTCCACCTCCCCCGAGGCGGTCACCGACGACGGGCGGGTGGTGCGGGTGCGCCTGACCGGAGGCGAGGTGCTGGAAGCGGACCTGCTGGTCGGTGCCGACGGGGTCCACTCCACCGTGCGGCGGCTGGTCTTCGGTGAGGAGGAGGGGTACCTGCGTCACCTGGGCTTCCACACCGGCGCGTTCACCTTCGAGGACGCCCGTGTGCACGCGGCCACCCGTGGGAGCTTCCGGCTCACCGACAGTCTGGGGGCGCAGATGGGGTTGTACGCGTTGGAGGGGGACCGGGTGGCGGCCTTCACCGTGCACCGTAGCCGGGACACCCGGCTGCCCGGGGACCCACGGGAGGCGTTGCGCGCGGCGTGCTCGGGGCTGGGTTGGGTGGTTCCGCGTGCGCTGGAGCTGTGTCCGGAGCCCGAGCGGGTGTACTACGACCACGTCGCCCAGGTGGAGATGGAGCGGTGGAGCCGAGGGCGCACGGTGTTGGTGGGTGACGCGTGTCAGGCGGTGTCGTTGCTCGCGGGGCAGGGCGCCTCGATGGGGGTGGGCGGGTCCTTCGTGTTGGGGGAGGAGCTGGCCCGGGCGGGAAGCGTGGGTGAGGGGTTGGAGCGTTTCGAACGGCGTTGGCGTCCGGTCGTGGAGGAGCGCCAGCGGGTCGCCCGTCGGGGGACCTCCTGGTTCCTGCCGACCACTTCCGGGAGGTTGCGTCTGCGCAGGCTGTTCCTGCGGTGGTCCGCTCTGCCGGGCGTCGATCGGTGGGTGGCGACCTCTCTGTCGGGCAAACCCAGCCGGGTGGTGAAGGATCTGGGGCCCGTGGCCTCCCCGGGGAGCTGACCGGGGGTGCCCACTCCCCGCCGTGGCCGCTCGTCCTGCCGAGGTCCGATCCGCCGCCCGTACGCCGCCAGTAGGCGGCCCTGGAGGCGAGGAGCAGGACGAGCAGCGCCACGAGCACCCATAGGACCAGGAGTGGGGGCAGGGCGGTCGGGTCGCCCTGCCCCCCGACCGCGCCACGATGGCGGGCGGGTCCGGGGAGCCGGTAGGACCTGTGACGGCGACCGACCGCACGGGACGGTCTCAGGGAGCGGGGCGGGGTGCCTTGAGGCCGTGGGTGGCCGCGTACTCGCGGGCCAACCACGGGGCGAGGTCCTCGACGAGTGCGCACAGGTGGTCGCGGTCGCTGCCGGGGTTCCGGGCCGTGTGGGCCGCGGTGCGCATCGGCCCGTGGCGGTCGGGGTGGTAGTGGCCGAAGACGTCAGCCGCCAGGGTGAGGTCGCTGGTCCATCCACCCCAGGACGGCATGACCAGGGTGAACCCGGTGCGGATCAGTCGGCGGGCCACACGTCGGCTCAGGACGCGGAGGTCGTCGTCGGTGGCGGCCTCGGCCAGGCGGGCGCGCCAACGGGGCAGGGTCAGGTGCAGGTCTCCGTTGGTCTCGCGGGCCAGGAGGCTGGTGGGCCGGTACCGGGGTAGCCGCGCGCCCAGGTCGGGGCCGGCCAGAGGGGTGCACAGGCAGGCCACGAAGAATCCGGCGTCGTGCCGTTCGAGGGCGCTGGTCAGGTTGGCCACCCCGTCCAGGAGGATGCCGCCGCCGTCGACCTGCGGGAAAGCGGCGTCGATCTCCTCCTGGAGGGCGCGCGCCCGGTCGCGGTCGGTGGGATCGGGCGCGGTGTGCAGGGCCACCAGGGCGTCCAGGTCCGAGACACCGGGGACGGCGGTGCCCCGAGGGATGCTGCCGTACAGGTAGGCACTGTGCATCCGGGCGCCGAAGACCTCGTGGAGTCGGCCGCGCAGGGCCTCGACCACGGGGGTGAAGGCGGCGGTGACCCGGTCCGGGGAGCCTTCGCGGGCGATGGTGCCGTCGGGGTGGAGCCCCCGGACGGGGGGGAGGCGGTGTCACGGAGGCGGCTCCGGGTCAGGTCAGCGGGTGCCAGGCCCACACGTTGGGTTCGAGGTAGGTGCCCTGGTCGGCGGCGAGGTCGATGGTGACGGGGGCCAGGGCTCCCTCCACGATGTGGCGGCCGCTGCCGGGGAGGTCCATCCCGGCCCACTGGCGCCACTGGGCGACGGTGCCCTCCACGCGCATGGACGTCTCGCAGGGGTGGAGCAGGTGCGCGCCCAGGCGTTGGTGCGTGCGGAGCCAGGGGTCCGTGGACAGCCCGTCGGCCTCACGGGTCCAGCTGGCGTACTCGGCCATGGGGATCAGCGGGTAGCGGTGCTTGAGGGTGGGGCGCAGGGGCGCGGCCAGGGCGGTCAGTCCGTGTGCGGAGGCGTTGTCGCGCAGGGCCTGGGCCATGAGGGCGCTGACCCCGGCGCCCTGGTGGCGGGTGGAGACCGCGATGTACAGGGCCGAGGCGATGGTGGGTGCGCGTCCGGCGTCCCTGTCCGCGAAGGCCTGTTCGAGGGCCCAGGCGAAGCCCTCGTCGGGGAGTTCGTCGGGGGTGCCGTGCCAGGCCAGGGGGACGCTGTTGGCTCGGGCGACGACCTCGTCGCCGCGTACGAGGGCGATCTGGTACTTCGCGAAGTCGTGGGCCAGGCGGCCCCAGTACCGGTGCGCGGTGGTGTCCTGGAACATCACCTCGGGGCCGGGGTTGAGCTCGGGGCGTTCCATGACCTCGACGAGGTCGGGGCGCTGGGCCAGGGTCACGATCGGCATGGGTGCATCGTGGCAGGGCGCCGTGGGCGGGGCAAGCGGATTACGGCCGGTCAGGAGGGTGGGTCGGGAGCCCGGTAGTGCTGGCACCACTGAGGGAGGTGGGTGGGAGTGGACTCGCAAGAGGGTGTCAGCGTCATCGTGTCCGTCGTACCCGCGGTTCTAGCGTTGGGTGTGTCAGAGAGCCTGGCGTACGAGGAACTTCGGGAGAGCCATGATCGCGGCGGGCCCATCCACCATCCCGGCCCCGGAGCCGTTGCGGTACGAGCGCGCCCAGGGGTACGGGGTTCGTCTGTTGGCGTGCGACGGGACCGAGGACGGGCGGATCGTGGAGGAGCTGGGGGACGCGGCCACCGCGGACCACGTCGCGGTCCTGGTCCCGGGCAACGACAACTACCTCGGCAACTACTTCAACCAGAAACGGGCCACGCGGCCCCGCGCCAACGGGGAGACGCTCCTGCGCACGATGCGTGAGGTGGCCCCGGAGGAGCGTGTGGCGGTGGTGGTGTGGGTGGGGTACCGGACGCCGCGCGGGTTCGGGGAGGCGGTCTCGCGTCGCCCGGCGATCGAGGGGGCGCCGGACCTGGTGCGGTTGACCCGTTTCCTGCCCGGCTCGGCGCGGGTGACGCTGGTGGGGCACAGCTACGGCACGGTGGTGTGCGGTCTGGCCCTGGGGCGGGGACGGGTCAGTGACTGCGTGGCGCTGGGCAGCCCCGGCATGGGCACGCGCTCGCGCGAGGAGCTGGGGTTCACGGGGAACCTGTGGGCGGCGCGGGGTCCCAACGACTGGATCCGGTTCTTCCCTCGGGGACACGTGGGGGAGGCCGGGCACGGGCCCTCACCGACACGGCGCGGGTACGGGGCGCGCGTGTTCGAGACGGGGGACATCCCGGGGCACTGCTCGTACTACCGGTCCGGAAGCGAGTCGGTGCGCAACGTCGCGCGGATCGCGGTGGGCCGGTACGAGGAGGTCACGCCCGTGACGGTGCCGCGACCGCGTCGGCCGCGCGAGGTGCGGGTCGCGGAGGCGGTGGCCTCGTGAGCGGTGGACCGGTGATCCTGGCCGAGGGGGTGCGCAAGCTCTACCCGGGGGGCGGCGTGGCGCTGGACGGGGTGGACCTGGCGGTGGAGCCGGGCACCGTGCACGGGCTGCTGGGGCCGAACGGCGCGGGCAAGACGACGACGGTGCGGGTGTTGGCGACCCTCCTGGGGTTCGACGGGGGCCGGGCCCGGGTGGCGGGGGCCGACGTCGCCTCGCGGCCCCGGCTGGTGCGTTCGCGCATCGGGTTCGTGGGACAGTACGCGGCGGTGGACGAGATCCTCAGCGGGCGCCGCAACCTGGAGATGTTCGGGCGCCTCTACCACCTGGGGCGGCGGCGGTCGCGTGAGCGTGCCGTGGAGCTGCTGGAGCGGTTCGACCTCACCGGCGCGGCTGACCGTTCGGTGCGCACGTACTCGGGTGGGATGCGTCGGAGGTTGGACCTGGCGGCGGGGTTGGTGCTGGACCCCCGTGTGCTGTTCTTGGACGAGCCCACGACGGGGTTGGATCCGCGTAGCCGGGCCGAGGTGTGGCGGGCGGTGCGTGAGCTGGTCGCGGGGGGTACGACGGTGCTGTTGACCACCCAGTACCTGGAGGAGGCCGACCGTCTGGCGGACCGGGTGTCGGTGCTGGACCGGGGTCGGGTGATCGCCGAGGGCGGCCCGGAGGAACTGAAGTCGCGGGTGGGCGGTGGCCGGGTGGAGGTCGTGGTGGCCGACGCCGGGGAGCTGCCGGTGGCGGCGGAGGTGCTGGGCCGGATGGCCGGTGCGCCGCCGGAGGTGGATCGGGACGCGTTGCGGGTGAGCGCACCGGTGTGTGGAGGCGGAGCGGGGTTGACCAAGGTGGTGCGGGCTCTGGACGAGGCCGGGTTGGACGTGGAGGACATCGCGTTGCGGCGGCCGACTCTGGACGACGTGTTCCTGGGGCTGACCGGGCGGCACGGTACGGACGTCGGGGACACGGAGGGGCGCGGAGCCCTGGGGGAGCGGTCATGACCGTGACGGGGCGGGGCGCGGAGCCGCTTCCGGTGGAGGGTGAGCCCCGTGGGCCGCGTGCCTGGGCGGGGCGTGCGGGGTGGGCGGTGGCCGACGCGACCGTCGTGGCCCGCCGCTACCTGGCCCACCTGGTGTACAAGCCCGACGAGCTGGTCGGGACGCTGATGATTCCGGTGCTGGCGGTGCTGCTGTTCGGATTCGTGTTCGGTGAGGCGATGGGCGCCGCCATGGGGGTGGGCGGTGAGGACTACCGCGAGTTCCTGATGCCGGGGCTGTTCGCGTTGACGATGGCGTTCGGGATCGGGAACACGACGATCGCGGTGGTCACGGACGTGGGCCGGGGTGTGGTGGACCGGTTCCGGACGTTGCCGATGGCGCCCTCGGCGTTGCTGGTCGGGCGGAGCATGGCCGACGTGGTCTCGGCCCTGGTGGACCTCGTGGTCCTCGTGGGGATGGGGTTGCTGGTCGGGTGGCGGTGGCATGAGGGTCCGGGGTCGGCGTTGGCCGCCCTGGGGTTGTTGTTGCTGCTGAGGTTGGCGTTCACGTGGATCGGGATCTACCTGGGGTTGCTGGTGCGCGGTCCCGAGGCGGCGATGAAGCTCTTCTCGCTGGTGTTCCCGCTGGCGATGGTGGCCGAGACGTTCGTGCCCACGGAGGTGATTCCGGCGTGGTTGGCTCCGGTGGCGGAGTGGAACCCGCTGTCGGCGACGGTGCTGGCGTGCCGTGAGTTGTTCGGGAACACCACGGTGGTGGGTGAGTCGTGGGTGGCGCAGAACGCGTTGCTGATGGCGGTGGTGTGGCCGCTGGTGTTGCTGGCGGTGTTCGTTCCGTTGGCGACGCGACGCTACCGGAAGCTGGGCCGCTGAGCCCTCTTCGGTCGGGGGCGCGTGCGGGGGCACGCGTCCCGGTGGTTCGTGGTGGGGCCGCGCTCTCGGCGGGGAGCAGGAGTCCGGGGAGAGGGCGGTGTGGAGCCCGGGTGCGTGTGGTGTCGGTCCACGGAGCCGTGCGACGGGGGACGGTCCGGGTTCGAGGGACCGGTGGCACGCGAGTGGGCGTCACGTGTGTGTGGACAGGTGGTCCTCCAGCTGGGCGGCCCCGGCCAGGAGCGCGCGCCCTCGCGCGTCGAGGCGCCGGTGCCAGCCGTCCAGGGTCTCCTCCAGGGGTTGGAGGCCTCCGGCCGCGCGCACCTGGTCGATGAGGGGGGCGATCCGTCCCAGCGGGTGGCCGCCGCGCCGGAGCTGGTGGACCAGTCGGGCGTCGCGTACGGCGGCGTCGTCGTAGACCCGGTAGCCGGTCCGGGGGTCGCGGCCGGGGCGGACCAGTCCGGCCCGCTCCCATTTGCGCAGGGTGGCCGGTCGGACGCCGAGGCGGTCCGCGAGCGGCCCGATGAAGGTGGCCCGGGACGCGTCGTCCGTGGGGGTGAGACCGGAAAGCACCGGGGTGGGGCGCTGCGGGGGCGCCGCACGGTGGGTCTCCAGGTCGCGCAGTGCGTTCCGGACGGCGGTCAGGGTGCCGCGGTCCTCGAGGAGTTGGGCGTGGCTCAGGTCGATCTGGTGCAGGGCCTCCTCGATCGCTCCGTTGTTGACCGCCCGCATGATGGCCGCGGCCCGCCGGTGGCCGTGGCCGGGGAGCAGGGCCAGGAACGCGCGCAGGGCTGAGGCGTGCGGTGGGGTGTAGGTCCGGTAGCCGTGGGGGGAGCGTTCGGCGGGCGGGAGGATGCCCTCGGCCTCGTAGTTCCGGATCGCCTGGGTGGACAGGCCGTGCCGTCGGGCGAGGTCGATCGGCCTCAGACGCACACCGCTTTGAAGCTTTTCCGCCATGTTCGCGATGCTAGCTGATCAAAGTCTCCACCGAGGGTTCAGCGATACCGTCGAAGGTATGGCTACGAAGACGAAGGACACTGTCCGCGCGTTCGGGGCGGCCTCGGTCATGGGACTGCTCTCCGAGCGGCCGCGCGTGCTCGCCTTGGGTGAGCCGACCCATGACGACGGCTCGCTGCTGTGGGCGCGCAACGACCTGTTCCGTGAACTCGTGGAGGAGGAGGGGTTCCGGACCGTCGCGGTGGAGAGCGACTGTCTTCGGGGGTTGCTCGTGGACGAGTACGTCACCTCGGGCCACGGAACGCTCGACGAGGTGATGGAACGGGGGTTCAGCCACGGTTTCGGCGCCTACACCGCCAACCGTGAACTGGTGCGGTGGCTGCGTGCCCACAACGAGGGGCGCCCCGTCGGGGAGCGTGTGCGGTTCGCCGGGTTCGACGGTCCGTTGGAGATCTCCGGCGCGGAGAGCCCTCGGCAGTCCCTGAGCGCCCTGTACGACTACCTCGCGGAACAGGTCGAGGCGGACCTGCTGCCCTGCTCGGCCGGGACCCTCGATCGGCTGCTCGGGGCGGACGGGCCGTGGGCCGACCCGGAGACGATGATGGACCCGGGGCGGTCGGTGGGGCGGACGTCGGAGGCGGGTGCGCTGCGGTTGGTCGCGGACGACCTCGTGGCGTTGTTGGGCGCGCAGGCCCCGTACCTGGTGGCGGCGACCTCGCGCGCGGAACTGGAACGGGCCGAGCTGTACGGGCGCACGGCCGTGGGGTTGTTGCGCTACCACCACTGGCTGGCCGACACCTCGCCCGCACGCGTCAACCGACTGTTGGGGGTGCGGGACCAGATGATGGCGCACAATCTCCTGGCTCTGGCCGACCGGGGGCCGGTGCTGGTGCACGCGCACAACTCCCACCTGCAACGGGAGAGAAGCTCGATGCGGATGTGGCAGGGGTTGATGGAGTGGTGGAGCGCGGGCGCGCTGGTGGCGGGGCGGCTGGGGCGCGGGTACGCGTTCCTGCCCACCGCGTTGGGCACGCTGCGGCACCACGGGGTGGAGGATCCGTCCCGGGGAAGTGTGGAGGGCGAGTTGTACGCGCTGGGTGCGGAGCGGTGCGTGGTGGACGCCCCCGGGTTGGCGCGGGTGCTGGGCGAGGGTGGTGCCGAGCCCCGGGTGTCGCCGTGGTTCGGGTACGCCGCGTTGGATCCGGCGCACCTGGCGGGCGCCGACGGTCTGGTGTTCGTCCGGGAGGTCGTCCCCTCGGTGGGGGCGGGTGGCGGGGAGCACTCCGGAGCGTAGGGGCGTCACGGAGCCTGGGCAGGTGCGGGCCCGTGCCGGGACCGCGCAGCAGGGACCGGTGTGTGTCCGCTCAGGCGTGGGCGGCCATGTACTCGGTGAAGGTGGTGCGCCCCACGGCGTGTTCCGGGGCCAGGTGGGCTCCGGCGCGGTAGGCGGCGAAGGTCGCTCCGGGCAGGCGCAGCGGCAGCAGGCGGCGCTCGGTTCCGGTGGCGTCCAGGTAGGTACGGGCCAGGTCGTGGAAGGACTCCACCCGGGGTCCGCCCAGGTCGGGGACGCGTCCGGCCGGTTCCTCCTGGGCCAGGCGGGCCAGGCGCAGGGCGACTTCGGCGGGGTCGACGGGCTGGACGTCGACGTCGGGGTAGGGCATCACGGGCATGCGGGCGGCATGGGCGCAGACCGCGGCGACGAGCTGGTGGAACTGGGTGGCCCGCAGGACGGTCACGCCCAGGCCGGAGGCGAGCAGGGCCTCCTCGACGGTGTGCTTGGTCCGGTAGTAGCCCAGGGGCACCTGGTCGCAGCCCACGATGGAGACGTAGACGAGGTGGGTGACGCCGTTGGCCCTGGCGGCGCGCAGGAGGTGGGTGGCGGCCGGGATGTCGCCGCCGGTGGGGGCGCTGGCGCAGTGCACCACGGTGTCGACGCCGTTCAGGGCGGCGTCGAGTCCGTCCCCGGTGCGCAGGTCGACGGCGTGGGCGTTCGGGTCCTGGGGGTCGGGGTGGCGGCTGAGGGTGTGGATGCGGTGGTCGGTCTCGCGCAGTCGTTCCACCAGGGGTGCGCCGAGGGTTCCGGTGGCGCCGGTGACCAGGATCGTGCTCATGTGCCCACCTCCGCGGCCGTTGGTGGTGTGACTGGGGTGCCGGAGGTCCAAGCTAACACCGCACGGGTCCGTTTTTGGGGAGGTTTGATGGGATTTCGTGGTGCTTTGCCGAGGCGTGGGGTGAGGGAACGTCCCTGTTCATCCTGGTACGCGAGTGACTCCTGGGGTGGGGCATCCGGTTAGAGTGCTGGGCAGCGTCGGCGCAGTGAGCGCCGCCACACAGGTGAAGGAGGGTCCATGCCGGGGGTCGTCGAGGAGCTGGTGGCCGCGATCGGGACCGAACAGGTGGTCACCGATCCCGCCGTGATGGAGGGCTACTCGCATGACGAGGCCGAGTGGGCACCCTACGGGGCACCGGCGGCGGTGGTCCGGCCCCGGGACACCGGCGACGTCGCGGCGGTGGTGCGCGTCTGCGCGCGAAGCGGGGTCGCGGTGGTCGGGCGCGGTGCCGGAACCGGGTTGTCGGGTGCGGCCAACTCCGGTCGGGGGTGGGTGGTGGTCTCCTTCGAGCGCATGAACCGGGTGCTGGAGGTGGACACCGTCCAGCAGACGGCCACGGTCCAGCCCGGTGTGGTCAACGACGACCTGCGGGCGCGGGTCGCCCAGGACGGACTGTGGTATCCGCCGGACCCGGCCTCGGCGCCGTGGTCGACGATCGGCGGGAACGTGGCCACCAACGCCGGCGGGCTCTGCTGCGTGAAGTACGGGGTCACCCGCGACTACGTGCTGGGCATGGAGGCCGTGGTCGGGACCGGTGAGGTGGTGCGGCTGGGCAGGACCACCGCCAAGGGGGTGACCGGGTACGACCTGGCCGGACTCATGGTGGGATCGGAGGGGACGCTGGGCCTGGTCACCGAGGTGACGCTGCGTCTGGTGCCGCTGCGCCGGGGCGTGGAGCACACGGTGGTGGGCTACTTCGACTCGCTGACCGACGCCGGGCGGGCGGTGGCGGCGGTGTCCGCCGCGGGGATCGTGCCCTCGGCGCTGGAGCTCATCGACCGGTTCTGCCTCCAGGCCGTGGACGAGTGGAAGAACATGGGGCTGTCCGCCGAGGGCGAGGTGCTGCTGCTGGCCCGCAGCGACCTGCCCGGGGCCTCCGGGCAGGAGGAGGCCGACCGCATCCTGGAGTGCTTCGAGCAGGAGAAGGCGGTCTACGCGGTGCGCTCCACCGACGAGGAGGAGGCCGAGGCGCTCTTCCAGGCGCGACGGCTGGCCTACCCGGCGCTGGAGCGGCTGGGGCCGTTGCTGACCGAGGACGTGTGCGTGCCCAAGGCCCGGGTGCCGCACATGCTGGAGGCGATCGAGGCTGCCGGGGAGCGGTTCGACACCAGGATCGGCAACATCGCGCACGCCGGCGACGGGAACCTGCATCCCCTGTTCATCGTCCCGGCCGGTGACGAGGAGGCCAAGCGGCGGGCCAAGCAGGCGTTCGAGGTGATCGTGGACGAGGCCCTCGCTGTGGGCGGGACCGTCACCGGCGAGCACGGGGTGGGTCTGCTGAAGATGCGCGGCGCCGCGGACGAGCTGGGCCCGCACGTGCTGGCGATGCACCGGGCGGTCAAGGGGGCGCTGGACCCCGAGGGGATCTTCAACCCGGGCAAGGTCTTCGCCCCGGAGGAGGCCTGAGGCACGGGGGAGGATCCCGGGTCGGGTGCGGGCCGTCCCGGGCGGCCCGCACCCGTGTGGGATCGGGGTCGCGGTTCACACGGTGCGGGCGTAGTCGTCCAGGAGGGCGGCGGCGGTGAGCATGGCCCGTGACCGCTGGGTGAGTTCGTCCGCCCGCTGGTCCAGGGCGGTGTGCAGGGCCCGGCTGTGTCCGCTGCGGCGGAGTTCGCGGATGACCGGTGGGATGTCCGTGAGCGGGTAGCGGACCTGGCGCAGCAGGTGCACCATCCGGGCCTCGCGGACGTCGGCGGGGGAGTACAGGCGGTACCCGGTGGGGTGCTCGCGCCGGGGGGAGAGCAGCCCGGCGTCCTCCCACACGCGCAGGGTCGAGGTGCGTACGCCCAGGTGGGCGGCGAGTTCACCGATACGCACGTCGCCGTCGGGAGCGGCGGGCGCGTCGGGGGCGTGTTCGGCGACCGCCGCCAGGGCCCGGCCGGTGGCGTGCAGGGCCGTGCGTTGTTCGTGCAGGGTGTGGTGGGCGGCGTCGATCAGCGCCAGCGCCGTGGGGAGGTCGTGTTCGTGCACGGCGGCCATGACGGCGCGTGCGGTGGCGCCGCCGAACCCCGCGCTCAGGGCGCGGAAGGTGAGCAGGGCCCGGCGGTGCAGGTCGGTGAGGATCCGGTAGCCGGAGGCGGTGCGGCCGGTCGGGGGGAGGACGCCCTCGTCGGCGTGGTTGCGCACCTGCTGCGTGGAGATTCCGGCGGCCCGCGCCAGGTCGATGGGGCGGAGGCGGTCGGTGGGCGCGTCCAAGGTGGGTTCCTCCCGGCTGTGGGTGATCAGGATAGGGCGCGGCCCCCGGTGCGGCGGGGGAGGCGGGCCTGTCTGCCCCCATTTGATCGGAGCCTCGGCTGCGGGGCGGACCACAGTACGGCCATGGGGTGCGTGCGCCGCCACAGCAGGGTGGCCGAGAGCAGGAGGCAGGCGGTCAGGACCACTGCGGCCGGGACGGGGGAGTCGGGTGGGACCGTGCGGGCCAGGGCGGCCCCCATGGCGGCGCTGATCCCGACGGCCGCCACATCCGGCAGGGTGTGCCGGTCGGGGGTGGGCAGGCCGAGTCGCATGGGGTCAGCCTAGGACGGGAGCCGTGGTGAGGGTGCTCTGCGGCTGGTTGTCACGACGAAGGTCGGGGGTCGGGTGCGTCCTTCGAGGGGCTTCGGCCAGGGGGTCTCCTGAGGGGGAGCTGACCGCCGACGTCACACTCGATTGAAGAGGTCCAGAACGGGGGCGCCACCACCGTCCTCACCCTGGAGGACACCCGTACCTCGAGGACGGGGCGGTGGCCGTGCCGGTGACAGCGGCCCGGCGGTCCAGTGAGCGGGTGGTCGTCAGGTGGTCGCGTTCGGGCCGGGCCAGCCGTCCCGTGCGGGTGACCGGGTCGGAGCCCGACCACACTCGGCTCGGGCGGCGGTAGGCGCCGACGGCTGGAGCGGATGCGCGGCTGACCCGGCCTTCCCGGAGGCCGCGCACCCGACCCGCCTCACCCGCCGACGAGGGCCCTGAGCACCACGTACAGCAGCGACGGTCCGAGCAGGCAGCCCAGGCCCGTGTAGAAGGTGGCGGTCATGGCGCCGTAGGGCACCAGGCGCTTGTCCGTGGCCGCCAGCCCGCCCGCCACACCGGAGGTGGTGCCCATCAGGCCTCCGTAGGCCATCGCGGACTTGGGGTTGTTCAGTCCGATCAGCGGGGCGATCAGCGGCGTCCCCACCATCACCACCACGGACTTGACGAGCCCGGCGGCCACGGACAGCGCGATCACCTCCGAGCTCGCGCCCACCGCGGTCCCGGTCACCGGACCGACGATGTAGGTGGCCGCGCCGGCGCCGATGGTCGCCATCGACGCGGCGTCCGTGTAGCCGAAGGCGGCCGCGATCGCCGCCCCGACGGCGAACGAGACCAGCACTCCCAGCACGATCGACAGCACGCCGACCATTCCGGCGCGTCTGATCTCCCGCAGGTCCACGCCGTAGGCGGTGGAGACGATCGCGAAGTCCCTCAGCATCGCGCCGCCCATGAGGCCCAGTCCGGAGAAGACCGCGATGTCAGCCAGTCCGTGCTCGCCGCCGGTTGCCCATCCACCCCAGTACGCCAGAGCCAGGCCGAGGACGATGGCGATGGCCGAGCCGTGCAGCCAGCCGCGGGTGAGCTTCTTGGACAGCCACCCGGAGACCGCCATCAGCCCGCCGACCACCACGAAGGCCACGAGCAGGTCATTGCTCTCGAAGACGCCGATGATCCGGTCCATCTCAGACCTCCCGTCCTTCCTCGACCAGCGGCGGCAGCGGTTCCGCTGGTTCGCCGATCCGCGACAGGAGGGGGACCAGGACGGCCCCCGCGACGATCGCTCCCAGGCCCGCGGTGATCGCCATCGGACCACCCGCTATCGCCTTGACCACGTTCTGGGTGGAGGCCATGGCGATGACGACCGGGATGTACATCGCGCTCCAGAAGAGCACGCCCTGCTCGGTGGCCTCGGGGAGTTTCCCGTTCCTGCGCAGCCGGTCGGAGACGAGCACCAGCATGATCATGGCGAAGCCGACGCCGCCGACATTGGCGTCGACGCCGACCGCGGCACCGAGGAGTTCGCCCACGAGCGCACCCGTGAGCAGGCACACCGCCAGGGCCGCGACTCCGTAGAGGACCATCGATTCTCTCCTTGCTTCGGGGGGGTGGGTCGGCGGGAGCGCCGGGGGGTGACCGGAGCTGCCGGGTGTCAGGCGACCGTGCCGGTGAACAGGTCCGCGTAGCGCTCGCGCAGTTCGGCCTTCTGCACCTTCCCCATGACGTTGCGGGGCAGTGCCGCGAGGACGCGCACCGCGCGCGGTCGCTTGAACCGGGCGAGGTCTGCGGCGATGGACTCCAGCAGCTCCCCGGCCTGGAGCTCCTCCCCCGGCCGGGGAACGACGACGGCCGCCACAGCCTCCCCCAGGTCCGGGTGGGGGACGCCGATCACGGCGGACTCCAACACCCCCGGGTGCGCGTCGATGAGCTCCTCGAGCTCCTTGGGGTAGATGTTGTAGCCGCCGGAGATCACGAGGTCCTTGTCCCGGCCGACGATGCACAGGTGGCCGTCCTCGTCGACGCGGCCCAGGTCGCCGGTGACGAAGAAGCCGTCCGCGCGGAACTCGGCGGCGGTCCTCTCCGGCATCCGCCAGTAACCGGAGAAGACGTTGGGGCCGCGGACCTCGATGATGCCGACCTCTCCGTCGGGGAGCTCCCGTCCCGTCTCCCGGTCCGCCACCCGGATCTCGACGCCGGGGAGTGGCCGTCCAACCGTGCCGGGCTTACGCGGCCCCTCATAGGGGTTGGTGGTGTTCATCCCGGTCTCGGTCATCCCGTAGCGCTCGAGGATGGCGTGGCCGGTGCGGGCCCGGAAGTCCTCGGCGTCGCTCGCGAGCAGCGGGGCCGAGCCGGAGACGAACAGCCGCATCGGGGCGCAGGACTCGGGGGTGAGCCGGTCGCTCTTCAGCAGGCGGGTGTAGAAGGTGGGGACGCCCATGAGTACGGTGGCGCGCGGCAGCAGGTCGATGACCGCGTCGGTGTCGAACCCGGACAGGTAGTGCATGGACGCGCCCGCCGCCAGCGTCATGTTGACCGCGACGAAGAGCCCGTGAACGTGGAAGATCGGCAGGGCGTGGATCAGCCGGTCCTCGGAGGTGTACCGCCAGGCCTGGAGCAGCGTCTCGCAGTTGGAGGCGAGGTTGCCGTGGGTGAGCACGGCCCCCTTGGACCGTCCGGTGGTGCCGGAGGTGTACAGGATGGCCGCCGGGTCCTCGGCCGAGGCGTCGTGGTCCCCGTCGTGGTGGCCGCCCCCCTCCAGGAGGGTGCCGTCGCCGGAGGTGCCCAGGGTCTCGACGACGAGCCCTTCGGCTTCGCGACCGGCGTGCTCGGCTCGGCGGCCGGGGGAGCAGACGAGCACACGGGGCCGGGCGTCGCCGAGGAAGTACGTCATCTCCGCGTCGGTGTAGGCGGTGTTGAGCGGGAGGAAGACCCCGCCGACGCGCAGGGTCGCCAGGTACAGCGCGACGGCCTCGGGGGACTTCTCCACCTGCATCGCGACCCGGTCGCCGGGGGTGACGCCGTCGGCGAGGAGGCGGGCGGCGATCCGCCGCACGGTCTCCTCGGTCTCCCCGTAGGTGATGTTCCCGCCGCCGGGCAGCGCGAACAGGGTCCGGTCCGGCCGCCGCCGCGCCTGCTCGGCGAAGGATCGGTGAATGTCCGTGAATGGCGCCATCGGTGGTGTTCCTCTTTCTCGTTCGGTGCGGTGGAGGTGTCTCACGTGTCGGAGCCCGGGGCGTCCGGCAGTGCGTCCCGCAGCGGGCCGTCGAGCGCCACGGTGCGGCGGCGGACGAAGTCCTCGTGGCGGCGTTCGAGCTTCTCCGGCTCATAGCGGTAGTTGACCATCGCGCCGTAGGACTGCCGCCAGGCCTGAGCCGAGGTGTTCGCCGGCCAGTTGAGCCTCCACGCGGCGGCTCCGTTGCCCAGGTGGAAGCGGGCGACCGAGTCGAGGGGCCGCCCGTCGCCGCGCTTCTCGGTCGCGATGTACCGGGCCAGGACGGGCAGGAGGCGAGAACGGATCCGCGCGGTGTCCGCGGGGCCGAGGTCGGCCGGTCCGTCCGCGGCTCCCAGGTCCCGGGCGAGCTCCCGCAGGTCGGCCTCGCTTCCGGCCCGCTCCTCGAGCCAACGCCGGAACCCCGGGATCGGTGACAGGGTGACGAAGTGCGCCAGGTGCGGCAACCGGTCGCGCACCTGCTCGATGACCTGCTTGATGAGGAGGCTGCCGAAGGAGATCCCGGTCAGGCCGTCCAGCGCGTTGTTGATCGAGTAGAGCGCCGCTGTGTCGGCCTCCCCCGGGTCCAGGGCGGGGCCGGGCTCCAGCAGGGGGGTGATGTCGCCCGGCGTCCCACGCACCAGGGCGACCTCCACGAAGATCAGCGGCACGTCGCCGGTGGCCGGGTGGAAGAAGGCGTGGACGCGGCGGTCCGCGGGCTCCAGTCGGCGGCGGAGATCGGCGCGGTCCGCCATCGGGTGGACCCTCTCGTAACGCAGCAGGTGGTCGTGCAACCGCCGGGGCGAGTCCGGGGTGACCTCCGCCAGGCGGAGGAAACCGCGGTTGAACCAGGAGGCGAGCAGGTGGTGGAGGTCGTGGTCCAGGGGCCGCAGCTCCGGACGGCGGCGCATCAGTCGGCGCAGGTCCGCGCGCATCCCGACCAGGGCGAGCGTGGCGTCGGGCGCGTGGTTCATCCGGCGGAGCAGTCGCTGGCGCGCCGGCTCGACCGCGTCGAAGAGCCCGACCAGTTCCTCCTCGCCCCCGGACCCGCTGTTCCTGGCCTCGTCCCAGCGGTGGAAGGCGGTGCGGACCCGGTCGGGGTCGACGCCGTGGTCCTTGATGACGTGGGTGAAGAAGGCCGTCCTGCCGGAGTCGTCGAGCTCGCCGTAGGCGGCCAGGGCCCGCGCCGCGACCGCGCGGACGGAGGCCTCGCCCACGTCGCCCATGAGGACCTCGCAGGCGGTGATCAGGCGGTCCAGGGCAGGCGTCCCCGACGTGCCGGCCGTCTGGGGGCCACCGCCGTGCCCCTCTTTCGCCGGTCGGACCGGACCGGTCTCGCGCGCTTCGTCGGGCCGCATCTCCGCTCCTTCAGTAACATACATCACAGGGGGTGATATATATAACAGGGAACGTAGGGCAGGGAACAGGGGAGCGCAACCCCCCGCGGCCGGTCGGCTAATCTGGGCACGGAGGTGTCGATGGCTCGGGTTCCGGAATCCCACCGCGTACGGGACGCGCTGGAGAACGCCGTCGTCGAGGGCCGGTACCGGCCGGGTGAGCGCCTGGACCCGGCGCGGCTCGAGCGCGAGTTCGGGTGCTCGCGCACACCGATCCGGGAGGCGCTCCAGGCCCTGGAGCGCTCCGGGCTGGTGCAGATCCGCCCCAAGCAGGGCACGTACGTCACCGAGCTCGGCGTCTCCGAACTGGCCGAGCGCTTCGAGGTCATGGCCGAACTCGAGGGGATGGCGGCACGCCTCTGCGCACGCCGCATCGAACGGGAGTCGATGGGCCGGCTCGAGCACACCCTGCGCGCGTGCGAGCGGCAAGCGACGGCGGGGGACGCCGACGGGTACTACTACGCCAACGCCGATTTCCACGGCGTCGTCTACGAGGCGTGCGGCAACGAATACCTGCGACAGCAGGCCCAGGCGCTCAAACGGGTCCTACAGCCGTACCGGCGGCTCCAGCTTCGGGTACCGGACCGTATGCGGCGCTCCCTGGCCGAGCACCGCGCGATCGCCGACGCCATCGTGGCCGGGGACGCCGAGGCCGCGGAGAACGCCGCCCGCGACCACGTGCTCGTGCAGGTCAAGGAGTTCAGCCAGCTCGTACGGACCTGGCGGCACCTCACCGATTCGGCGCGCGGAGTCGGGTGAGGACCGGGCGGACGACCGACCCGATCTGGAGGGCTCGACCCCGGCTGCTGGGTCGGGGCGGGTGTTCGATGGCGGCGAGTACGGTCATTCCACACGAGCCCGCCCGCCTGAACGGGTTCGACGTTCCGGGGAGGCCGTGAGGGCGTGCGGTGTCGGAGGTGACGGGGGAGCTGTGACAGATTCGGGGTATGGACGACGAACTCACCCCGGTGCTGGAGGCGGTGGGGCCGCGGCTGCGGTCCCTGCGTAGGGAACGGGGCACCACCTTGGCGGGGTTGTCGGAGCAGACGGGGATCTCGGTGAGCACCCTGTCCCGGCTGGAGTCGGGACAGCGGCGTCCCACCCTGGAACTCCTGCTACCGCTGTCCCGCGTGTACGAGGTGCCCCTGGACCGGCTGGTGGGACAGCCCCCGGTGCGGGACCCCCGGGTCCAGCGCGGGGCTTTCGTCCGCCACGGTGTCACCTACGTCCCCCTCAACCGCAGGCCGGGCGGTCTCCAGGCGTACCGGATCACCAACCCGACGCCGAACGCCCCGCTCACCGTTCCGGCGGACCAGATCGAACAGCGCACCCACGAGGGGCACGACTGGCTCTACGTCCTGGAGGGGCGGTTGCGGCTGGTCCTGGGCCATCACGACATGGTGTTGGAGGCCGGTGAGGTCGCGGAGTTCGACACCCGGATCCCGCACGCGCTGGCCAACCCCGGGCCGGGCCCCGTCGAGTACCTGGGCCTGTTCGGACCGCAGGGAGAACGGGCGCACGTGCGGGTGCGCCCCAGGGAGGACCCGGAAAAAAGGGGGGAACCGGGCGAGGAGTGAACGGCGTCTCAGTGGGTGCAGAGCCGCACTGAGAGGAAGATTCACCCATGTCTGGTGGCACCCTGGCGATCATGATGATCGCCGTCGTCATCGTCATCGCGATCGTGGTGATGTCCTCGGCCGCCGAACGACAGCGGGCTGAGTACCTGGAGACCTGGGCCCGGGAACGGGGCTGGAGCTACGAGAGGGAACGTCCCGAGCTGACCTACCGGTTCCACGGCACCCCCTTCCGGTCGGGGCGTTCCAACGCCAAGGCCCGACACGTGCTGACGGCCGACCACCGGGGGCACAGGGTCCTGGCCTTCGAGTACTCGTACACCACGACCAGCCACAACGGTCAGAACACGACCACGACCACGCACTGCTTCAACGTCGTGGCGGTGGGCACCCCGCGTACGTCGGTCCTGGAGGTCAGGAACGAGCACCTCGGACACACCCTGCTCGGCCTGTTGGGCGTGCACGACCTCCAGGTGGGAGAGCCGACCTTCGACGGGACCTTCCGGATCACCGCGCAGGACGACGCGTTCGCCCTGGCGGTGCTGGGACCGGAGCTGCGGGCCTGGCTGTTGGCGGGCGCCGAGGAGCGGGTCCCGTTCCGGTTCACCGGTGACCATCTCATGACCTGGGGTTCGGGCAGGATCGAACCCGACGCCGTGGTGACGGACGCCGACACCCTGATCGACCTGTTGGAGAAGGTCCCCGCCCAGGCGTGGGAGGGAACCCCGAGCTGAGTCAGGGCCGCAGGTGGGGCGGGAAACCGGTCCACCGCAGCTCGTCGGGCAGGTGGGTGAGCTCGTTGAGGGTGACCACCGAGGCCGGGTAGTGCGGGGCGTACCGGATGACGGTCAGCCCGGCGTTGGCCGCGCCCACGCTCACCCACCGCCAGGGCGGCGCGTCGAGCGCCGCCGTCACCAGCCAACCGACGAGGTAGGCATGGGTGATGACCACCTCCCGGAGCTCCGTCCGACCCTCGACGGGGCCGGTCAGGAGCTCCAGCGCCCTGCGGCCCAGGTCGGGGGAGCGTTCGTCGGGTGGGACGCGGTGCAGGAAGTCGAGGACACCGTCGGCGTGGGTCGCGGGTAGTTCGTGGCGTTCGGGCAGGTAGGGGGCGTAGTCCCCGGCTTCGGGGAGTTCCACCGGGGTCACGTCCTCCAGGCGGGAGGCCACCAGGTGTGCAGTCTGGGCGGCGCGGGGCAGGGGGCCGTGCCGGAGCGTGTGGGGCGCGAACTCGCTCAGACGGGCTCCGAGCAGGTCGGCCTGGCGGCGTCCGGTGTCGGTGAGATCCCCGGTGTCGGGGTCGGCCTGGGCGTGGCGGGCCAGATACAGGCGTCGGGTCGCGGCCATGGGGGACCCCTTCCGGGTGGGGGCTGCTGGTGGTGTTCCCCTCCTGGGACCCACCTCGATGGCGCCTGGTTCACCTCCGACGAGTGGGAGGCCTCCGTCCTCGGTGCCGAACCACCCCCGAGCGAGTCGCCGAGTCGTCACCGTCGGCGCCATCGCCTCGGCCGCGGATTCCTCCCTGGGTCCCTGGGGCCCGCCGAACGCGGGGATCGATCCCTCGGCGGTACGTGAGCGGAGGGGGCTGGGCGGGTAGGGCCGCACGTGTCGGCGGATCCGTTCGGATCCGCGCACCCGAGGAGCACACAGGGGGACACGATGGCTGACCCACTCACCGGACGCCGGGTGGCGATTCTGGCCGCGGACGGTGTCGAGCAGGTGGAGCTGGTCCAACCACGCCAGGCGCTGGTCGAGGCCGGAGCCCAGGTGGATCTGGTCTCGTTGCGTGAGGGAGAGATCCAGGCCATGAACGGGGACATCGAACCGGCAGACCGGTTCGCGGTGGACCGGGTGGTGTCGGAGGTCGGTGTCGACGACTACGACGCGCTCATGGTTCCGGGGGGCACGATCAACCCGGACAACCTGAGGTCGGACGCGGACGCGGTGCGGATCGTGCGCGACTTCGTGGCCCGGGGCAAGCCCGTCGCGGCCATCTGCCACGGGCCCTGGGTGCTGGTGGAGGCCGACGTGGTGCGCGGGCGCACCGTCACCTCCTTCCCCAGCATCCGCACCGACATCCGCAACGCCGGGGGGACCGTGGTGGAGGAGGAGGTGGTCACCGACCACGGCGTGACCACCAGCCGCGACCCGGACGACCTGCCCGCGTTCTGCGCGCGGATCGTCCGGGAGTTCGCGGCCTGACCCTCCCCGCAGGGAACGGAGCGTCCCGTACACGGCCGAGGGGCCGCGGACCGCGTGTGCGGTTCGCGGCCCCTCGGGCTGAGGCTGGTGGTCACTCGGACCCGGGGTCGTCGGGGTGGCGGCGCAGGTGGATGACGGCCGCGACGAGGCCGCCCCAGAGCACGGTGATGGAGATGACCATCATGACGATGGCGCTGGTGGACATCAGCGGTCCTCTTCCTTTTCCTTGTCGAAGGCCGGGACGGCGGTGCCGGAGGGCGCGATGTCGTTGGGCGCCTCCAACTGGACCGGGGTGCCGTCCTCGTCCGAGACGCGTTCGGCGTCGTGGCGGGCGATGGCGTCGGCACGCTTCCACGGGAAGCAGGACATCACGACGCCGAAGACGATGGCGCCGATGGCCACACCCCAGCCCGCGGCGAGCAGGTACCCGGTCGGGTAGCCGCCGTAGTTGGTGGCCAGCTCGGTGCGCAGGCTGTCCCACATCATGATGCCGAGCAGGACCGGCGTGACGCCACCCAGCGTCACGCGCCACCACAGGCCCAGGTGGATGCTGGAGACGGCGTTGACGTGCGACTGGAACAGGGGCAGCTTGCGCACGCCCCAGCCGACGAAGATGACCAGGACCAGACCGGCCAGCGCGATGCCGTACTGGTTGATGAAGTGGTCGAAGACGTCCAGGAAGTGCAGGCCCTCCGGGGTCGGGAAGAGCAGGATCGAGGCGAGCGCGGTGGCGCCGCCGACCAGCAGCACGGTCTGGGTGCGGCCCAGGCCGGTGCGGTCCTGCACGGCCGAGACGATCACCTGGACGATGCTGATCAGCGAGGTGAGTCCGGCGATGACCAGGCACCCGAAGAACAGGACGCCGAAGAGCGAACCGCCGAAGGGCAGGCTGGAGATGATCTGCGGGAAGGCGATGAAGGCCAGTCCGATACCGGAGGTGGCGACCTCGTCGACGGCGGTTCCGGCGGCGGTGGCCATGAAGCCGAGGGCGGCGAACACGCCGATGCCGGCCAGGAGCTCGAAGGAGCTGTTGGCGAAGCCCGCCACCATGGCCGAGCCGGTCAGATCCGACTTGCGCCGCAGGTAGGAGGCGTAGGTGACCATGATGCCGAAGCCGATGGACAGCGAGAAGAACACGTGTCCGTAGGCGGCGATCCACACCTTGCCGGTCAGCATCGCCTCCCAGTCGGGTGTGAAGAAGGCGTTGAGGCCGACGACGGCGCCGTCGAGGGTGAGCGCCTGGATGACCAGGAGGCCGAACAGGACCACCAGTAGCGGGATGGTGATCTTGTTGAGGATCTCGATGCCGCGCCGGATCCCGATGATCAGGACCGCGAGGGTCACGAACCAGACCGCGACCAGTGGCCAGGCCACCCCGGAGACGAAGCCGGAGACGACGCCCGGTTCGGGGCTCATCTGGAGGAAGTCGTTGAAGAAGAACCCGTCGGGGTCGTCACCCCAGGCCTGGTTGACGGAGAACCAGGTGAAGCGGATGGCCCAGGCGATGATCACGGCGTAGTAGACCGCGACCACGAAGCAGATCGCCACCTGCCACCACCCGATGGCCTCGGCCGGGCGGAAGATGCGCCGGTAGGACAGCGGAGCCGAGGAACGGTACCTGTGCCCGATGCCGTACTCGAGGATGAGCAGCGGGATGCCCGCCGTCAGCATCGCGATCAGGTAGGGCAGCAGGAACGCGCCGCCCCCGTTCTCGTAGGCGACGTAGGGGAATCGCCAGATGTTGCCGAGTCCGATGGCCGATCCGATCGCGGCCATCAGGAATCCCGCGCGCGTCCCCCACTGCTCGCGAGGCTGTTGCCCCATGTTCAGGTCTCCTAAATCATCCCGTAGTTCGCGACCCGCACCGTAGCAGGATTTGTGCCCTTGAGCATCGTTGGGGCAGGTCCGGGTGCTGGATGTCGTCGTTCGGTCGGCTTTTCGTGCGGAATCGTCCAGCTTTCACTCTGGAGGCCTGAGCAAGCCCCGCTTACCCTTCACATTCAGCGCCCCTCAGCCGGAGGGCGGGGCGCCGGGTCAGGCACCGCGGTGTCGGGGGCGCGCACGCAGTCGTGCGTTGGGCAGGTCGGGAGCGGGCAGCGCGGCGCCGCCGTCGGCGCGCACCGGGTCGAACCGGAAGCCCTCGCCCCGGTCGTGGCCTTCGCGCTGCTCCTCCCAGTCCGCGCGGGCGCGCACGATCTCGTCGTGGTCGCGACCGACGAAGTTCCACCACATCACCAGGTCCTCGGCGAAGGGTTCGCCGCCGATGACGAGCAGGTGGGTGCGTTCGGTGGCGTGGAACTCGATGTGGTCGCGTCCGGTGCCGAGGTAGAGGAGGGAGCCGGGGACGACCCGGTGACCGTGGGCCCGCACGGGGGTGTCCAGGGGGAGCAGTCCGTGTTCGAAACCGGGTCGGACGGGCAGGGTGACGGTGCTTCCCGCCTCGATGACGACCTCGGCGCCGACCAGCGGAGTGTGGGTGCGCGCGGGTGAGCGGTGGCCTCCGAGCTCGCCCATGATCACGGTGACCCGGGCCCCGGGCAGGGAGAACCCGGGCAGGTCGTCGTGGTGCTCGAAGCGGGCGGGTCCCCGCCGGTCGTGGCCGGGCAGGGCCACCCACAGCTGTGCCCCCTGGAGGAGGTCGGGGGCGTGCTCGGGGGTGCGTTCGGAGTGGGCGATGCCGTTTCCGGCGGTCATGAGGTTGAGCTGGCCGGGGCGGACCACCTGGTCGGAGCCGAGGCCGTCCAGGTGGTGGACGGTGCCCTGGACCAGCCAGCTCACGGTCTGCAACCCGATGTGGGGGTGGGGCGGCACTTGCATGCCCGGACCGGTGCTGACGTCGGCGGGCCCGTAGACGTCGGCGAAGCACCAGGCGCCGACCATGCGGCGGTTCCGGCCGGGGAGGGCGCGGTGGACGAGCATGGCGCGGGGTCCGCCGAGGGGGACCTCGCGTGGTTCGAGGAGTTCGGTGCCGTGTTCGGGGCCGGGGGCGTCGGCCTCACAGACTCGTTGTTCGGTGGGGTGGGGTTCGATGTTGCTCACCTGGTCGACGCTAGTCCAGCCGGGGTGCTGACGCACGTGGGCGGGGGTGTGGCGGAAGAGGTGGGTGAGTCGTACTGCGCTAGACGGTGAGTTCGCGGGTAGGAGTGGGGGACGGGGTCCGTTCTCGGGTTCTCACGCGTGCCCGTCCGGGAGGAATCATGACCCATGTCCCCGAGGAGGTCGCCCCCGGTGTGTACCGGATCGGTGACCCGCTCGTGAACTTCTACCTGGTGGAGACCGTGGAGGGGCTGGTGATGGTCGACGCCGGTCTGCCCTCGCACAGCGGTCGGTTCCTGGACGCGGTCGCCTGGGTGGGGGGCCGGTTGCGGGCGGTGGTGCTCACCCACGCCCATCCGGATCACACGGGCCTGGCCGAGCGGGCCCGTGACAAGGCGGGCGCCCGGGTGTGGGTACACGAGGCCGACGCGCCGATCCTGGTGGACGGGCCCACCAGCGCGATGATCCATGCGCGCCCTGAGCGACCGTTGCTCCCCTACCTGGCGCGGCACCCGGCGTCCGTGCGGGTCCTGGTGCGGCTGGGGCACGCCGGGGCGTTCACCTCGGACCGGGTGAGCGAGTTCTCCGTCTTCGGTGACGACCAGGTACTGGAGGAGGTGCCGGGCCAGCCGCGGGTGGTGTCCGCGCCGGGGCACACCCCCGGCAGTGTGCTGGTGGTCTTCGAGGAGCGCGGGGTGGCCTTCACCGGGGACGCCCTGGTCACCACCGATCCCAGCACGGGGTGCGACGGGCCCCGGGTGGTCAGCCGGATGTCCACGCACGACAGCGCCCGGGCGATGGAGTCGTTGGAGAGCCTGGCCGCGCTGCCGGAGCGGAGCGTGCTGCTGCCGGGACACGGCGCTCCCTTCACCGAGGGTCCGCGTGCCGCGATGATCCGCGCCCGCGCCACCGGAGTCCGCTGAAACCGAGAGGCGCCGCCGCCACGCAGAGTGGGACCATACGCTCCATGTCCGTACGCGAACTCGTGGTCCTCGGGACCTCCAGCGCCGTGCCCACCCGTCGGCGCAACCACAACGGCTACTTCCTGCGCTGGGGCGACCAGGGTGTGCTGTTCGACCCGGGGGAGGGAACCCAGCGGCAGATGCGTCTGGCCGGTCTGGCCGCCAACGACATCACCAGGGTCTGCGTGACGCACTTCCACGGGGACCACAGTCTGGGACTGCCCGGAGTCCTCCAGCGCATCGCCCGTGACCAGGTCCAGCACACGGTGCGGATCGCCTACCCGGGCGCCGGTGAGGAGTACTGGCGGCGCCTGCGGCACGCCACCTCCTTCCGCGACACCGACGTGATCGTGCCCCAGCCGGTGGGCGGCTCCGGGACTTGCGTGGTGGGCCCGGACGAGCCGTTCACGGTCACGGCCCTGCCCCTGCGCCACTCCATGCCCGCCTACGGGTACCGGTTGACCGAACCCGACGGGTGGCGGATGCTGCCCGACCGTCTGCGGGACCTGGGGGTACGCGGCCCCGCCATCTCCCGGTTGCGGCGGGAGGGATCCCTGGAACTGGCGGACGGCCGCGTGGTGGAGCTGGCCGACTGCGCGGTGCCCCGCCCCGGCCAGGTGTTCGCGTTCGTGATGGACACCGGTGAGTGCGAGCAGGCGGTGGAGCTGGCCCGTGGGGCGGACATGCTGGTCATCGAGTCCACGTACCTGGACTCCGAGGAGCACCTGGCCGAGGCGTACGGCCACCTGACGGCGCGCCGGGCCGGGCGGATCGCCGCTCGTGCGGGGGCACGCACGCTGGTGCTGACCCATCTGTCGGAGCGCTACGAGGAGGCAGACGAGAGCCTCTTCACGGCCCAGGCGGGCGAGGAGTTCGACGGGCAGGTGGTGCTCGCCGCTGACCTGGACCGGATCGCGGTGCCGCCACGGCGTTGACGCGCCCGGCGGCGCCTCCCTCGGTGGGGGACGGGTCGGTCCGGTGTCTTGTGACGGCGTCCTCGCAGGTCAGCTCCGGTCCGGAGCGTGTTCCGGCTCGGGGACGGCCGGGGCGTCCTCCGTGGCGGGCGTCGGAGAGCTCGGCACGGAGGTCTGGGCGATGAAGGCTCCGGTCACGATGACGACCGCGCCGACGACCTGGACGAGGCTGAGCGCCTCGCCCAGCAGCACCCAGGCGAGCACGATCGCGGTGACCACCTCCAGGTAGGCCACACCACCCGCCACCTGCGGCGACAGGCGTCGGATCGCCGAGACCCCGGCGAAGTAGGCGACGGCGGTGCACACCAGGCACAGCCACAGCACCAGGGCCCAGCCCGGCAGGGTGAGCGTCCCCAGCGGGAGCGGGTCCGCGAGCAGGCCCCACGGCAGGGTCCAGGGTTGGGCGAGTGCCCCCAGCAGGACGGCGGCGATCAGCGCGCCGAAGGCGATCACGGCCAGGGGGTCGGTGTCCTGACCCATGGCGTCCCCGAGCAGGAAGAAGGCGGCCTGCGCGGCCGCCGCGCCCAGGGCCAGACCCACGCCGATGGCGTCCAGGCTCATGCCCGCCCAGATCTCCAGGAGCAGGCCGAGCCCGGCCACCGCGAGGACGACCCCCACGACGGCGGCGGGGGAGACCCGGTCGCGGCGCACCACCCGGACCCACAGCAGCACCAGGACCGGGCCGAGGAACTCCACGAGCAGCGCGATCCCCACCGGGATGCGGGCGACGGCGGCGAAGTACAGGGCCTGCACTCCGGCCATGGGGAAGACTCCGTAGGCCAGGACCAGCAGCGGCCGGTTCCGGGCCGTGCGCCAGTGCCGCACGGCGACGGGGAGCAGGATGAGCGCGGCCCCGGCCACCCGCAGCCAGGTGACCTGGAGCGGGTCCATGCCCGCGTCCAGCAGTGGGCGGGCGAAGACCCCCGCGCCGCCGAAGGCCAGGGCGGCGGCGAGCGCGAAGGCCAGCCCCGAGGGGCGGTGGCGGGCGGTGTGCGCGGACACGGGTCACTCCAGGGGGATGGTGGGGAGAGGGGACCTCGTCGAGCATAGGGGGCCGGTGTGCGGGGGGCGGCGTGGCTACGGGGTGAGGTCCAGCTGGGCCCAGGCCACGTCGTGCCAGGCGTCGTGCTTGTGGCCCACCCGACGCATGACTCCCACGTCCTCGAAGCCCATGGCCCGGTGCAGGCCCAGGCTGGCGTCGTTGGGCAGGGTCATGCAGGCGATGGCGGTGCGCATCCCGCGTGCGGCCAGGCGCGGCATCAGCGCGGTGTAAAGGGCTCGTCCCGCGCCCCGGCGGCGGCGCCCGCGTTCGAGGTAGACGCTGACCTCGCAGGTCCGGCGGTAGGCGGCGCGGGTACGGAAGGTGCCGCCGTAGGCGTAGCCGAGCACGCCCTCCTCGTCCTCCATGACGATCCACGCGTGGTGGCGCTGGGCCTCGGTGATGCGCCGGGCCATCTCCTCCTCCGAGGGAGGTTCGAGCTCGAAGGTGATGGAGGTGTCGGTGACGTAGGGGGCGTAGATCGCCGCGCACACCGCCGCGTCGGTGACGGTGGCGTCGCGGATGCTGTCGTGCGTGAGCAGGGCGTCCATAATTGAGCATGATAAACGAGGTTGTCCACTATGGTGAACACATGAGTGACGAACTGGGGCCCGCCCTCGCCGTGACCCTCCAGACCCTGCGCCGCGACCGAGGACTCAGCGGCGCCGCCCTGGCCGACCTCTCCGGGGTCTCCCGGGCCATGATCAGCCGGATCGAGAACGGGGACGCCCAGCCCACCGCCGCGCTGCTGGGACGTCTCTCCGGGGCCCTCGGGCTGACCCTGTCCGAACTCATCGCCCAGGCCGAACAGGGGGACCGTCGCCTGGCACGCCGTGACCAGCAGCCCCTGTGGACCGACCCCGAGACCGGCTACCGGCGGCGCGCGGTCTCGCCCACCTCCGGGGGATCACTCGAACTGGTGGAGGTGGAACTTCCTCCCGGTGCCCGGGTGCCCTACCCGGAGGAGGTGTTCACCTTCACCCACCACCAGATCTGGGTCCTGGAGGGCGTGCTCGCCTTCCGCGAGGGCCCGACGGAACACCTCCTGGAGCGCGGGGACTGCCTCCAGCTCGGCGCCCCCGCGCCCTGCGAGTACCGCAACCCGACGGGGAGTGCCTGCCGCTACCTGGTGGCAGTGACCCGCAGGGCGTAGCGCCCGGCTGCCAGGGATAAGCCGGTCAGGGCGGAGAGGAGGGCGGGACGCTGCTCGCGCAGCCACCGCCCGCGACGGGCCTTCGTCCGCTCCCACGCGGCCCAGCCGCCCGCCCGTTCCACGCTCCGGACGAACGGGGGGCTGCCCTGGTCCACCATGTCCCGGACGAAGTCGCGGGAGACCTCGTCGTACTGTTCCAGGGCCTCGGGAAGGGAACGGCGTTCGGCGTCGCACAGGCCGTAGCCGTCCGCGATCAGGCGGAGCCGGTGCGGGAGGCGGGCGCCGGCGAACTCCGTACGGGCCAGGGCCTCCGGGGGCAGGGCGGGGCCCAGGTAGAAGGCCAGGGCGGCCAGGTCCCAGACGGGGCGCCCCGGGGCGGCGAGGTCGAAGTCGATCAGGGCGACGGCCTCGCCGTCCCGGAAGACCAGGTTCTCCAGGCAGGGGTCGTTGTGGCAGAGCACGGTGCCGCCCTCGGGGTCGCTCAGGGCGGTGGGCCAGGCCGTCCCGGCGCGCAGGGGGACGTGCTCGGCGGCGTCGTGGTAGCGGCGCAGGAGCCGGGCGGCGCTGGCCACCACGCGGTCCGCTCGGGACCAGGCGGGGAAGGGAGGAAGGGCCACGTCGCCCTCCACGAAGGTCAGCTCCTCGGTCCCGGGCCCCTCGTCTCCCTCGGCGGGGCGCAGGGCCAGCGGACGGGGAGCACCGGTGAACCCGCCGCCGGTCAGGGCGGAGAGGAAGTCGTGCAGCGCGGCGGCGTGGGGCGGGGCCACGCGCACCACGCGCTCGCCCCGACGGACGACCGTGTTCATCATGCCGCCGCTCAGCGGCTGGTCCCGTTCCTGGTGTCCGGTGCTCATGTCCGACCTCCGTGCCTCAACGCGTGACGTGCGTGGGAAGTGTGGTGGGTGTCCCGGATGAACCCGGCCGCGTGTCACCGTTCGGACCCGGTCGTGAGTTGACCGTGGGGCACCGTACCGCGCCGCTGGCGGTCCCGGGAGGAGAAGCCGCTCAACCACGGCTGATCGCGCTCACCCCAGGTCGGGCAGGGGCACGGGGACCGAGCCCTGTTCGAGGGAACGGGCTCCGGCCACCCCCACCAGGGACGCCGCGACGGCCTCGCGCACGCCGGTGACCGGTGGCGCCCCCTGTTCGACGGTGGCGCGGAAGGCCTGGAGGAGCAGTACCGTGCCCTCCGCGCTCCGGTCCACGGCCGCGCCGTCCAGGGTCAGCTCCGGGGGAACGCGCACCTCCTCGCGGGGACGGCCGTCGACCTGGGTCCACCCCTCGGCCCGCACCCGCACGGACCAGGCCTGGTCGCCCCGGGCCCGGACCGACTCGGCCAGCCCCCGTTCGCCGCGCACCGACACCCAGCTCCAGTGGCTGTCCGGCTCCCCTTGCAGGAAGCCGTTGCGGGTGAGGGCCAGCGCCCCGGTGGACAGGCGCACCGCCATGACGCTGGCCTGGCGGGGCGCGGTGGTGTCGGCGGTGAAGGCCGTCACCTCCACGGGACGCGCGCCCGTCAGGGCCAGGATGGGGGAGAGCGAGTGGGTGCAGTAGGCGGTGGGGGCGATCGTGCCCCGCCAGTGGCCCGGGTCCCCGATGAGGCCGTTGACGTCCTGGGGCGACATGCCGTGCAGGTAGTCGGCCTCGACGTGCGTGACACGGCCGATCTCGGGCAGGGCCTCGCGGATCAGGCGCACGTGCGGCAGGAGCACGTAGTTCTCGGCCAGGGAGTAGCTGGCACTGGAGCGGTCGGCCGCCTCGACGAGGCGGCGCCCCTCTTCCTCGTCGGCGCACGCGGCCGTCTCGGACAGCACGTGCACGCCCCGGTCGAGGAAGGCGACCGCGAGGGGCGCGTGGGCGTCGAAGTCGTTGGCCAGGATCACGCCGTCCAGGCCCGTGTCCAGCAGGTCGCGCCAGTCGCTCACCCTCCGTGCGTCGGGCAGGGCCGCACCGGCCCGGGACAGCACCGCCGGATCACGGTCGCACACCGCCTCGACCCGCATCCCGAGCCGCTCGCACCAGGTCGCCAGGTGCGATCCCATCCCCAGTCCCACCACTCCCACGCGCATGGGGCGATCATGGCGGTCACCGCGTGGGGCCGCAAGCGCATCGCGCGCGGTGCCGGTGATCGGCCCCGGAACGTCGTCCCCGGATGATGGAATGCCCGCATGAGGCCGACATCCCCCGACACCCTGGCACCCCTGGTCCGACGCTGGCAGCGAGGGTGGGCGCTGGCCGCCGCGCTCACCCCGGCGACGGAGGCCGACGGCGCGCTGCACGTACGGTTCGAGCGGCCCAGGAGATGGGTCGAGCGGATCGTCCTCGACGCCGACCGGCACCCGGAGCGGACGCTGGCCCTGGCGGAACGGGTCGCCGCCTCACCGGATCCGGACTGGCTCACCGTGCCCACCCGCGACGCCGAGGCGACCGTTCGGCTGTTGGCCGGGACGGGGCTGGAGGTGGACCCCGCGCACGAGACCCTCATGACCACGAACCTCGTCGAGCACCCCGCGGCGACGCCGCCCGTCGCCCCCTACACCGTCCACCTGGACGAGGAGTGCGTGGTGCCCGGTCGGGAGACGGTGCTCAGAGCCAGTCTGTCGGCGCCCGGGCACGTCCGGGCGGGCAGCGGGATCGGCGCGCTGGTGGGCACCGACATGATCGCCCACGCCATCGGGACCGAGCCCGAGCACCGTCGGCGCGGGCTGGGCTCGGTGGTGATGGGGACTCTGACCTCCCGTGCCCGCGCGCTCGGGGGCCGGGGCGGGCTCCTGGTCTCGACCCCGCAGGGGCGCGGCCTGTACTCCTCCCTGGGGTGGCGGCCCCGCGCGACGGTGGTGGTCGCGCGGGCGCCCGGGGTCGAGTGACGACACGGGCCAGAGCGGGGAGCGGTCGAGGAGGTCCGGAACCGGACGTGTAACGTCGTTGAGGGCCTCGAACGTGGCCGCATCACTGATCGCGTTGACGTCCCCCAGGGCGGTGACCCGTGAGGGGCGCCAGCGCCGAAGGGACCCAAGACCCACATGACCTCTGTCATCGGCTCCGAAATGGAGAACCACCACCCGGGCGTGCGTTCGGCGTTCGAGCACGTGGCCCGGCGCAACCCGGACGAGCCCGAGTTCCAGCAGGCGGTCCTGGAGGTGCTGGAGAGCCTCTCTCCCGCGCTGTCGAGCCACCCCGAGTACGTCGACCAGCGAGTGCTGGAGCGTCTCTGTGAGCCCGAGCGGCAGATCATCTTCCGCGTCCCGTGGCGGGACGACCAGGGGCGGGTGCACGTCAACCGTGGTTTCCGGGTGGAGTTCAACAGCGCCCTGGGCCCGTACAAGGGTGGTCTGCGCTTCCACCCCAGCGTGAACCTGGGCGTCATCAAGTTCCTCGGGTTCGAGCAGATCTTCAAGAACGCGCTCACCGGCATGGGCATCGGCGGCGGCAAGGGGGGCAGCGACTTCGACCCCAAGGGTCGCTCCGACGCGGAGATCGAGCGCTTCTGCCAGTCGTTCATGACCGAGCTCCACCGTCACCTGGGTGAGTACACCGACATCCCCGCCGGCGACATCGGTGTGGGTGGCCGCGAGATCGGCTACATGTTCGGGCAGTACCGGCGGCTGAGCAACCGCTGGGAGGCCGGGGTCATCACCGGCAAGGGCCTGGACTGGGGTGGTTCGGCGGTCCGTACCGAGGCCACGGGGTACGGAGCGGTGATGTTCACCGAGCGGATGCTGGAGCGTGCGGGCAAGGGCCTGGCGGGACGCCGCATGGTCGTGTCCGGATCGGGCAACGTGGCGATCTACGCGGTGGAGAAGGCCCAGCAGCTGGGCGCGACCGTGGTGGCGTGTTCGGACTCCAGCGGTTACGTGGTGGACGACAAGGGCATCGACCTCGACCTGCTCAAGGAGATCAAGGAGGTCGAGCGCGCGCGGATCAGCGCCTACGCCGAGCGGCGCGGTGGCGCGACGTACGTCGAGGGCGGCAGCGTGTGGGACGTCCCCTGCGAGGTGGCGCTGCCGTGCGCCACCCAGAACGAACTCGACGCGAAGGCCGCCCAGGCACTGGTCGGCAACGGCGTGCTGGCGGTGGCCGAGGGCGCGAACATGCCCACCACGCCAGAGGCGGCCAAGGTGTTCCGTCAGGCCGGGGTCTTGTTCGCTCCGGGCAAGGCCGCCAACGCGGGCGGTGTGGCCACGAGCGTGCTGGAGATGCGCCAGAACGCCCGGCGCACCTCGTGGTCCTTCGAGCACGCCGAGTCGGAGCTGGCCGAGACCATGGCCGGTATCCACGACCGCTGCGAGGAGGCGGCCGTCCGGCACGGCGCCAAGGGTGACTACGTGCTCGGTGCCAACGTCGCCGGGTTCGAGATGGTCGCCGACGCGATGCTGGCCCAGGGCCTCATCTAGGCCGAGTTCTGCGGACACACGCCGTGCCCGTGTCGCCGGGGCGACACGGGCACGGCGTTCTCGTCGGTCGGTGGCCGGATCCGTGGGCCCGAGGTGGCCGCCCTTCACTCTGTTCGGGGCGGAGGGCCGGGCCCGGATCAGGCGTCGACGGACCGAGGACGGTAGGTCAGCCGGCGCAGCAGGACCTCCGCCGGTCCCCGTCGGCCCGCGCGTTCCATGGCGGCCGCGCCGACCACCGTGAGGGCCCAGGTGGAGACGGCCAGGGCCGAGGCCGACCAGCTCGACAGGTGCGCGCCCAGCCCCAGACCCCAGGCGGCCATCACCGGGCCCCACACCACGGACTGCGCCAGGTAGCCGCTCATGGACCGGCGGCCCAGGGCACCGAGCCACCGCACCGGGAGTGACGTGGCCGCCGCCCGCCCGCTCAGCCGGTGCGCCACGAGTCCGAACAGCGCCGCGTAGCCGACACCGGTGAAGATCCCGGTGTAGAAGTTCAGGCCGGTCAGCGCCGACACCGGGGCGATCTCGGTGACGACCCCGGTGTGCTGGAGGGCCAGGACGGCGCCGGTGATCCACCCGGCGGCGATGCCCCACACGGCGAGCCGCCGCAGCAGCACGAGGTGTCGGGAGGGCTCGTCCAGGATCCGGTGACGGGCGGCGAGGACGCCCATGAGGAAGGCGGCGGGCAGCGCGAGTGTCGCGACCCCCGCGACGAGCTGGAACGACCAGGTGGTGAGCCGCACCATGGCCGCGGCCAGGTAGGACTCCTCGGCGATGCTGGCGCGCTGCATGTCGGCGGCGGCCGTGCCCGCGTCGGCGGGGACGACCATCCCCGCCACGGCCACCAGCGCGCCCAGACCGAGCAGGACCCCGATCCAGATCTTGAGGGTGCGGTCCGAGCGCCCGAAGAACAGCGGCACCATGAGGAGGCCGATCAGTCCGTAGACCCCGATGATGTCGCCCTGCCAGAGCAGGAGCGCGTGGACGGCGCCGAACACGAGCATCCACAGGTGGCGTCGTCTCAGGAGTCGTCGGGCCTGGAGGGGGCTGGTCCCCTTGGCCGTCTGGCGCGCGTACATCTGGCCGATGCCGTAGGCGAACAGGAACCCGAACATCGTGTGGACCCGTGCGTCCACCACGACGAGGGTCAGCGCCTGGGCGATCCGGTCGGCCAGACCGCCCTCCACCGGGTGCAGACCCACGGATCCCACCTGTGCCGTGTACAGGAAGTACGGGGTGTGCGCCAGGGCGATGAGCAGGAGCATCATCCCCCGTGCGATGTCGGGCGCCAGGGAGCGTTCGGACAGCGGGGTCGAGCGGATCGGCCCCCCGGAGGGGGGCGGCGCGTGATCAGGGGTGCGGGTGGTCATGTCGTCCTTTCGGGGGTGTTCAGTTGCCCGCGTCGTCGAGCCAGGAGTAGCGCAGGCGGAGGGCGCGCTCGACGCTGCCCAGGGCCGCGCCGACGCCGAGCGTGACGTTGAGCCAGAGCGGCAGGAGGACGGGCGAGGTGAAGGTTCCGGTCACGTCGTTGACCGGGGGGATCTGTGAGAGGGGTTCGAGGGCCTGGAGCAGGTTGAGGCCGAGTCCGACCACCAGCAGAGCCACCGAGACCGCGCCGATCCAGCGGCTCAGGGCCGGGTGTTCGCGGTCGAGGCGGGCGCGTCGTCCCTCGGCGGAGCGGGGGTCCGGGACGAGTTGCCGCTCCGCTCCGTCGTCGGGGACGTGGTGGCAGCGTCGGAGTCCGAAGGAGCTCGTGGCGACCTCGACACGGCCGCCGGGGACGGGAAGGACCGCGGGCATCGTGGAGCGGGCGTGCCGTACGCCGTCGAGATACAGGTCAGCCGTGACCTCACCGTCCTCCTTCCGGCCCCAGTGTCGGACGTCGACCGAACAGAGCGTGGTGCGCCCGTCTGCCTGGCGGAGGGGAAGGTGGAACAGGGATCGGCTCAAGAGCTGCCACCAGCGGAAGGCCTTCAGGCGGCGGCCGTCCCCGGTCGTGACGCGGTGCGCCGCGCGTCGGCGGCGCCACTGGTCGAGCATGTTTCTCCTCCGCCTCTCACCGATCCACTTCCAACACAGTGTGTTGGCGACACGAGAGACACTAACACACTGTGCTAGTACGGTGTACTAGTAAGGTGGGGGCAGGAGGTAGTGATGAAGGAAGCAGACGACGCCCAGCGGAGCTCGCGCGACAGGATCCTCATCGCGGCGGCGACGATGGTGGGCGAGAACCCGGCGGAGCGGCCGAGCGTGCGGGCGGTGGCGGCCAGAGCGGGGGTGAGCACCGGCTCTCTACGGCACCACTTCCCCACGCAGCGGGCCCTGATGGACGCGGTGCTCGCGGGCATCTACGCGCACATCGCCCCGGGCGAGCCCATCCACGACACGACGCTGCCAGCGCGGGAACGCCTGGTCGCCTGCCTACGGCAGATCCTCGCGCACGCCGGGACCGGGAACGAGGCGAGGGAGGCCCTGCGCAGGACCTACGAGACCTTCATCGCTTCCGAACCGACCGAGGCCGCCCGCAGGACGTACCTGGAGGTCGAGGGGCAGATGCAGCACCGCGTCGAGCACTGGCTCTCCGTGCTCGTGGAGGAGGGAGCGCTCGCTGAGGGCGACAACGGCAGGCGCGCGAAGTTCCTGCTCACCGTGGTCAACGGCGTCACGCTCGAAAGGGCGTTGCCTGCCTCGGAGTCCCTGCTGGAGTCCGAGGCCGCCACTCTGTTCGCCGCGGTCGACGGCGTCCTGGGCGGCTGTGTGTAGGAGGGGCCCGGGTGCCCCCCGCGGTCGGGCCGGGCGCTGGAAGGACGCGTCAGCGCCCGGCCCCGACCGGGATCACCACAGGTGGTGGACCTGGGGACGGATGAGCTCGTCGTAGACCTCGCGGACCTGGTCGTGGGTCTTGGCGTCGAGCGGCGGCAAGTGCGCCGCTGCCGCGTTGCCCCGGGCCTGATCGGCGTTGCGGGCGCCGGGAATGACCACGCTCAGCCCCTCCTGGTCGAGGATCCAGCGCAACGCGAACTGGGCCAGGGTGGCACCTTCGGGAACCAGGGGTCGCAGGCGTTCGACGGCCTCCAGGCCGGTCTCGAAGTCAACGCCGGAGAAGGTCTCGCCCCGGTCGAAGGCCTCGCCCCCGCGGTTGAAGTTGCGGTGGTCGTCCTCCCCGAACCTGCTCTCGGCCGAGAACCGACCGGACAACAGCCCGCTGGCCAGGGGGACCCTCGCGATGATCCCCACTCCGGCCTCGCGGGCGGCGGGGAGGACGCGTTCCAGGGGCTTGTGGCGAAAGGCGTTGAGGATGATCTGCACGCTGGCCACGTTCGGCCGGGCGATGGCGGCCAGGGCCTGGTCGCACGTCTCCACCGAGACCCCGTAGGCGCGCATACGCCCCTCGTCCACCATCGCGTCCAGGTCGTCGAACACGGCGTCGCTGTCGATGACCGTCGAGGGCGGGCAGTGCAGCTGGACCAGGTCGACGGTGTCCACGCCCAGGTTGCGGCGGGAGTCGTCGTTCCAGGCACGGAAGTTGCCCGAGTTGTAGTGGGCGGGGTCCTGGGCCATGCGGCGGCCCATCTTGGTGGCCACCGTGAGGTGGGGGTGGACCTTGAGCAGCTGGCCGACCAGCCGTTCGCTGCGTCCGTCGCCGTAGACGTCGGCGGTGTCGACGAAGGTGACGCCCTCCTCCACCGCCGTGTTCAGGGCGCTCATGGCGTCCGCCTCGCTGACCTCGCCCCAGGCGGAGCCGATCTGCCAGGCGCCGAATCCGACGGCTCCGACGCGGGCGACGGTACCGAGTTCACGTGTGTCCATGGCGTGATCCTAAGTCCTCTGGAATCGCTCCCACACGGGGCTTAGGGCCCGGGTCCGCCGGAGTTGGACCTCCATCTCCCGTGTACGCGGTCAGCACCGGGCGAGGGCACCGCGCACCACGGCCACGACTAGGCGCGTGACCAGGGCGAACAGGGCCCCGGTGTGCGGCGCGCCCAGCGTAGCGACGGTGTCCTTCCTGGCCAGGGTGCCGGGCCATCGCAAGCAGGCCCGCCTCATCGCCCTGCCTTGGCGCGGACCTGGGCGGCGGCCGGATTCAGGGCCCGCGCAACGCGACCCTCCGATTCGCGGTCACGCTCAGCCCCTGGTGGAGGCCTCATCCTTCGACAGCGGAATGCAGGGCGTTCGTGGGTAGGGTTGCGACGGATCAATTCCGTTGCCGACGGGACGGTGTCCGCCTAGGGTCGCGGATCATGAACGATCCCCGCGTCGACCCGCCCTTCGTCACCGACGAACGCACCATGCTGGAGAACTGGCTGGAGTGGCACCGGCAGACCCTTGCCGTCAAGTGCCAGGGCCTCACCGACGAGCAGCTGCGCGTACGCTCCACTCCGCCCTCGCCGATGAGCCTGCTGGGACTGGTGCGGCACATGGCCCACGTGGAGCACATGTGGTTCCGCGTGGTCCTGGCGGGAGAGCAGCCCCACTCACCGATCAAGGAGCCCGACAACCCGGACGGTGACTTCCTGGACGTCGACACCGCCTCGGTCGAGGAGTCCTTCGCGGTGTGGCGCTCGGAGATCGACGGCGCCCGGCGGGCGTCGGCCGGGCTCTCTCTCGACTCCGTCGGGAAGAGCCAACGGCACGGCGAGGACTGCTCCCTCCGGTGGATCCTCGTCCACATGATCGAGGAGTACGCCCGCCACAACGGCCACGCCGACCTCATCCGCGAGCGCGTCGACGGGGCGACGGGGGAGTAGCCCTCAACCCCGGACGCCCCGGGCGACCGCCGCGAGGTCGGCGGGTGCGCCGCCCATGATGAGGGCGGCGTGTTCGGTGACGGCCTCGATCGGCCGGTCCCACCAGCGAGCCTCCAGCAGCAGCGCCACGTCCGGCTCCGGGAACCGGGAGCGGACGTGGCGCGCCGGGTTCCCGCCCACCAGCGCGTAGGGTGCGACGTCTCCGCCGAGCACGGTGAACGGGTAGGTCGGATCGTCTCCCGCGTTCAGGAGAAGGTCTTGGACAGGTCCTTGACGACGGTGCGCTCGGGCACGAAGCGGACCAGGCGGGCGTCGTCGGCGAAGTACCGGAAGTCGGGGTGCCACGTGGTCTCGTCGTCGCCCAGGTATCGGCGGAGCTTGCGTCTGCTCAGCGCGGGGTCGAAGGGCACCACCTCCGCGACGCCGCGCATGATCACCTGGAGGAACTCGTGTCGTTCCAGGTCACAGGTGTCCACCACCACCGCCGTCCGCGGGTCCCGCTCCAGGTGCCGGGCCATCACCGCGTACTCGCCGGTGATCCACCACAGGACCCCTCCCTCCCGCAGGAACCAGACCGGCCGAACGGTGGGCGCCCCGGAGGCGTTGACGGTGGCCACGCGGGCCACCAACGGCCGGGAGAGGAAGGCGTCGACGTCGAAGGGGTGCTCGGGCTGAGGGGTGTCGGTCATGCATCCAGACTAGGGACCAGGCGGGCACGGTGACGGTAGGGGAGCGGCCGCACCGTCCGGTGGACGAGGCGCCGACGGTCACGGGTTCACGGCGTGGTTGACCTGGACGGTGTGGGTCACCCAGCCGTGGTCGGTCTGCTGGTGCAGCAGGAACGCCGTGGGCTCGGGAGCGAATCCCGGCGGACCGTCCGAGTCCCTCTGGAGGGGGCTCTGCAGGTACGTGCTCGGGGCGGTGGAGAGCACGCTGCCGCCGAAGCCGGTGGCGGTCTGGCGGTGCACGTGTCCGGCCAGGACCCGCGCGACGTTCGGGTGGTGGGCCACCACCGCCTCCAGCTCCGCGCCGTCGTCCAGCCGCATCCCGTCCTGGAACGGGAGGCCGAGGGGGACCGGCGGATGGTGGACGCACACGAGGGCCGGGACCTCCGGCCGACGGTCCAGGACCGTGTCCAGCCAGTCCAGCTGCTCGGAGCCGAGCAGCCCTCCGGGAGCTCCCGGGACAAGGGAGTCCAGGACCACGAGGGTGAGCTCGGGATACTCCACCAGGTAGTGGGCGCTCTCGCCCCCGCCGAGGTGCTCGCCGCCACCGAAGGCGGCCACCAGGTTCTCGCGGTCGTCGTGGTTGCCGGTCGCCAGGAACAGGGGGAGTGGGAAGCCGTCGACGATCTCACGGAGGAGGTCGTACTCCTCCGGGGCACCGAGGTCGGCCAGGTCCCCGGAGATGACCACGCAGGTGGGAGGCGGGTTCAGGGTCAGTACCTGGGCGAGCGCCCGGCTCAGCCCGGCGGCGGGCGCGGCGGCACCCGCCGCCAGGTGGGGGTCGCTCAGGTGCGCGACCGAGACGGAGGTGGATCCGGAGGAAGGGGTCATGACGGACACAGTGCCCCAGCGGACGCCTCGCGGGCAACAGGGTTGGCTGTCAGCCGCTCAGTCGGTCGGGCCGGGCGGGTCGACGGTGAAGGGTGTGGCCCGCCACTGGTCGACGGCCGGGTTCAGGAACCCGGCCAGCACGGGCAGTTTCGGCACGAGTTCGAGGGCGGCGACGACCCGCAGGGCCCCCACGGCGTTCACGAAGGCCAGTACGTCCCGGTCGAGCTCACGCGTGCCGACGCGGCGGGCGCCCCGGTCGTAGGCGGCCTCCAGCTCGGGGCCGAGCGCGGCCAGGTCCCACTCCACCGGTCCCAGCGACACCAGTTCGAAGTCGGCGTGACGGTCCCCGTCCAGGGCGGAGAAGACGTTCGCGGGCGGGGAGTCGCCGTGGATCGGCTGGAGTCCGATACCCGGGTAGGCCCGCTCGAACGCCTCACGTGAGGCGGCGATCGGCTCCAGGACGCGCCACTGGTCGCGGGCCCGGGCCAGGTCGTGCGGGGAGATGAGGTCGGGGCTCTCCTCCAGCCGTTCCAGGGCGGCGGTGAGGGAGGGCGGTTCGGCCGCGCCGAGGAACTCCAGCTCTCCCGGGTAGTCACGCAGGGCGGCGTGCAGCGCGGGGACGCTCTCGGCGTTGGCGACGTAGTCGGGCTCCTCGCCGCGCCTCTCCTCGACGTACTCCCAGAACGTGATGGAGAGGCCGTCGCGCTGGACGGGCTCGCACGGCACCAGCGGACTGGGCCGGAGCACCGGGGTGCCCTGTTCCGACAGCCACCGGGTGACGTCCAGTTCCGCGCGCTGGCGGGCGGTGACGGAGTCCACGGTCACCGAGTCCGGCAGGACGGTGGGGACACGGGCCACGACCGGTGCGGGCGCCAGGTGGACGACCACGGAGAACAGGTCGTGGAGCACGCGCGGGTCGGTCACGGTGAGTCCGAGGTCGCGCCCGGCCCCGACGACGGCGCTCACGGCGTCGGAGGTGCGCTGGGCCAGCTGTTCAGGGGTGAGATAGGCAGTCACGGGGCGATGATTCCACGTCGGGGCACCAGGGAGAAAACCTTTGCCGTCGTCCGGGGTCGCCCGCCAGAATGGCCGGATGGTCGACCGACACTTCTCCGCCCCGGAACTCGCTGACCTCTACGACTCCTTCCACCCCTGGCGGAGCAGTCCGCAGGACGACTTCTACCTCGACCTCGTGATGGGCGCCCGCTCCGTGCTGGACGTGGGTTGCGGAACCGGGAAGATCCAGCGTGTGGCGCGCGAGCGCGGGCACACCGGCCGCCTGGTGGGCCTGGACCCGGCCGACGCGATGTTGGAGGTGGGCCGCCGGGACCGCGACGACGTCGAGTGGACCCTGGGCGACCTGGTCTCGGGCCCCCGCTCCAGGGCGGCGGGGCCGTTCGAGGACGCGTTCGACCTGGTGATGATGTCCGGGCACGCCTTCCAGGTGTTCACCACCGACGAGGAGGTGCGCGCCAACCTGGCCGCCGTGCGGCGTGCGCTCACCCCTGACGGACGGTTCGTGTTCGAGACCCGCAATCCCGCCTATCGCGCCTGGGAGGCCTGGGTTCCCGAGCGGGCGCGCACGGTGCGCGGGCCGGGGGGCCGGGACGCGACCCGCGTGCACCGGCTGCGCGAGGTGGACGGCGAGCTGGTCACCTTCACCTCGGACCACCTGGTCGAGGGGTGGTCGGAACCGCTGGTCAGCCGAAGCACGCTGCGGTTCCTGGACGCTGACCGCCTCAACGGCTTCCTGGTCGAGGCCGGGTTCCGGGTGACCGCGCAGTACGGCTACTGGGACCGGAGCCCGCTCACTGACACCAGCATGGAGATCATCACCTTCGCCCGCCCCGCCTGAGAACGCGGGTCCGAGGGCGGGGGCACGGCGGCACCGGTCTGACCGCGAGCGCACGCCCGAGGACACACTGGCCGTCGCGGAGGCGTTCCAACCGGCTGAGCGATGACCGTCCGCGGGGCCTCGGTACCCGGGGGCGAGGCGGGGCGGGATACTGGAGGCCGAGCGACCCCACGAGGAGGCGTCCGTGTTCTTCTTCTACAGCAGCCGCCTGGGCTGTGTGACCTCCCTGCTGCTCTCGGCCGGACTGACCCTGCTGGTGCTCTACCTGCTCGGCTGGATCTAGGGCTCCCTCACGGGCTCTCCCGGCCCAGGCGCGGCAGCCACGGATGGCGGGCCCCGTGGGCCCGTGCCAACGCCCGGGCCAACCACCGGCGCTGGTCGGTGTCGAGGACGGGCAGTACGGCGGTGAGGTCCCGCTCGTCCTTGGGTCGCGTGCCCCTGGCCTTGTACAGGAGCTGGACCTCCGGGGTCAGGTAGGGCAGCCCTTCCCCGGTACGCCGTCCCAACCTGGACAGGGGGAGGGTGATCCGCGCGTCCCGGCGGTAGGTCCAGCGCTCGCCCACGGCGTCGTCGAGCATGAACTGGAGCCGCCAGGGCGCGGCGGGGCCGGGGCGGCACCACAGGTCGTGGACGGCCTCGGGCAGGGTCTCGCCCGCGTGCCAGGGGCGGAGCGTGCCGGGTGGGTCCGCCGCCCACCACTCCCAGTCGGGGAGCGCCTCCCGGACGGTGTGCTGGTCACGGCGGAGCAGCAGCACGTCGGTGTCGGCGTGTTCCCGGAACCGGTGGCCCACGGCGAACGCGACGGCGTGCCCGCCCGCGATCCACCACCGCGCCCCGACCCCGGAGAACAGCGTGGCGACCGCTTCGGGCGGCAACGGGTCCCAGGGGGCGGCGGGGTCGGCGGCGGAGCTCACGCCGGAGTGTCCGAGGCGGCGGCGATGCGGCCGCCCACGCCGTCCAGCAGGGCGTCCAGGCCGAACTGGAAGGACTCCCACGCCTCCTGCTCGAGGTACGGCGCGGTGGAATCGGCGTTGTCGAAGGCCCCCTGCTCCGTCATCAGGGTCAGGGTGGGGAAGCGCTCGGAGAAGTCGTCGACGATCTCCTCCAGCTGCGCGGAGCGCGCGAACCACCACTGGTCCTCCGGCTGTCCGGTGACGGCCTCGGCCTGGCGGGCCTCGGCGGCGGTGCGGACCATGCCCCGGACCAGGTTGACGATGCTGTTGTAGGCGCCGCCGACCGCCTTGGCGGGGAGTCCGGCGCCGTACAGCACCGTGGCCAGGGACTCGAAGAGCCGGTACTCGTGGGGGCCCAGCACCGGGCGGGCCGCGGAGATATCCAGGGTCCAGGGGTGGCGCAGGTAGAAGCGCCACAACTGGCCGGACCAGGCCAGGACCTCCTCGCGCCACTCCGTTCTGTCGGTGCCCGCGCCTAGGCTCGCGGGACCGGTGGTCTCCTCCCACTCGCGGACGAGCTCGGCGAAGGAGTGGTCGTACATCAGGTCGACGAGTTCGTTCTTGCTGGCCACGTAGGTGTAGAGGGACATGGCGGTGCGGCCCAGGCGTTCGCCCACGGCACGCATGGACAGGGCCTGCAGACCCTCGGCGTCAGCGACCGCGATGGCGGTCTCCACCACCAGGTCCACGCTGAGCTGGGCGCGGGGGCCGGGCCCGGTGCGCTCGGGCGGTTCGTGGTCGCGCCACAGCAGCTGCATGGAGCGACGGGGGTCACCCTGCCCGGCGTAGACAACCACTTGCATCTCCTTATGGAATAAACTAACGTTCGCTGGCTGTTAGTTTACCGCATAAGGCTTTCCGAGGACCCTGAGGAGCAGCTTGTCTTCCGAACCCACCACCCTGGCGGACACCCACGACACCATCCAGGTCCGAGGGGCCAGGGAGAACAACCTCGACAACGTCTCCGTCGACATCCCCAAGCGGAGGCTGAGCGTGTTCACCGGGCTCTCCGGCTCGGGGAAGTCCTCGCTCGTCTTCGGGACCATCGCCGCCGAGTCCCAGCGGTTGATCAACGAGACCTACACCGCCTTCCTCCAGTCCTTCATGCCGAGCGTGGGCCGCCCCGACGTCGACGCGCTGCGCAACCTCAGCGCCGCGATCATCGTGGACCAGGAGCGCATGGGCGCCAACGCGCGCTCCACGGTGGGCACCGCCACGGACGCCCACGCCATGCTGCGCATCGTGTTCAGCCGGGTGGGCACCCCCCGCCTGGAGCCGGCGAGCGCGTTCAGCTTCAACAACTCCGAGGGTATGTGCCCCGAGTGCGAGGGGCTGGGCCGCACCAACCAGATCGACGTCGAGGAGCTCTACGACCGGAACCTCTCCCTGAACGAGGGCGCCATCACCGTCCCCGGGTTCGCCGTGGACAGCTGGTACTGGCAGATCTTCACCACCTCGGGGCTGCTGGACCCGGACCGGAGGCTCCGTGACTACTCCGAGGAGGAGTGGCACAGCCTCCTCCACCAGCCCGTCACCAAGGTGAGGGTCGGCAACAGCAACCTGACCTACGAGGGCCTGGTCCCCAAGATCAAGCGGACCTACCTGGCCAAGGAGCGCGAGAAGATGCAGACCGGCATCCGCGCGTTCGTGGACCGCGCCGTGGTCTTCTCGATCTGCCCCGAGTGCGAGGGGACCCGGCTCAACGCCGCCGCCCGCGAGGTGAAGGTCAACGGGCGCACCATCACCGAGTGCGCGTCCATGCAGATCAGTGACCTGGCGGCGTTCGTGCGAGAGATCGACGACCCCTCGGTGAAGCCGCTCGCGGACACCCTCGGACACACCCTGGACTCGCTGGTGGAGGTCGGCCTCGGGTACCTGAGCCTGGACCGGGAGTCGGGCACCCTGTCCGGCGGGGAGGCCCAGCGGGTCAAGATGGTCCGCCACCTGGGCTCCAGCCTCAGCGACATCACCTACGTCTTCGACGAGCCCACCGTGGGCCTGCACCCGCACGACATCGAGCGGATGAACACCCTCCTGCTCGGCCTGCGCGACAAGGGGAACACCGTGCTGGTGGTCGAGCACAAGCCCGAGACCATCGCCATCGCGGACCACGTGGTGGACCTGGGTCCGGGCGCCGGTCCCACCGGCGGCACCGTCACCTACAGCGGTGACGTGGCCGGTCTGCGCGCCTCCGGCACGCTCACCGGGCGCCACCTGGACCACAGGGCGCGGCTGCGGGAGGAGGTGCGGACCCCCAACGGGACCATCCCCATCCGGGGGGCCAGCACCCACAACCTGCGGGACGTGTCCGTGGACGTGCCGCTGGGCGTGCTGACCGTGGTCACCGGGGTGGCGGGCTCGGGCAAGAGCTCGCTGATCCACGGAGCGCTGCCCGGTCTCGAGGGCGTGGTGGTCGTGGACCAGTCCGCGATCCGCGGGTCGCGCCGCTCCAACCCGGCCACCTACACCGGCCTGCTCGACCCCATCCGCACCGCCTTCGCCCGCGCCAACAAGGTGAAGCCGTCCCTGTTCAGCGCGAACTCCGAGGGCGCATGCCCGGAGTGCAAGGGCGCCGGGGTGATCTACACCGACCTGGCCATGATGGCCGGGGTGGCCACCACCTGCGAGAAGTGCGAGGGGCGCCGGTTCAGGGCCGAGGTCCTCGAACACAAGCTGCGCGGGAGGGACATCAGCCAGGTGCTGGCCATGTCCGTGGTCGAGGCGCGCGAGTTCTTCTCCTCAGGCAACGCCCGCGTCATCCTGGACCGGATGTACGACGTCGGCCTCGGGTACCTGGGCCTGGGGCAGCCGCTCACGACGCTGTCCGGCGGGGAGCGCCAGCGGCTGAAGCTGGCGATCTCCATGGCCAGGAACGGTGCCGTGTACGTTCTGGACGAGCCGACCACCGGGCTGCACCTGGCCGACGTGGACCGGCTGCTGGCGCTCATGGACCGTCTGGTGGACGCCGGCAACACGGTGGTGGTGATCGAGCACCACCAGGCGGTGATGGCCCACGCCGACCACGTGATCGACCTCGGTCCGGGGGCCGGTCACGACGGCGGCCGGGTGGTCTTCGAGGGCACCCCGGCCGAGCTGGTCGAGACGGGGGATACCCTCACCGCCCGTCACCTGCGCGCCTACCTGGGCCGCGAAAGATAGCCGACGCCGGACACGGGTCGGGCCCACCACCGGAGCACCTCCGGTGGTGGGCCCGACCCGTGTGGGGTCCCGACGCCGTGGCTCAGGACGCCGCCGGGTCACCCCTGCGGGCACGGGCGATCACGTAGTGCAGGGTGCCGCCCAGCAGGGCGCCGAAGATCCACACGAACCCGGACCAGGACGCGAGGGCGGGCAGCCACACCGCCGTCACCGAGAACACCGAGGCCAGGCAGAAGGCGGACAGGGCACGCAGGTTCCAGCCCCGGGTGAAGTAGTACTCCGCACCGGGGTCGGCCGAGTACAGGGCCGCGAGGTTCAGGCGCTGGCGCCGCAGCAGGTAGTGGTCGGCGACGATGATGCCGTACAGCGGGGCCAGGACGGCGCCGAGGGTGTCCACGAACGACGCGATACCGATGTTGTCGATGTAGGCCACCCACAGGGCTCCCACCACGAAGCCCACCGAGGCCGTGATGAGGCCTCCCGTGCGGGCACTGATGACCGAGGGCGCCAGGTTGGCGAGGCCGTACGCGGGCGGGATGAAGTTGGCGACCAGGTTGATGCCCACGGTGGCGACGAAGAAGGTCAGCGCCGCCACCACGGTCAGCCAGATGTTGTCCACGCGGGCGACGATGTCGGCCGGGTTGGTGAGCGCCTCCCCGTACAGCACCGAGCTTCCGGCGGTGATGACCAGGGTGAGGAAGGAGAACAGGGCCAGACTGACCGGCAGCCCCCACAGGTTGCCGCGCCGCATGGCGCGCTCGGAGCGGGCGAACCGGGCGAAGTCCCCGTAGTTGACGACCACCGCCGCGAAGTAGGCGACCATCGTGCCCACCACGGCCGAGAAGGCCGCGATCGTGCCCCCCGGGTAGTCACCGTCCCCGGCGAACACGGTACCGAGCTCGGACAGCAGGTCGCCCCCGGCCATCGCCCACAACGCGATCATCATGGCGATCATGACCGCGTACACCGCTGGTCCGGCCCAGTTCAGGAACACGCCGATCGACCTGATGCCACGGCTGAACAGCGCCAGCTGGACCACGGCCACGATCACGTAGGAGATCCAGCCCACGGCGGACAGACCGAGGAAGGTGCCCTCGGGGCCCGGGCCGAACAGGGCCGTGATGAGCAGGGCCATCGCCGTGGAGGCGAAGTAGGTCTGGGCCCCGTACCAGAACATGGCGGTGATGCCCCGGATGAGCGTGGGGAACTGGGTGCCGTGCACACCCATGCTGGCGCGGGCCATGACGGCGTAGGGGATGCCGTAGCGCACGCTCGGGCGGCCGACGAGGTCACAGAGGAACATGACGATGAGTCCGGCCAGGATGATCCCGGCGAACACCGCCCAGCCGTTCAGGCCGTAGGAGATGAAGAGCGTGGCGGCCAGCGTGTAGCCGAACAGGCTCTGGATGTCGTTGGTCCAGACGTTGAAGATCTCGAAACCGCCCCAGCCGCGCCGGCTCCGGGGCACGGGTGCGAGGTCGTCGTTGTGCAGCGAGGGGTCGGGGGAGTGGAGGGTGAGGTCGGTGCCGTCGGGGCCGACCGCGGAGTCGGCGGGCGAGGGGGACGCGGTGTCGCTCATGGGGATCCTCAAGGGGGTGGGGGCCGGGCGGGTCAGATGTCGGCGCGGCGGCCCCTCTCCGGCAGTTCCTCCATGGCCAGACGGCGGAAGGTGCCCGTGTCGGCGTCGTGGACCCAGCTGCGTCCCACACTGGTGGCCAGGTAGGCGTCGCTCGGGTCGTCGATCTCCGCCTGCGGATGGCGGCGCAGGATCCAGCCGCGCATCAGGACCAGGTAGAGCACGAAGGCGGATGACGTAGGCGTAGTCGGGCTGCCACAGGGACACACCCGAGGCCCCGAACCAGGCGATGAGCGCGGCCGGGTTGAGCCCCCTCGCGTACCGGTACTGGCCGTGGGGGTCGTACAGGGCGGGCACGTTGAGACGACGGCGGCGCAGCAGGTAGTAGTCGCAGATCATGATCCCGGCGATGGCCGCGATGAAGCCGCCGTAGTAGCTCAGGAAGGTGAACAGGTTGTCCAGCAGCAGCCAGGGCATGACGGCGGTGCCGACCACCCCGGCCAGCACCACGCCCGAGCGGTAGGACAGGTGGGGCGCGGCGGCGTTGACGAAGTTGAGCGCCGCGGGCACGACGTTGGCCGCCGTGTTGGTGGACCACTGGGCCAGGACGATCATCAGCAGCAGGACGCCGAGTACGAGGCCCGTGCTCTGCCCCTGGATGACGTCGACGGGGTTCCACTCCCCGGTGTTGATGAAGGAGACCGCGCCGATGAAGGAGATCCAGGCCTGCATCATCGGCAGGGCCACGAAGTGGGCGGTGAGGACCGCCCGGTTACGGCGCAGGAAGCGGCGTTCACCGGGGGCGGTGCGCACGAAGCGGGTGATGCTCGGGATGTCCACGGCCAGCGGCGCCCACACGACCATGTTGATCAGGAAGAACGCCACCAGCGACAGGTCCCCGCCGGAGGCGAAGGTCCAGATGTTGGTGCCCTCCAGGTCGGCCACACCGTCCAGCGTGTAGTACATCCAGATCGAGATGGCCAGGATGCACGGGGCGGCGACGGAGGCCAGGCGTTCGACCGCCTTGATGCCGAGGGCGACGTTGGCGATCTGCACGGCCAGGAACAGGGCGTACCAGAGCGGCCAGGAGGAGAACCCGGTCCAGTACTCCACGAGGCCGTTGATGGCCAGGGCCCCGATGTAGGTCTGGATGCCGAACCAGCAGGCGGCCACCACCCCGCGCGAGACCGAGGGGATGTGGGTGCCGATGGTGCCGAAGGGAGCGCGCAGGAACACCGCGAAGGACAGGCCGTGCTCGGTGCCGATGTCGGCGGTGAGGGTCATGATGACGGCCAGCGCCATGGTGGCGGTGAGCACCACCACCATGACCATGGGCAGGGAGAGCCCGCCCTCGACGCCGTTGGCGCCGTACTGGAAGGTGACGATGACGATGGCCAGGGCCACCCACATCCAGACGAAGCCCAACAGCGAGATGGGGCGCTGGTTGAGCCAGGTGGGCAGGATCGACTCTTCGAGCAGGTGGTTGTTGGGCGGGACGCTCTGACGGGGGGTGGAGGTGTCCATGGGCCTGTGCTCCTCCGGAGGGGGTCAGGGGTGGTGGGGAGTTTCCAGTGCGGGACTCAGCGGCCAGTGGGTGACGCTCTTGGGGCGGGGCGCGGCGAAGGTGCGGACCCGGCTGGTGGTGAGGCCGAGGCCCACCAGGGACTCGGCCAGGGCGACCGCGCTGGTGAGGCCGTCCACGACCGGCGCTCCCGCGGTGTCCTCGGGGGTGAGTTCCATTCCGGCCATGCCGCCGCAGCCGAGGACGATCACCTCGGCTCCGTCCCGTTCGACGGCGGCCCGGGCCTGGTGGGCCACGGCACGCGCGGCGGCGGTGGGGTCGCTCTCCAGTTCGAGGACACCGAGGCCGCTGGCGCGCACCGAGGCGCAGCGGGTGTGGAGTCCGGCCAGGGTGAGGCGGTCCCGGATCATGGGGACGGTCCGGTCCAGGCTGGTGACCACGGAGTACCGGTGGCCGAGCAGACAGGCGGTGTGGGCCGCGGCCTCGGTGATGTCGATGACCGGGGTGGGGCAGAGCTCCTGCAGGCCCTCCTTGCCGTGGTCGCCGAAGCCCGCCTGGATGACGGCGTCGTAGGGGCGTTCGTAGGTCATGACGCGGTCCATGACGGCCACGGCCGCCAGGTGACTCTCGAAGTTGCCCTCCACCGACTCGGGGCCGAAGCGCGGGGTGAGCCCCTCGACCTCCGTACCGGGCCGGGCGACGGCGCGGGCCTGTTCGGCCAGGGCACGGGTGATGGCCGTCGAGGTGTTGACGTTGACGATCAGGAGGCGCATGCGGTCCCTTCGCGAGCCGTGCGGGGGGTGACCCCGCCCACGATTGAAGCTATTACTTCAGTATCGTTAAAGCCATGACTTCACAAGACCGGCATCTATACTTAACGCGCCATGGCTGACTTCACCCAGAACCCCGCGCCCCCACGGTTCGACGAGCGCAGGATCGGTGAGCGCATCCGCGAACTGCGCACCGCGCGCGGCCTGTCCCTGCGTGAGCTGTCCGGGCGACTGGAGATCAGCGCGAGCGCGCTCTCCCAGATCGAACGCGGCAGGATGCGCCCCTCGGTGACCCGGCTGTACCAGATCATGGGCGAGCTGAACGTGCCCATGGCCGCCGTGTTCGGCCCCGAGGAGAGCGCCCCGGCGGCGCCCGACGCCTACACGACCCCCATGGGGGAGGCGCCCGGTCCGCGCTGGGAGCCCGGGGACACCGCCGTGGGCCGCGTCGCGGTGACCCGACGGGACGAGGCGGCCACCCTGGAACTCGGCCACGGGGTGCGCTACCGCCGCCTGACCCCGGGGCCGGTCCCGGGGATGAACTACTTCGAGTCCGTGTACCCGCCCGGCTCCTACTCCAGCCAGAACGCCGAGTACGTGCGGCACCGGGGACACGAGATCGGCAACGTCGTGAGCGGGGTGCTCACCGTGGACGTCGGGTTCGACACCTACGAGCTCCGGCCCGGCGACTCGATCACGTACCCCTCCACCACCCCGCACCGGATCTCCAACCAGGGCGACAGCGACGCTGTCGCCGTCTGGCTCAACCTGGACTGACGGGCGCTCGCACGAGGGTCGGCGCCACCCGGAGTGCTCAGGGCAGTTCGTCGAACCTCGCCCGGGCGCGCTCGACGTCCGGCATGGTCTCGGTGGTCCAGCGCAGGAGCGCGTCGACGAGGTCCTGGAGGGTCCTGCCGAGGGAGGAGATGCGGTACTCCACGGCCAGCGGCCGGGTGCTCACGACGACCCGGTCGACCATCCCGTTGCGCTCCAGGCGGCGCAGGGTGGCGGTGAGGGACTTCTGGGTGATGACGGGGATCGCGCGGCGCAGGCCGTTGAAGCGCAGGGGCTGCTCGCAGAGGCAGTCCAGCACCTGGAGCGACCACTTGTCGAGCGTCTGGTCGAGGAGCTCGCGGTGTTCGGCGGTGATCTGGGGGACGGGCTGGGCGGGCGTGGTTTCCGGCATGATACCTGGTCTCGTTGAAGTTCCCTTTGGGCACCTAGTAGACATGGGATACCTGCCAAACGCCAACCGGAGGAACCTTCCATGACCGTGCAGCTGCTCTCCCCCGAAGGCCTGTTCCAGCCCGTTCCCTACCACCACGTCGCGGTCGGCACCGGCAGCCGCCACGTGGTGGTGTCCGGCCAGATCGCCCGTGACGGCGACGCCAACCACCTGGCCACCGGCGATCTCACGGGTCAGGTCGAGATCGTCCTTCGCCACACCGCCCGCGCGCTCGCCGGGGCGGGGGCGACCTTCTCCGACGTCGTGCGCCTGCGTTTCTACGCCGTCGACTGGAAGCCGGAGAAGGCCGAGGCCTTCATGAAGGGCATCGAGAACGTCACCGAGGAACTGGGGCTTCCGACCCCGCTTCCGCCCACGTCGCTGATCGGTGTGAACTACCTCTGGGAGCCCGACGTCCTCGTCGAGCTGGAGGCCGACGCCATCCTGGACTGACCCGTGGGTGGCCCCGCCGCACCGAGCGGGGCCACCCCGTCGGAGTCGCGGCTCAGTCCTCCTCGGGCCGCACCCGGCTGGCGAGCCGGTAGTCGACACGAACGTCCTCGTAGACCTTCCCGGGCTCGACGGGCCGGGGAACGCCCGATCGGTCACTGCCCGCCGTACCCTCCGACCGGGGGCTCGCCCGGTGGCGGGACTCGACGTCCGGCACCTCGTGGAACGTCAGCTCGCTCGCGGTGACGGACGCGCCGATCTCCACGTCGTACTCGGGTTCCCTCCGGCTGCCCATGGTGATCACCTCCGATTCACCGATCGGCCTCGCCACCGGAACGCCTCACCGTGTCACCGGCCCATTTCGCGGCGCTGCCCAACACGTTCGCGGCCGTCCTGGCGGCTTCCCCCGCGCTCTTCGCGGCGGCCTCCGCTCTCTTCGCCGCCGCCTCCACGGACCTCACCGCATCGTCGGGGACCGAGCCGGTGTCCTCCGCCGGGTCGTCGTGCGTGTCGTCGGACCCTCGGGCCTCGTCGGGCGCCTCGTCCTCGATGTCCGGGTCGGGCTCCTCCGACGCCCCATCGTCGGACCCGTCGTCATCGCCGGATTCGTCATCCTGTGCGACGTCCCCGACCGTGCTCGCGGCGTCGGAACCCGCGTCCCGGGCGGTGTCTCCCGCGACCTGGCTCACGTCCTCGACCGTGCTTCCAGCGCCCGAACCGACGTCCTTGACGGCACCACCGGCCCCAGAACCGACATCTTCGACCGCGCTTCCAGCGCCAGAACCGACATCCTGGACCGTCCTCGCGGCCCCGGAGCCAACGTCCCTGACGGCGCTTCCAGCGCCGGAGCCGACGTCCTCGACCGCGCCACCGGCACCCTCGCCCAGGGCTCCGACGGCCCGGCCCGCGCCGCCGCCCACCTCATCGAGGGTGGACTCCACGCCGCGCGCCACGTGTTCCAGCACCTCCGGGTTCGTGTCGACGGTGTGCAGGACCCGGGCGATGATCTCCCGAACGTTGTCGAGCCTGACCTTGAGCAGGGCCTCGGCCTCGACACCCTTGATGTTCAGGTGGACGCGGCCGAGTCCGACGTCGGCTCCCACCTTCAGCTTGAGGAGGTCCAGCACCTCGGCCTGGAGCGAGACGGAGGCGACCAGGTTGTCGACCTCGAGGTCGATCTCGTCGACCCGCAGATTCGGGACCTCGAGAAGGACGTCCGTGTCGCTGCCCGCCACCGGGCTGCCGTCCGGTTCTCGGCGCGGCTCCGGAACGGCCTCCGCGCCCACACCCTCCGGTTCCAGTTCCTTCGAGGCACTCGCCGCGTCCTCGTACGTGCTCGCTCCGGTCTTTGGAGTGTCTTCCACCTTTCCCACAACCTTCCACGTGGCTGGGCACACCCAGCGTTATCAGCGCCCTTCCAGGGGGTGTCATCGCACGGTCGGCCTCGGTCGCGGACTCCTGCCCGGAGTGTTCCGCCGGTCACCGTTGTGGGGTCGATGAGAGCGTGTCCGCCCCATGTACCCGACGCGCGCTCCGGGAAACTGTTCCCCCTGCTCAGAGGTGGTTTTCCTGGTGGATCGGGAGCGGGAGGACACCACGGCTCTCGGGCCGCACCGGGTCGCCGCGCGATACTGGGCCGCATGACGACTTCATCCGGTTCCCCACCCGTGCCGTTCACCCGGATCAAGATCCGTGTGGGGGCGCTGGTGTTCTGCGGCGACGAGGTGGCGCTCATCCGGCGCGACCGGCCCGGGTCGGTCCACTACACGCCACCCGGCGGCAACGTCGAGCCGGGCGAGGACCTGGACGTCGCACTCCGGCGCGAACTGGCCGAGGAGCTGGACCTGCGACCGCACCAGTCCACCCCGCCGCAGCTGCTGTGGGTGGTGGACCAGCGCGTCAGCCGCCCCGGGCCGACGCCGCCACCGCGCAAGCTCCACCTGATCCACCGCCTGCACGTCACGCCCGAGGTGCGCGACGTGTTGGCCGTGGAGGAGTACGACGAGCAGCCCGGAGGAGGGCACGAGATCGGCATCGTGGAGTGGGTCGACTACCGGAGCACCGCCGACCTGCCGATCTTCCCGCTGATCGGCCCGGCTCTCGCGGCGCTCCCGCACCCGCGCGCGGTCGTCGCCGACGCCGCCCTGCCAGCGGTGACCGACGACGACTACGTGTGGGTCTGACCCTCCAGGACCTTCTGGGGCACGTCCCGATCCCCGACGAGCCACGCGGCGATCTCGGTGTGGGACCGGGAGGCTGCGCCCCAGGCGTCCAGCAGCGTGAGCCAGGCGTCGCAGTCGCGGCCGGTGGCCTCGGCGACCCTGGCACCGGAGACCCGGTCACGGGGTCAGCGCCGTGCGCGGTGGGCACGCAGGACGGTGTCGTGGGTGTGGTGCGACCCCGGGGGAGCGGGGGACACCCGGGCCCGGGTCTCGTTGACGGTGACGGTCCAGTCGGCATCCAGGAGCCGGGCCACTTCGGCGGGCTGGTAGTAGTCGGCGGGGGCGTGGCCGTCGTCCAGCCGCTCGGGCAGCGGGGTGATGTCGTGTCCGACGAAGAGGAGGGTGCCGCCCGGGGCGACCGAGGCGAGCAGGGCGCGCAGGGCGGTGTGCTCGGGCTCGCGCGGGAGCGGGAAGTAGTGGACGGTCACCAGGTCGAAGGCGCCGACCGGGGGCGGCGCCGTGGTCAGGTCGCCCTGCTTCCAGGAGACCCGGTCCCGGACGTCGGTGCTCGCGGCGGCCGCGCGGTCGAGGGCGACCCGCGAGATGTCGACTCCGGTGACCAGCCAGCCCGCGCGGGCCAGCCAGAGGGCGTCTCCGCCCTCGCCGCAGCCCACGTCGAGCGCCTGGCCCGGCGGGAGGTCGGCCAGCTCGGTGACGAGGACGCCGTTGGGCTCGCCGCTGAAGAGCCGCGTCCGACCGCCGTACCTGTCGTCCCAGAACTGCGCGTCCATGTTCGTGCTCCTTGGTGATGGGGTGAGGAGAGGTCCGCTGACCCTTCCGCCACCAAGGTGACCCCGGAACGAGGTGGGGGGCAAGAAACTTTGCCGGAACGGCAAACGCTCAGGCGGGGTGGTCGTACACGAGGGTGTGCCGCCAGAAGAGGCGTCGGCGCACACGGGCCCCGGGCAGCTCCCGGGCGGCCACCGCGCGGATCCGGTCGAGGGTCCATTCGGGTTCTCTGGTGGGGGCGCGCATGTGCGGGGGCGGCTCGGTGGCGGCGCCCGGGTGCCTGACCAGGCCCACCAACGGGTTCAGGACGGCGGAGACCAGTCCCGTGAGGTGGTCGGCCGGGTCGCCGTCGCGGTGGCAGCCCACGACCACCAGCCGACCGCCGGGTGCCAGGCTCGCGCGCAGCTCCCGCAGGGTCGCCTCCAGCGGCAGGTGGTGCAGGACCGCCACCAGGGTGACGGCGTCCCAGCGCCGGTCGGGGTCGCGTTCCGCGAAGCCCGCCCGCATGACGGTGATTCCCGGATCGTCCGCGAACCGCCCCCCGGCGAGCGCGGCGGCGGCCGGATCGGGCTCCAGGCCCACGACCTCGTCCACGCGCCGACGCAGCCGGGCCAGCAGGTTTCCGGTGCCGCAGCCCACGTCCAGGACGTCGCGCGCACCGCTGGCCGCGACGCGGCGCACCACCCAGGGTCCCAGGCGGTCGTTGTGGCTCCACGGATGCCGTTGGTTGAGGCGGTCCAGCCAGGTGGTCACCGGCGTCAGGGAAGGCATACCGACACGGTAGTGACGAGCGTCAGCCCAGGAGTGCCCCGGCCACGGTCAGTCCGACCCAGGCGGAGCCCACGCCCAGGCACAGGTGCGCCAGCACGTTCACCAGGGCGCGGCCGCGGGAACCGGTCCGGGAGAGCTGCACCGTCTCGTAGGCGAACGTGGAGTAGGTGGTCAGCGCCCCGCACAGGCCCACACCGAGGAGTGCCGACAGTTCGGGGGACAGGGGGAGCGCCAGCAGCGCGCCCAGGGCCAGGCTGCCGACCACGTTCACCACCAGGGTCCCCCAGGGAAAGCCCTCCCCGAACCGGCGCTTGAGCTCCAGGTCCACGAGGAAGCGGACGGGGGCTCCCACGGCCGCGCCCAGGACGACCATCAGCGCGCTCACGGGTTGCGCCCTCCTCCGTGTGTGAGGAACCGGTGGGCCAGTGACGAGGCCGCCCAGGCCGCGGTGAGCGCCCCCGCCAGGGTGAGGAGGAGGTAGACCAGCGCGACCTGCGGGGCGCCCCGTTCGAGGGCCGTGACCACGTCGGTGGCGTAGGCGGAGAACGTGGTGTAGCCGCCGAGGAACCCCACTCCCCAGAAGGGGCGGACGAGGCGGTTCCCGGGCCAGCGGTGCACGACCAGTTCCATGAGCAGGCCGATCAGCAGGCTGCCGGTGACGTTGACGGCCAGGATCGTCCAGGAGACCCCGGAGGCAGCGGGCGGCCAGAGCACGTCCAGGGCGTGGCGGCTCAGGGCGCCCAGGGCCCCACCGGCGGACACCGTGGCGACCAGGGGCAGCAGCGGCCCCCGTTCGGAAAGGGACATGGGGCCATTCTCCACCCGCCCGCCCCTCTCCGCGCATGGGCCACCGGTGCGTCGCGGGGCCTCAGGGTCCGGGTTCAGGGGGCGTTCAGGGCCATCCCCCATGGATTCCTGGTCCGCTAGATAGGATTCTGGCCATGCAGTCAGAAAACAAGCCAGACGGACAGAAGCGGTCCTTCATCGAGGAGGCCCGCAGGGCGCAGATCATCGAGGCTGCGGTGGGCACCATCGCCGAGGTGGGCTACCCCAGCGCCTCCCTGGCGCGGATCGCACGGGAGGCGGGGATCAGCAAGGGCGTGATCTCCTACCACTTCGACGGCAAGGACGAACTGATGGACCAGGTGGTGACGGGTGTCTACACGGAGATCGCGGAGACCGTCGCCGCCAGGGTCACGGCACAGACCACCGCTGAGGAGATGCTGCGCGCCCACGTGCGAAGCGTCGCCGAGTACGCGCTGGAACACCGTGACCGCATGGCCGCCCTCGCGCAGATCCTCATCCACGCACGCGACGCCCACGGCGCTCCCCGGTTCGGGGGGCGCCAGGCGGAACCGCTCTACCAGGGCCTCGAAGCGTTCTACCGGCTCGGACAGCGGAGCGGGGAGTTCCGCGCCTTCGACGTGCGCGTGATGGCGGTCAGCCAGCAGTCGTCCATCGACGCCATGTTCGAGTACTGGCGCGTCCACCCCGACCACGACCTGCTCACGCACGCCGACGAGCTGGGCGAACTCCTGGTCCGCGCCGCCCGAGCCGACTGACTGCCCCCGAAGCTCGTTCACTCCCGGACACGAGGGCACCATGACACGGCAGTACCCCACCACGACCCCCGCGACCCCGCCCCAGGCCCCACGGGCACGCCTGTTCTTCGTCGACAACCTGCGGGTCTTCCTCACGGTGCTGGTGGTCCTGCACCACGTCGCCGTCACCTACGGCAACATCCCGCTGTGGTTCTACACCGAACCGGCCCAGGACCCCACCGGCGGCCTGTTGGACCTGTTCGTGATCCTCAACCAGACCTTCTTCATGGGCCTGTTCTTCCTGCTGGCGGGGTACTTCGTCCCCGGCGCCGTGGATCGCAGGGGACGGCGGCCGTTCGTCCGCGAACGCCTGGTCCGTCTGGGGGTGCCGCTGTTGTTGTTCCTGGTGCTGTTGCGCCCCCTGGTCATGGCGCCCGCGCACGCGGACCTGCTCGCCGCCGACCCCGACCTGTCGTACTGGATGCTCTACCTGTTCTCGATCGACCCCGGCCCGCTGTGGTTCGTGGAGGTCCTGCTGGTGATGAGCCTGGTCTACGTGGTGGTCCGGGGACCGGGCGAGCGTCGCGCCGCCGGCGCGGACCGGGAGGTCTCCCGCCCGGCCGGTTCCGAGCCGCTGCGCTGGTTCGTCCCGGTCGTCCTCTTCTCCGTGGGTCTGGCGCTGGTCACCTTCGCGTGGCGGTTCGCCTTCCCCGCGCCTTACTGGCCGGTCGTGGGGCTGCCCAGCCCCGGCTACCTGCCCCAGTACGCGGCCCTGTTCACCGTCGGCGTGTTCGCCTACCGGCGCGAGTGGCTCACACGGCTGCCGAACGCGGCCGGGTGGGGAGGTCTGGCGATGGCTGTGCTGGGCCTGGTCTCCCTGGCCGCGACCCTGGCGGTCCTGGGTGTGGACTCCCTGACCCCCGGCAGCTGGCAGGCGCTGGCACAGATCCTGGGGGAGACCCTCTTCGCCATGGGTGTGGTGGTCATGCTGCTGGTGCTCTTCCGAAGGCTGTTCGACCGGAGCAACCGCTTCCTGGCCTTCCTCTCCGACAACGCCTTCGCGGTCTACGTGCTGCACGCCCTGGTCCTGGTCGCGCTCGGGCTGGCGCTGAGCGGCTGGGAGGCGGTCGCCCTCGCGAAGTTCGCCGGGATGGCGGTGCTGGCCGTGCCGCTGTGCTGGGTCGTGGCCGCCGGGGTCCGGGCCCTGCCGGGGGTCCGGCGGGTCCTCTGAAGCGCCGTGTGACGCCAGGCCCCGGGGTTAGGGTCGGACCAGGACTCCCTAAGGAAGGACCACCCCCGTGGGCACTCAGAAGGAACGCATGCTGGCCGGTGAGCTCTACCTCGCCGACGACCCCGAGATCCACGCGGACGTGACCCGGGCCGCGCTGCTCTCCGAGGCGTTCAACACCTGCGCGGCCGACGACGCCGAGGGGCGGTTCAAGGCCCTCACCGACCTCGTCGGTGAGCTCGGGGAGGGCAGCGAGATCCGTCCGCCGCTGCGTGTGGACCTCGGGTACCGGATCACCATCGGGCCGCGTTCCTTCGTCAACTTCGACGCGGTCATGCTCGACGTCGCCCCCATCACGATCGGCGCGGACGTCCTGATCGGACCGGGTGTCCAGCTGCTCACCCCCACGCACCCGATCGACCCGGAGCTGCGCCGGGCCAAGTGGGAGGCGGCCGAGCCCATCACCATCGGAGACAACGTGTGGCTGGGCGGCGGGGTCATCGTCTGCCCGGGTGTGACCATCGGTGAGAACACCGTGGTGGGCGCCGGGGCCGTGGTCTCCAAGGACCTGCCAGCGAACGTGGTGGCGGTCGGCAACCCCGCCCGGGTCGTCAAGGAGATCTGAGACCGGAGCGGTGGGGGACCGTCGCGTCGGGCCCGCCTTCGACGCCCGGACCGGCGAAGGGCGGAGGGGCCGGAACGCGGGCTGCGTTCCGGCCCCTCGCCGTTCCACGGGCGGGATCAGTCCTGCGGCCGCCCCGCTTGGAGGCGCTCCAGGTTCTCCTCGCCCCAGGCGCCGAGGGCGTTGAGCGCGGGCAGGAGTGTGCGGCCGAACTCGGTCAGCGACTACTCGACCCTGGGCGGCACCTGCTGGTGGACCTCGCAGTGCACCATGCCGTCCGCACTCGCGGGCCCCGGGCGCCGTCGTGGCCGTCCCCCGGTGTGGCGCCACCGGGGGACGGGGTTCGTGGGCCTACCCGGCCGTCGTCGCCGGTTCGGGGTCCCCGTGGGAGAACTGGGTCCGGTACAGCTCGGCGTAGCGGCCGCCCCTGGCCAGCAGCTCGGCGTGGGTGCCGCGTTCCACGATCCGCCCGGCCTCGACCACCAGGATGGCGTCCGCCGCGCGGATGGTGGAGAGCCGGTGGGCGATGACCAGGGCGGTCCGCCCCTCCAGGGCCTCGGCCAGCGCGGCCTGGACCGCCGCTTCGGAAGTGGAGTCCAGGGCGGAGGTGGCCTCGTCGAGAATGACCACCTCCGGCCCGGTCAGCAGGAGACGGGCGATGGTGAGCCGCTGGCGCTCCCCTCCGGAGAAGCGGTAGCCGCGCTCGCCCACCACCGTGTCCAGTCCGTCGGGGAGGCTGGCGACGAGGGTGTCCAGGCGGGCACGGCGCAGGGCGTCCCAGACCTGTTCGTCGGTGGCCTCGGGGGCGCCGAGGGTGAGGTTGGCGCGGATGGACTCGTGGAACAGGTGGCCGTCCTGGGTGACCATGCCCAGGGTGGCCCGCACGGACGCGAAGGTGAGGTCGCGGACGTCGGTCCCGCCCAGGCGGACGGCGCCCTCATCCACGTCGTACAGGCGCGGGGTGAGCTGGGCGATGGTGGACTTGCCCGCTCCGGAGGAGCCGACCAGGGCCACGGTCTGACCGGGTTCGACCCGGAACGACACCCCGTGCAGGACCGGGCCGTTGTCGGTGGTGTCCAGGGTGGCGACCTCCTCCAGTGAGGCGAGGGAGACCCGGTCGGCGGTCGGGTAACCGAAGGAGACGTCGTCGAACTCCAGCGAGACGGGCCCCGCGGGGACCGGGCGCGCGTCCGGGCTCTCGTCCACCAGCGGCTTCAGGTCCAGGACCTCGAACACCCTGCTGAAGCTGACCAGGGCGCTCATGATCTCCACGCGGGCGCTGGCCAGCGCCGTCAGCGGCGCGTACAGGCGGGTCAGGAGCATGCCCATCGCGACGACCGTTCCGGCGTCGAGCTGGCCCCTCAGCGCGTAGAAGCCGCCGAGGCCGTAGACCAGGGCGAGGGCGAGCGCGGAGACCAGGGTCAGGGCGGTGAAGAAGATCTCCTGGACCATGGCGGTGCGCACTCCGATGTCGCGGACCCGGCTGGCGCGGCGGGCGAACTCGGCGGCCTCGTCGTCGGGGCGGCCGAAGAGCTTGACCAGCGTGGCGCCGGGAGCCGAGAAACGCTCGGTCATCTGGGTGCTCATGGCGGAGTTGTGGATGGTGCGTTCGCGTTCGATCCTGGCCAGCCGGGCGCCCATGCGGCGGGCGGGCAGGACGAAGACGGGCAGCAGCACGAGCGAGAGCAGGGTGATCTGCCAGGACAGGGTCGCCATGACGACCAGCGCCAGCACGAGCGTGACGAGGTTGCTGATCACCCCGGACAGGACGTCGCTGAAGGCGCGCTGGGCACCGATGACGTCGTTGTTGAGCCGGCTGACCAGGGCTCCGGTACGGGTCCGGGTGAAGAAGGCGACCGGCATCCGCTGGACGTGCTCGTAGACGGTGGTGCGCAGGTCCAGGATGAGCCCCTCCCCGACCCGGGAGGAGAACCACCGCACGGCCAGGGAGAGCACGGCCTCCGCGATCGCGACCAGGGCGATGAGCCCGGCCAGGAGCAGGACCGGCCTGAGCGCCGCCCCGGCCACGATCTCGTTGACGACCTCACCGGCCAGCAGAGGTGAGGCCACCGCCAGGGCGGCCGTGACGACGCTGAGGCCGAGGAACCACGCGAGGGGGCGTGCGTGCGGTCGGGCGAAGGAGGCGATCCTGCGCAGGACGGGGCGGGAGAAGGGGCGCTGATCCTCGTGGGCGTGCATCGCGTGGTAGATCGAGTTCCACGCGGCCATTTCCATACTCATGGGGTCCACCGGTCCGAGTCGTTGGGTACCCCTGAACCGTAGAACCCGAACAATACTTGAGGTCAAGTTTTCATCGTCCCTCCCGAATTCTTCCCTGTACTTCCCTTTTATAAGGAAGGTTGCGGTATCTTGAGGAAGAGGAGAGAGGATGCGTGTCATGAGTGCGATCTACCGAACCGAGGACGGGGAGCGGTGGCTCCGGCAGCGGTACCTCCGGGCCCTGGACCATGCCCCCGTCCCGACCCGGAGGCTGACGGTCCCGACCCGTGAGGGGGAGACCTTCGTGCTCGCCTGCGGCCCCGAGGAGGCTCCGCCGCTGGTCCTGCTGCACGGGTCCGGGGCCAACTCGGCCCACTGGTTCCCGGACCTGCCCGCGTGGTCGGAGCACTTCCGGGTGTACTCCGTGGACCTGGTCGGTGAGCCCGGACTGAGCGCGCCCACCCGCCCCGAGCTGTCCACCGAGGCCAGCGCGCTGTGGCTGGACGACGTCCTCGCGGAGCTCGGCGTGCGTGACACCGCCATGGCCGGGATGTCCCTGGGAGGATGGACGGCTCTCGACTACGCGATCCGCCGCCCCGGACGCGTCACCCGCCTCGCTATGGGCTGCCCGGGCGGGGTGGGCGCCCAACGCCGGTGGAGCATCCTGGGGGCGGGGCTGCTCATGTCGTTCGGGGCCCGTGCCCGGCAGCGGTCGGTCCGCTACCTGGTCGGGCTCGGGCGTTCCGGGAACGACGCGGTGCTGGACGAGATCATGGCGGTCTTCTCCAGGTTCCGGCCGCGTACCGCGTCCCTGCCGGTCTTCCCGGACGAGGCGCTGCGCACGCTGGGGACCCCGCTCCAGGTGACCGTGGGCGACCGGGACCGGATGTTCGACTCCGAAGAGACCGCCCGGCGCGTGCGGGCGTGCGTCCCGCACGCCCGCGTACGGGTGCTTCCCGGAGTCGGCCACGCCCTCACGCCCCAGACCGGGCCCGCCCTGGAGTTCCTTCGAGGCGGGGTCCCCGGCTGACCGTTCCGGCGCTGACCGCGTTCGCGGCCACGATCGCGAGGATCGCCGCGCCCTCCCACCCGTCCAGGGCCTGGCCCAGCACCAGCCAGCCCGCCAGGGCCGCCATCACGGGGTGCACGCTCATGAACAGGCCGAAGAAGCGGGCCGGGACCCGGCGCAACGCGTACAGGTCGCCCAGGAACGGGACCATCGAGGAGAGCACCCCCGCCACCGCCGCACAGAGGACGGCGACCGGTGTGGGCGGGTGCAGGTACAGCGCGGTGATCCCCACGGGCACGAACACGAGCGCGGAGATCCCGGCGGCGGTCGCCGAGCCCTCGATCCCGGGGAGCCGCCGCCCGACCGTCCGGTTGAGCAGGATGTAGGCGGCCCAACAGGCCGCCGCGACCAGGGCCAGGGCGATCCCCGTGTAGTCGGTGGAGGGCTGCGGACGCATGAGGACCGCGACAGCCCCGCCCGCCACCAACGCGCAGGCCAGGTCGGTCCAGCGGCGCGTGGCGGCCAGGGCCACCGCCAGCGGCCCGAGGAACTCCAGGGTGACCGCCAGCCCCAGTCCGATGCGGTCCACGGCCAGGTAGAGGGTCAGGTTCATGGAACCGAACACCACCGCCATCGCCAGCACCGGCCACCACTGCCGCCAGGTGAAGGCACGCAGTCGGGGACGTCCCACCAGCATCAGCACGGTGCCTGCCACCCACTGGCGGATCGCGACCACCCCGACCGGGCCGATGACCGGGAAGGCCAGGGCGGCGGTGGCCGCCCCGACCTGGTTGGAGGCGCCGCCGGTCAGCATCACGGCCATGCCCCGCCAGCGGTCGGCGCCCTGCCCGGTGTCGGTGGAAGTCGTCATACCGGGAGCATCCACCGGTCGTTCGTATACGCAAAATGCATACGAGTGAGCATCTATACGCTGAAGTCATGGATCTCGAACTCCGTCACCTGCGCTGCCTCGTCGCGATCGTGGACACGGGCGGGTTCAGCGACGCCGCCCTCGACCTGGGGGTGTCCCAGGCGGCGGTCTCCCGGACCCTGGCCGCCCTGGAGGGCATCCTCGGCGTGCGACTCCTGCACCGCACCAGCCGGGACGTCACGCCCACCACGGCCGGGGTCCAGGTGTTGGCCCGTGCCCGCCACCTGTTGGCCGAGGCCGAGAACCTGGTGAGCGAGGCGACCACCGGCCACACCCGGCTGCGGGTGGGCCACGCGTGGTCGGCGGTGGGCCGCCACACGGCGGAGTTCCAGCGCCGCTGGGCCGACCTGCACCCGGGCGTGGACCTGCACCTGGTCCGCACCAACACCCCCACCGGCGGGCTGGCCGAGGGGTTGTGCGATCTGGCGGTGGTCCGAGCGCCCTTCGACGGTAGGCGCTTCGACAGCGCCGTGGTGGGACACGAGCGGCGGCACTGCGCGATGGCCTCCGACGACCCCTGGGCCCGGCGGCGCTCGCTGCGTCTGGACGAGCTGACCGGCCGCGTCCTGCTGTTCGACCGGCGCACCGGAACCACCACGGCGGACCTGTGGCCGGAGGGCGCGCGGCCCGAGATGGAACCCACCCGCGACATCGACGACTGGCTGGCCGAGATCGCCACGGGGCGGGCGGTCGGCATCACCCCGGAGAGCACCGCCACGCAGTACCGGCGCGACGGCATCGTCTTCCGCCCCCTGCGCGACGCGCCGCTGATCCCGGTGCGGCTGGTCTGGCGACGCCACGACCCGCACCCGGCCACGCACGCGGCGGTGGCGCTGCTCTCGGAGCTGTACGGCCAGGGGCGCTGACCGGGCCCGGGTGTCCGGCGGGACTCAGGGGTTCAGGGAGTCGATGACGTCGATGACCCCCACCTGCTGGAGGCCGTGCACGAGGAGGATCAGCCCCACGATGCCGATGATCCAGGACAGGGTCTCCCGCGAGCCCGCGTCGATCTTCTCGCGCCAGCGGTCCAGCCTGGGACGCAGGCGCTCACCGAACACGCGGTGCCCCAGGTAGAGGAGGACGGGCGGCAGGACCATCACGAGGTTGTAGGCGGCGAGCACCGGGATCCAGGTGGAGGCGCTCAGCCCGGCGGTGCTCATGATGCCGATGGCGCCGAGGTAGGGCAGGGCGGTCCCGGCCTCCAGCAGACCGGTCGCCAGGCCGAGGCCGATCATGCTGACGGTGCGGAACGAGGCCGGGCGTCGGGGAGCGCGTCTCCTGGTCGGCATCACCCAGGAGTAGGCGAACAGGCCCCCGCCCAGGACCAGGAGCCCCCAGCCGAAGAGGGGGCTGTCCGCGAGGTGGGACAGGCCGCCGAGGGCCGCCCCCAGTCCCAGCATGAGCGCGCATCCGAGGGCGAAGTAGAACAGGGCCACCGTGCCGAGGTAGACGAAGAGGGGGCGGGCCACGGAGGTCGCGCCGCTGAGCAGTACGAACAGGGAGACGCCGAGGGTCGTGGGACTCAGGGTGTCCAGGAGCGCCAGTCCGGCGACCGGCAGGAGTACGTCCAAGGGGGGCATGCGACTCTCCACGTCTGTTTTTAACTCGACTGTGCTAAATAAAATAACACAGGCGTGCTAGAAAAGGGGAGTGCCCAAGATCGTTGATCACGAAGAACGCCGCAGGGAGCTGGCCGAGGCCCTGTGGAGGGTGATCGCCCACTCCGGCCCCCAAGCCGTGTCCATCCGCACCGTCGCCGCCGAGGCGGGGCTCTCCGCCGGGGCGCTGCGCCACTACTTCCAGACCCGTGAGGAACTCCTGGTCTTCGCCATGGACCTGTCCGAGGAACGCGTCGTCGGGCGGATGCGGGAGCAGTCGCGCACCTGGCGCCCCGAGGAGTCGGTGGTCGAGCGCGCCGCCGGGTTCGCGGAGCACATGCTCCCCCTGGACTCCGTCCGCAGCGCCGAGTTCCAGGTCTGGCAGGCCGCCGGGCACCTCGGGGAACTCGACCCCCGTCTGGAGGAGCGCTGGGCCCGGCAGCGCGGCCTGTACCGCCAGCTGGTCGGGGCGCTCGGCGGGCTGCCTCCCCTGGAGGACCCCGAACACGAGCACCCCGACCCCTGGCTGGAGACCTGGGCCGCGTTCCTGCACACCTTCGTGGACGGGCTGGCGCTCCAGATGATGGTCAACCCCGCACAGGTCCCCGCCGAGGCGGGTCGGGCGCGGCTGCGCTCCTTCCTGGCCCACGTGGAGGCCAGTCGGAGGTAGTCCGTCCGGGCCGCCCGGACGGGACGCACCCCCGGGCCCGAACCGGGGGTGGCCGGTCCACTCCCCGGACTTGGACATACTGGGTGCGCGGTTCGGGGTGATTCCGAAGGATTTCGAGGGGGAAGAGCGTGACCACCATGCGCGGCGACGAGGGTGTGCCGGACGGACGGACCAAGATCGAGTTCAGGCCCGCGGGGGTCGAGGACGTCCCGGCACTGGTCGACCTGGTCAACTCCTGCTACCGGGGCGACAGCTCACGCCGGGGCTGGACCACCGAGGCCGACTTCCTCGACGGCCAGCGGGTGGACGCCGACGCCCTGACGGAGCTGTTCGGCCGGACCAACACCCTGGTTCTCGTGGGTGAGTCCGAGGGCGAGGTCGTCACCTGCTGCGAACTCCAGCGGACCGTCAACGGCGCGTACTTCGGGATGTTCTCGGTGCGCCCCGACCTCCAGGGCGCGGGCCTCGGACGGATCGTGCTGGCCGAGGCCGAGCGCACGGCGGCGAGCGAGTGGGGGTGCCGCCTCATCCGGATGAAGGTTCTCAAGCAGCGCCCGGAGCTCATCGCCTGGTACGAGCGGCGCGGATACACCAACACCGGCAAGACCGAGCCCTTCCCCTACGGCGACGCGGCCTTCGGGCTGCCCAGACAGGACGACCTGGCCTTCGTCGAACTCACCAGGGAACTGCACTTCGACTGACCGGTCAGGACGGTTCGAGGTTGGCCGACATCCGCTCCAGCACGTTGACCGTGTCGCGGTACTCCTGGTCGCTGACGCCCTGGCACAGGCGTTCCCGGGTGCGGGTGACGCGCTGGAGGAGCTCGCCGTGGGCTCGCTGTCCCTCGGAGGTCAGTTCCAGGGAGACCAGACCGCTGATCCAGCCGCGCTCACGCAGGGCCTCCACCGCCGGAGCGACGCTGGGCTCGTCGTCCTCCAGGAAGGGCGCAAGGCGCTGGTCCAGCTGGAGGACGGTGCCGGGGTCGTCGTGCAGGGAGTTGAGCACCTGCCACTGGCGGCGGTCGAGGGAGTCCTCGGCCAGGGCGTGGTCGAAGTCGTGCTCGATGAGCCGGTCCAGGTGCTTGAGCCAGAATCCGATGGGCAGGTCGGACATGGTGCCTCCGGAGGGCCGATGGTCCCGATGGACCGACGCTATATCGGGCGTCGCCGCCGTCGCCAGTGCTCCGCCGGTGCGTGTCCCGCGAGTGCGACGTGGACCACCCCTGCCCTGCGTGGATCAGCGGTGGGACCGGTGGGTGGAGACCGGCGGTGCCATACTGCGCGGATGACGATCATTCGACAGGCCCGCCCCAGTGACGTCGCCGTGCTCACCCGACTGGCCGACAGCGCCTACGGACACTACGTCGAGCGGATGGGGAAGGAGCCCGGGCCGATGACGGCGGACTACGCCTCGCTGGTCGGTGCGGGCGAGGTGTGGGTGGCCGAGCAGGAGGGTGTGCCCGTGGGCCTTCTCGTCCTCAGGGCGAGGCCGGATCACCTTCTCTTGGACAACATCGCGGTCTCACCGAGCTCCCAGGGCGCGGGGGTGGGCGGGCGGCTGTTGGACTTCGCGGACGACTACGCCCGTGCGCGGGGACTGACGGAGGTCAGGCTCTACACACATGAGTCGATGACGGAGAACCTGGCCTACTATCCTCGTCGCGGATACGTGGAGACGGGTCGTGCGACGGAGCATGGCTTTCGTCGCGTGTTCTTCAGCAAGCGCCTTTGAGGCCGTGAGGCCGACGCCTGGGTGGGGCGGCCGGGCCGCCCCACCGCGTGTCAGCTGGAGTCTCAGCCCGGAACGCGGCACAGGACCGCGCCCCGGGGTATCACGAACACGCCGTCGGGGTGCTCGCTCCACCGCCGCCAGCCGGCGGAGATCCACTCCAGGTCGTCCTGGCTCGCCATGCCCCGGGTGACGGCGTCCCGGCCCATGGTCGACTCCAGGATGCGACGCGACCACATCCCGCCCCACCAGGCACGGCGTTCGGGGTCGGAGTGGTCCCACACCTCCGCGACATGCCTGACCTCGGTGAACCCGGCCGCGTGCGCCCAGGCCAGCAGGTGGCGCCCGGCATCTGGTTCGCCGCCGTTGGCCCGGGCCACCCGCTGGTACAGCGCCATCCACGCGTCCAGCTCGGGCAGGTTCGGGTACCAGTGCATCGCCGAGTAGTCGCTGTCGCAGGCGGCCACAACCCCGCCCGGCCGGGCGACACGGCCCATCTCGGCCAGCGCCCGCACCGGATCGCCCACGTGCTGGAGGACCTGGTGCGCGTGGACGACGTCGAAGGTGTCGTCGGGCAGGTCCAGGGCGTGGACGTCACCGACCACGAAGTCGACGTTGTCCACACCGGCCTCCTCCGCGTGGGCGCTCGCCCTCTCGACCGCCTCGGCGGAGGCGTCCACGGCGGTGACGCGCCCCGGCGCGACCCTGCGGGCGAGGTCGACGGTGATGCTGCCGGGGCCGCAGCCCACATCCAGCAGGGAGCGGCCGGGCCGGACCTCCGAGAGCGCGTAGGCGGCCGAGTTCTCGGCGTCGCGCCACAGGTAGGAGGTGGTGACGATCGGGTGCTGTCCGTGTGTGTACCGGGCCATGGCGTTCCGCCTTCGTCTCGGGGGCTCCGGTCGACCCTACCCGCGAGTCTCCTCTTGTGAGATCCATTTCTCACAAAGTGAGACGAAACCTGGGTGACTCAGGAGACCAGGCGTCCGCCCAGGGCCTCCAGGTCCGGGACGAACCAGCACTGGGTGCCGCGATCGCACTCCCGGACCAGGTCCCGGAAGGCGTCGCTGGCGGCCACGTGCCGGGAGACGTCCCCGACCACGGCCAGCCGGAGCCGGTAGTTGGCGAACTTCTGGAGGAACTCTCCGGCGACGCCCGTGCGCAGCCGGAAGAAGTCGGCGTCGAGGCGCGCGGCGGGAACCGCGACCCAGGTGACGCCGTGGTGGAAGGCGTCCCCGATCACGTCGGCGGCCTCGCGCAGGGGCGCGCCCCGTTCCGGGCAGAGCATGACCGGGTGGCCACCCAGACGGCGGACCTCCGGGGCGATCTCGGCCCCCGGTTCCGCCTCCCTTCCCGAGGGGGTCACCGCTGGTCACCCGTGAGCGAGTCGACGTAGCCCAACAGCGTCGCGGTGGTGGCCAGGTCGCCCACGATGACCACCTTCAGGCGGGCGCGGTCCGGGTCGTGGACCACCTGGACGTGCGCGCGCCCGCGGCCCTCGGGACGCCCGGTGACGGAGAGCAGGGTGGTGAGTCGGTCGGCCGTGGCGCGGTCGACCCCGTCGACCTGGACGACGGTGGAGGCCTCCGCGTACGGGGCCCGCGGGGCGTCCGGGCCCTCCTCCTCGGCCAGCGGGCCGCCGGTGAACTCCTCCAGGTCGCGGCGGCGCACGCGGTACTGCTTCCCGATCCGGGTGGCCGCCAGTCGTCCCTCGCGGACGTAGGCACGCACCGTCTTGACGTGCAGACCCAGAAGGTCCGCGACCTGGTCCACCGAGTAGTACTGCTGCGGCACGGTTCTCCTCACCGACGGCCCTGTGTTCCGAAACCTTCCCTTATTGTACTCGATCATCACGGATGATAGGGAAGTTTGGGGAGTGTGGTGCGGTACGTGAGAACCGGGTACGTGAGAGGAGAGGGGAACGCCGGGGGAGAGGGGGAGCCATGGCACTCCTGCACAAGATCAGGCCGTGTCTGTGGTTCGACGACCAGGCCGAGCAGGCGGCGGAGTTCTACACCCGCGTCTTCGAGAACTCACGGGTGCTCAGGACGACGTACTACGGCCCGGACATGCCCCTGGCCGAGGGCACCGTGCTGACCGTCGAGTTCGAGCTGGACGGGGCGCGCTTCACCGCGCTCAACGGCGGGGACGCCTTCACCTTCGACGAGGCGGTGTCCTTCCAGGTGATCTGCCGCGACCAGGAGGAGTCGGACCACTACTGGAACGCGCTCACCGACGGCGGCCAGGAGAGCCAGTGCGGCTGGCTCAAGGACCGCTTCGGTCTGTCCTGGCAGGTCTATCCCGAGGAGCTGGACTCCCTGGTGTGGGACCCCGACCCCGATCGGGCGGGCCGGGCCACCCAGGCCATGCTGAGGATGCGCCGGATCGACCTGGAGGCGGTGCGGCGCGCCGCCGACGGCCTCTGAGCCCACCGGAGAACGGGGACACGGCCCCGCGCCCCATCAGGCCCTCATCTGTGCGGCGAGCTGGTCCGCGACGCTCCGGGGAGCGCGACCCAGGAGCTCGCCCAGCAGCGGGTCCCGTTCGGCGAAGTAGCCCTCCCGCGTCGCGCGGAACATGGTGAGCGTGAAGCGGGCCGCCTGCTCCGGAACGCCGCGCGCCTCCTGGTCCGCGACCCACTGCTCGTCGTCGACCACGACGCGTTCGACGGAGCGTCCACTGAGTTCGGAGACGATCCCGGCGAAGTCGTCGAGGGTGACGGCCTCCTCGGCGACCAGGGTCACGGCCCCGTCGAAGGAGCGGTCGCCGGAGAGGACGGCGGCCGCGGCCTCGGACAGGTCGGCGGGGGCGGTCCACGGGACGGGGCCGTCGTCCGGAGCCGCGATCACCCCGGTCTCCCGCCACGGACCGAGCAGGGCGTCGAAGCTGTGGCCGAAGAATCCATAGCGCAGGGAGGTCCACGCGACCCCAGAACCGGCGAGGATCTCCTCGGTGGCGGCGTGGACGGCCGCCGGAGGGTACGGGCCCCCGAACGCGGCTCCCTGTTGACTCGTGTACAGGATTCTCCGGGCGCCGGCCGCGACCGCCGCCTCGATCGCGTCGCGGTGCAGGCTCACCATGTCGGCCGTCGGGTCGTTCCCGGACACCAGGAGCACCTGGTCGGCGCCGGCGAAGGACACGCGCAGAGCGGCCGTGTCCTCGTAGGAGCCCTGCCGCACGCGCACTCCGCGCTCGGCGAGGTGCCTGGCCCTGGCGGGGTCCCGCACACTCACACCGACCCTTTCGGCCGGCAGGCGGCTGAGGAGGTGTTCGACGGTGCCTCCGTTGAGGGTGCCCGTGGCGCCGGTGACGACGATCATGTTCGCGGTCCTTCCTTGCGTGCCCGTGCTCGTGCCCGGTCGGCGTCCGAGCTGGTGGCGCCCGTTCCAATAACTTGACCAGCCGGGTCAGTTTCACTTCCGCCCACGACCGTAGATAAACTGACTCAGCGAGTCAAGTTATGGCGGCGGCGAGAGGCGGCAGGATCCATGACCGGTGCGACACCCGCGAACCCCCGGCTGCGCGCCGACGCCCGGCGCAACGCGGAGCAGATTCGCCGGGCGGCGATCGCCGCCTTCCAGGGGCGGGGGCTGAGCGTGCCGCTGGAGGAGGTGGCCCGGGCGGCGGGAGTGAGCAAGGCGACGATCTTCAACCGGTTCGGCGGCCGCGTGGGCCTCATCGAAGCCGTCATCCAGGAGGTCGTCGCCGACGAGCTCGACGCCGTCATCGACCACACGCGGTCCCTGGACGACGCCGGGGCGCGGATCGACCACTACCTCACCGCGATCCGCGACCTCCAGTACCGTCAGCCCACCACCAACGACGTCCTGCTCCAGGACTATCCCCATTCACGGCAGCTCATGGACATCTGCCGTGCCGCGGGTGAGATCTACGAAGAACTCGTCGAGGCCGGGCACGCCTCGGGGGCCCTGCGGCCAGAGTTCACGGTGGACGACCTGCACACGCTCATCGTCGACAACGCTCTCGCCCTCAAGCACGGCGTGCTGCCGCCCCGGGACGCCTACGACCGCCGCGCCGCCTACCTCCTCGACGGCATCCGAGCGCAGCGCGGACGGTACCGCGCCTGACCAGCCTCGACCCGGTCAGCGGGCACCCGGTGGGCGACGCAGGGCGCAGTCGCCGCACAGACCGCCCCCGGGGAGCCGGTAGTACAGGCAGCACGTGGTCCGGCGGAAGACGGCCAGCCCGGCACGGTCCACCCCGGTGTGGGACCCGGTGCCTTCGAGGGTGCGGCGCCCTGTCAGCACGCGGACCACCTCCTCGGCACCCGCGCGCCGTTCTCTCCGTGCGCCGCCCAGAGCACGCGCGGCCCCCGCCAGGGCCGCTCCGGTGTTGCCCCGCAGCAGCCCTGGGGAGACCCGGCCGATCCCGGTCAGCGTCTCCTCCACCCCGGACAGCACGCCCTCCACCACGGTCTGCTCCAACCAGGCGGCGACCTCCAGGGGGTCCCGGGACAGCGGCTCGGCCCCCAGCTGCGCCGTGCGCAGTTCCCACGCCCCCGAGCGTTCCGGTTCGAAGAGGAACAGGTCCGGGCGCAGTCCCACCCCGTGACACAGCCCCGCCGCCAGCACGGGCGAGATCAGCCGGGACGCCAGCCCCTGGTGGAACAGCGAGGCACCCACCCGCCACTCCACCTCGTCGGCGCCGAGTCCCGAAACCGCCCCGAGCTGGGCCCGCACCCGCCCGACCTCGGCGGCGGCCCGCTCCCGCCCGGTCAACGCGGTCACCTGCTCCCAGCCCTCGCCGTGCGGCACACCACCCACCGCGAAGAACGTGTTGACGCCCCCGATGTCCTCCAACACCCGCTCCAGCACCGCGCCCCCGCTCCGCGCCATCCGATCCCCCCGCCCCGACCGGTCGGGTAGTGCTGGCACCACCCGTGTTCCTCGTGCTGATGACCTCGTGCACCGGTCCCCGGGAATCCTAGATTGGACCTGTGAGCGGCACACGAGAACAACGGGCGCGAGGCGCGGAGCGGGGTGGTGCCCGACCGGGCTCCCTGACCGGTGTTCCCTTCGCCGCCGCTCCAAACGGCAGCGGATGGCGGCTGCTCCTGGTCCAGGTCCTGCACCTGATGACCTCCCTGGCCCTGGCCCTGTTCTACCTGATCCCCGTGTCCCTGCTGGTGACAGTGGCCGCCTGGATCGGCATGGGGTTGTTCCTGCCCTGGACGGATGTCGGGCTCTCCCACTCGGTCTCGCAGATCGTCCGCGACTCCCTGGGGTTGCTGGTCGCCCTGCCCGTCGCCGCCACCCTGCTCGCCCGACTCGCCTGCCGGGTCCAGCGCGACCGCCTCGCCAACGTGTTCGGGATCGTGGAGACCAGCCCTCCCGACCCGCTGGCGGACGACAACCCCTGGGTCCGGGTGTGGCGGTTCGTCTTCGGCCGCGACGCCTGGACCATGGTGGTCTACAGCACCGCCGCGGGCCTGCACGGGCTGTTCGCCGCCGGGCTGGTCGTGGTCTTCGTGGTGTGCGGCGGCGCCGCCGCCATCGGCGCGTCCCTGGGCATCGCCTACATCCTGGCCCTCGGGTCGCCCGGCGACCTGGTCGGCCCGCTACTCCTGGTTCTCGTCGGCCCGCTGGCCACCGTGGTCGGCCTGCGCCTGGCCCCGTACATGATCTCCACCGAGGTCCTCCTGCACCGCCTGCTGCTCTTCGAGGCCCCCGAGGTCCGGATGCGGCGCCGCCTCCTGCACGTCCAGGACAGTCGGCTCCGCATGGTGGACGAGGCCGAGGCCGAACGCCGCAGGATCGAACGCGACCTGCACGACGGCGCCCAGCAACGGCTGCTCGCGCTCACCATGACCCTCACTCGGGCACGCGCCCGGCTCTCCCACGATCCCGACGGCGCCCGCGAGCTGATCACCGAGGCGCAGGCGGAGTCCCGGGAGGTCATGACCGACCTCCGCCAGGTCGCACGCGGCCTGCACCCCAGGGTCCTGACCGACCACGGACTCGGCGCGGCCCTGCCGGTGGCGGTCGGACGCTCCCCGGTTCCGGTCCGCCTCGACGTGGACCTGGCCGAACGCCCCTCGGCCCGGGCGGAGGGCGTGGCCTACTACGTGGTCTGCGAGGCGTTGACCAACATCGCCAAGCACGCCGACGCCGAGCAGGTCACCGTGGCCGTCGGCCGCGTCCCGGCCGCGAGGCGCGGGGGCGAGCTGCTGTGCGTCACAGTGACCGACGACGGGGTCGGGGGAGCCGACCCCGAGGCGGGCACCGGTCTCTACGGGCTGTGGGACCGGGTGGACGCCGTCGACGGGGAGCTGACCGTCCACAGCCCGACCGGTGGGGGCACCGTCCTCACCGCGAACATCCCATGGAAGGCGTGACCGTGAGCACGGCCCAGAGACTGGACGAACGGCCGGAGCCGCGCGTCATCATCGCGGAGGACTCCGTACTGCTGCGCAGCGGCATGGTCCGGCTGCTGGAGGACTCCGGTGTGGAGATCGTCGCGGCGGTGGGCGACGCCGACGCGTTGAACGCCGCCGTCGCGGAGCACCCGGACGTCGACCTCTGCCTGATCGACATCCGGATGCCGCCCACCTACTCCGAGGAGGGCATCCAGGCCGCCGTGCGGATCCGACGGACCCACCCCGACGTGGCCGTGCTGCTGCTGTCCCAGCACGTGGTCAGCCGCTACGCCGCCGACCTCCTCGGCGGCGGGGCCGAGAAGGTCGGCTACCTGCTCAAGGACCGTGTGGCCGACATCGAGGAGTTCCTCGCCGTGCTGCGCCGGGTGGCCGGGGGCGGCGCGGCGATCGACCCCGAGGTGGTCTCACAGCTGCTGAGCAGACGGCGGGACCGCGCCCTGGAGAGCCTCACCCCGCGCGAGGGCGAGGTGCTGGAGGTGATGGCCCAGGGCCTGAACAACGCCGGAATCGCGGACCGGCTCGCCATCACCGACCGTGCCGTGGAGAAGCACATCAGGTCGATCTTCACCAAGCTCGACCTCGGCCATGACGACCACGACCACCGCAGGGTCCAGGCGGTGCTGCGCTACCTGCGCGGCAACGACCGGGACTGACCCGCACCGAGACCAGGACGCACCAGAGGGAGGGCCGAGCCTTCCAGGAAGGGAAAGAACATGACTTTCAGGGCCCGAGGCCTGTACGCCTCCTCAAGCAAGGAACGCGGGGGTTTCCGCAGGGGGCCGTGGATGTTCCTGGGCGGGGTGCTCGTGCTGGCCCTGGTGGTTCTCACCGCGCTCTCCGTGCTGGGGAACATGACCGTCAACCAGTCCGATCGCGCCGACTCCTTCGACGGGGTGAGCGCGTTGGAGATCGACAACTCCACCGGGGGTGAGGTCCTGCTCCGGGGCGGGACCGGCGACGGGGTCACGGTGGACCGCAAGCTGCGGGGCAGCCCCCTGTCGGAACCCGACGAGGACATCGAGGCCGAGGGCGGCACACTGGAGATCGACACCGAGTGTTCGGGGCTGCCGTTCTTCAGCTCCTGCTCGGTGGACTACGAGGTCACCGTCCCCGCCGGGACCCGGGTGACGTTGCAGACGGTCAGCGGCCGGGTCGCGGTGGAGAACCTGGAGGGCGACCTGAGCGTGGAGACCACCAGCGGCGCGGTGGACGTGACCGAGCAGGTCGGTGTCGTCGAGGTGGAGACCGTCTCGGGTGAGGTCGCGCTCGACGGGGTCGAGGGTTCGGTGGAGGCCCACACCGTCAGCGGCCGGATCACGGCCTCCGGTGAGGGCGCCCTGCTGGACGTCTCCAGCACCTCGGGCACGATCGTCACCGAGGACTTCGGCGCCGACGAGGTCCGTGCCGAGTCGGTGAGCGGTTCGCTGGAGCTCGGCGGCGGGTTCACCACGCTTGAGGCCACCACGACCTCCGGTGACGTCAGCCTGCGGACGGCCGACCCCTTCGACCTGCTGTCGGTCGAGACCGTGAGCGGCGCGGTCGCCGCGACGGTCCCGGACGGCGAGTACGAGGTCACCGGTGAGTCGGTGTCCGGGCAGCGCGAGTTCGACGTGGACACCGGGAACGGCGCCGACGGTCGGATCGACGTCAACACCACCAGCGGTTCCGTCCGGGTCGGGAGCTAGGCCCTAGGCGCCCCGGCGTTCGAAGCGCAGCGCCGCCCAGTCCGAGTCGATCGGCACCTGGGCGGTGCTGTGCCACCCGGCGTCCACGAGGGTGTCCCAGCCCTGGTCCGCCGTCAGGTCCGTGATGATCGTGCCGCCCCGCTGCGGGAAGCACACCCACAGGCGGGTGGTCGGGGCGGTGAGCTCCAGGGCGCGCGGCCCCTCCCGTTCGACGGTGCCCCGGTCCAGGGCGAACAGGTGCAGGTCGTCGTACTCGGCGCCCTCGATCGGACCGAGGTCGACGTGGAGGTCGGGCGGGGGGTCCAACAGCCGCAGGTAGCGTTCCGGGGCGTTGAGGACGAGCAGCCGGTCCCCGGGCTCGACCCCCAACCTCCGGGCGAGTGTCTCCGACATTCCTCCTCCGTTCACGTGTCGCGCCGAGCGCGGGCCTCTCCTCGGCCACCGTACGGTTCCCGCGCTCCGAAACCGAGGACCTTCCCCGCCTCGACCCGGAGATGACCGTCTTTTTAGGATGCGCACATGACACAAGAGAACGGTGGGCCGCGCTGGGGCGTGGTGGGGACCGGCGGGATCGCACGCGCCTTCATGGAGGGGGTGCGGGCCGTCCCCTCGGCCCGGGTCACGGCGGTGGCGTCGCGTACACGGGACCGGGCGGAGGAGTTCGGTCGGGAGTGGGACGTTCCCCGTCGCCACGGCGGCTACGCGGAGCTCGCCGCCGACCCGGACGTGGACGTGGTGTACGTCGCCACCCCGCACCCCTGGCACCATCCGAACACCCTCCTGATGCTCGACGCGGGCAAGCACGTGCTCGTGGAGAAGCCCATGGCGATGAACGCGCTCCAGGTGTCGCAGATGGTGGCGGCCGCCCGGGCCAACGACCGCTTCCTGATGGAGGCAGTGTGGACGCGGTTCCTGCCCGCCTCCCGGCTCGCCCAGGACCTGGTGGCGGACGGGGCGATCGGGGAACTGTGCACGGTCGCCGCCGACTTCGGGATCAACGTCCCCTACGACCCCGAGCACCGGCTCTTCAACGTCGACCTCGGCGGTGGTGCCTTCATGGACCTGGGTGTGTACCCGCTGGAGTTGGCCTCGCGGTACCTGGGTGAGCTCACCGTCGTGGGTGCCACCCGTCAGCTGTCCCCGGACCGGATGGTCGACACGCAGACCTCGGTGCTGGTGCACGGGGAGAACGGGGTGAGCGCCGCCCTGACCTGTGCCTCCCGCAACGTGCTGCCCAACCGCGCGGTGCTGGCCGGGACGGACGGTTGGCTGGAGGTCCCCCGCTTCTGGGCCGCCACCGACGTGGTCCTGCACAGGGAGGGGAGCGCGCCCGAGCGGTTCCACCGGCCCTTCCGGGCCAACGGCTACGAGTACGAGATCGAGGAGGTCGGACGGTGTCTGGCCGCCGGAGAACGCCAGAGCCCGGAGATGACCTGGGCGGAGAGTCTGCGGCTGGCCGGGGTCACGGACCAGATCCGGGACGTGGGCTCGCTGGTGAGCGGGCCGTCCGACGTCAGAAGCGTCCCCCGGGGATGAGGCCGCTCGCCCCCGCCCCCGTGGGTGTGGCGCGCACGGTGAAGTCGTCGCGGACCGACGCCCCCGGGACGCTCCGGCCCCGGGAGGCGGGCGCGGAGCCGCGCGACCGTGGGCTCAGGGCGCGGCCCAGGGCGAGCCTGGCCAGGGGCAGCGCGCCCATGCGGGCCACGACCAGGACCGCGTCCTTGGGGCCGACCTCGCGGGCGAAGTGGGCGTCCAGAACGGGGTCGCCGCTCCGGGGGGCCACCCCGTAGATCTCGCCGTCGAACATTCGGTAGGCGTCGCGCACCATCAGGGAGTCGGGGTCCAGGCCGGGGCCGTCCCCGAGCCAGTCGGCGGCGTCGGATGCGATCCGGCGCACCAGGCCGGGCACGGGGCGGCCCTGGCGCGGGAAGACCCGTGCCCGGCCGAGTCCCTTGCGCCACCCCGCGTAGACGGCCGGGTGACGGGTGCGCAGTACGACGTAGGTGCTGGACAGGGGGTGTGCCAGGACCTCGCGGTTGAGGAAGTGCAGCATCAGGGCGGCGGAGAGGCCCGAGCGCCGGTGGGCGGGGACCACTCCGGCCGCGTCCAGGTACAGGGCGTGGCGGGCGGCGAAGCGGCGCCGGTGGTAACCGCCCCAGCCGACGGGGACGCCGTCCGGTCCGAGGATCAGCGCCAGCGAGGAGATCTGGTCGAAGAACCCCGAGGCCATCCTGGCGTGCCAGTAGCCGGAGTGGTCGGCGCCGAAGGCGCGGGCCGCCAGGTCGCGCAGAGCGTGGTGGAGGCGTTCCCGGCACTCGGGTTCCAGGGAGGTGGGGTCGTCCCAGCGGGCGACACGGTAGCCGGGCCGGAGGGGGCGCACTGTCGGGGGAACACTGAGTTCGCGCAGTTCCAGGCAGTGGTGTCGGGTCTGGTCGGGCACGCGGAAGCCCCACTTTCATTACTCTACGAAAGTAAACGACTCCTTAACGTAGCTGGTTTGTGGCGTTCCCGCGCGGACTTGACCCAACTGGAGGTTCCCGGGACTACCCGGACACCGGCTCGGGAGCGGTCACCGGACCACGCCGGTACCGCCTCCACGCGGCTCCGGCGTAGGCACAGGCGACGATGCCCGCGATCACGAACCGCGAGGTCATCAGATGCTCCTCCGGGTAGAGGACACCGGTGATGTGGAAGTCGATGAACCCGTTCTCCATCACCTCGCGGCCGGTGTGCGCACGTGACCAGTTCTCGATGTCGGTGAGGAAGCACGACCAGCCGATGACGACGATCCCCAGCGCGTAGACGGCCACCATCAGGTGCGGCCAGAACATCCTCGGCCACTTCCACGAGAGGAAGCCGCCGAGGACGACATAGGCGAAGAACAGGTAGTGGAGGACCATCGCGGTGTGGCCGATGAGGAGGGGCATACCGCGAACCTAGGCCGGGGGCACGGCCCCGGGCATCGGTGCGCGCACCCACCCAGGGTGAGTACCCGTACTCATGCGCGCCGGTCAGCCCTGCGGGGCCTCGCCCATACGCAAGAGCCGTCCTCCCAGCCGGGCCATCTCCGTGCGCAGCTCCACGGGCTCCTCCACCTCCATGTCCATATCGAGCATCGCCAGGTAGCACGCCATGCCGACCAGGTCGTCGCTGGCGCACAGCAGCAGGCAGGAGTGCTCGTCCACCGCCTCGATGACGCCGTAGTGCGCGGCGGGGCCCGCCAGGGCGGTCTCGGCGGAGACCCCCAGGCGCACGCGCGCCTTGATCGGCCACATGTGCAGGTTCATCCGGTCGGCCAGGTACCCGGCCACCCCCCGTTCGGGCGGCTCGCGCGGAGGCACCCGCGGGCCGGTGGGGGTGAGGGGGCGCATCCGGTCCAGCCGGAAGGTGCGCCAGTCGCCGCGACCGGTGTCCCAGCCCACCAGGTACCAACGGCGCCCCCGGGAGACCAGCCGGTGCGGCTCCACGGTCCGGCGGCCCGTGGAGCCGTCGTGGCGTTCGTACTCGAAACGCAGCAGTTCGCTGTCGCGGCAGGCGGACGCCACCAGGGTGAGGGTCGCGGAGTCGACGGTGGGACCCTCACCCGGCATCGGGACGGTGAAGGTCCCCAACGCGTCCACGCGCCGACGCAACCGGGAGGGGAGCACCTGAAGGAGCTTGGCCAGGGCCCGCACCGAGGTCTCCTCGATCCCCGAGACCCCGCCCTGCGCGGCGGTCCGCAGGCCCACCGCGACCGCCACCGCCTCGTCGTCGTCCAGGAGCAGCGGCGGCAGGGCGGCGCCCGCCCCCAACTGGTAGCCGCCGCCGGTGCCCATGGTCGCCTGGATGGGATAGCCCAGGTCACGGAGGCGGTCCACGTCGCGCCGGACGGTGCGCGGGCTGACCGCGAGGCGCTCCGCCAGCTCGCCCCCCGGCCAGTCCTTGCGCGTCTGGAGGAGGGAGAGGAGCTGGAGCAGCCGGGCCGATGTCGACATCATGCCCAGAGTGTGTCAGAGGTGGAGGTCAGTTCCCGGCCTCCACTCGCCACCGCGCCGGAAGGGCCCGGGCCCCGGAACGGGCACGTGAGGGCCGCTTCCGCTCCGGTCAGGCGGAGGTCCGCGAGGGACGGTCCGGGACCAGCACGCTCAGACAGGTCACGCAGGCCTCCAGCTTCTCGAACTCGGAGATGTCCACCGGCAGCACCCGCCAGTGGTCCGCCGCCAGCTGGTGGATCGTCTCGTGCGCGGCGGCGCTGACCAGCACGTCACGGCCCCCCAGAGGCAGCACGTGCGCGCCCGGTTCCTCCAGCGCGCGGCGGATCGGTGGCAGTCCGCTGGTGTCGACCAGATCGGGCAGACCGACCAGAGTGCCGTCCGGCAGCGCGGTCACGGCCGACTTCAGGTGCAGCGCCCGCCCCAGCCGTACCCGGAGGACCTTGCGACCCAGCGGTGCCAGGTGCCGTTCCAGCTGGTCGGCGCCGTCCTCGTTGGTCCGCCCACCGATGCCCACGTACACGGTCTCCCCGACCTGCAGGACGTCGCCGCCGTCCAGGCTCCCGGGCGCCTCGATCCGGGCCACCTCCAGTCCCAGGGCGCGGACCGTGGTCTCCACCCCCGTGACCTCGCCCCGTCGCTCGGCCGCCCCCGAACGGGTCAGGACCGCCAGGTCCTCGCACACCACCACCGGGTCCTCCACGAACACCGAGTCCGGGTGTTCCGGTGCGGGGTCCACCTCGTGCACCCGCCACCCCGCCGAGGCCACCGTCTCCTGGTAGATGGTGTACTGCCGGGCCGCCAGCACCGGGTCGACCGAGGTCCTCTCGATGTGGGTGACGATGCCGTCGTCCAGCCGGGGGCTGGGTCGGCGCATCAGGGCGACCCCGTAGTACGTGTAACCGTCCATGCGACCTCCAGGGAAGAAGGGGAAGGGGGCCGGGCTCCGACGAGCGAAGCCGCAGCGTATCGCGACTCCCTACCCCGATTCGCGGACCGGCACGCGGGGCGAACGGCTTGTCCGTGGGCACGGGTCGGGGCAGGGTGGGACGTATGGACGTGATCGTTGTCGGCGGCGGGATCGTGGGAGCCAGCGCGGCCTTCCACCTGACGAAGAAGGGCGTGTCCACGGCGTTGGTGGACGCCTCCCACCTGGGACAGGCCTCGGCGGCCGGATCGGGGATCGTGTTCCCGTGGCCGTTCCCCTGGGACGCGCCACCGGTGTGGGACTTCAAGGCCCGCGCGGCCGCGCACTACCCGGAACTCATGGCCGAGCTGGCCGAGGACGGCCAGGTCACCGGGTACGAGGTGGTCGGCGGGATGTCCGTGGACCGTGAGGGCGGTGACGCGGGGTTCGAGCTCCTGCGCACGCTCTCCGAGCGTCCCGAGTTCGCCACGATGGGACGGGTGGAGCGACTGGCCGAGGGGGAGCCCCGGCGCCACTTCCCGTTGCTGCCCGAACCCTACGCGGGCGTGCGCGTCGAGGGGATGGCCCGGACCGACGGACGCCGGGCACGGTCCGCCCTGTTCAACGCGGCCGGGGAACGCGGTCTGCGCTACTACAAGGGCGACTCGCGGCTGCTGTGGAACGGTCACCGCGTCACCGGCGTACGGGTGGGCGCGGAGGACCTGGAGGCGCCGACGGTGATCGTGGCGGCCGGGGCGTGGTCGGCGGGACTGCTGTCGGTGGCCGGGGTGGAGCTGGGGGTGCACCCGGCACGGGGCCAGATGACCCACTTCGCGCTCCCGGGCCGGGACACGCGTGCCTGGCCGGTGGTGCGGTTCGGTGAACGCGACTACTACGTGAGCGCCTTCGCCCCCGACCGGGTGGTCACGGGAGGCACTTCCGAGCCGGAGGCGGGTTTCGACCGCAGGGTGACGGCCGGAGGCCTGGCGCACAACCTGTCCACCGCGTTGGAGCTGCTGCCGGAGCTGGCCGATGCCAGCGTGGTCGAGACCCGTGTGGGGTTCCGGCCCGTCACCCACGACGGCCAGCAGCTGCTCGGCCCCGTCGAACGGCTGCCCGGCGTGCTGGTGGCCACGGGGTTGGGTTCGCAGGGGCTCACCTTCGGCCCGTTCCAGGGGGTGGTCGCCGCCCGGTTGGCGATGGGGGAGGACCCCGGGGTGGACCTGTCCGCGTTCGTTCCGGACCGCGACCAGACCCCCTCCGTGGTCTGAGCCGGTGGGAGCGCGCGGGAGCGGAGAGACTCCTCCCGCCGCGCCCCCACCGGACCCCCTTCAGGCGTTGGGCGGCAGCTCGGTTCCCGCGCCCCGCTGGCGGGTCCGCAGCAGGTCGTGGCGCTCACCCGGGAGGGTCGGCTCGCCCGCGCCCTGCACCTCGAAGCCCGCGTCCGCGATCATCTCCAGGTCGTCCCCGCCCGCCTGGCCCTCACTGGTGAGGTAGTCACCCAGGAAGATCGAGTTGGCGATGTGCAGCGCGAGGGGCTGGAGGGAGCGCAGGTGGATCTCGCGCCCGCCGGCCAGCCGGACCTCCACGTCGGGGAAGACGAACCGGGTGGCGGCCAGGATGCGCAGGCAGCGCTGCGGGGTCAGCTCCCAGGTGCCCTCCAACGGCGTGCCGTCGAACGGCATGAGGAAGTTGACCGGAACCGAGTCCGGGCCCAGGTCGCGCAGGGCGAACAGGGCGTCGACGAGATCGTCGTCGGTTTCCCCCATGCCCGCGATCAGCCCCGAGCAGGGGGACAGTCCGGCGTGCTTGGCCCGTTCGACCGTGTCGACACGGTCGGCGAACTCGTGTGTGGTGCAGATGTCGGAGTAGCGCTCCTCCGAGGTGTTGAGGTTGTGGTTGTAGGCGTCGACCCCGGCCTCGCGGAGCTGGTCCGCCTGGCCTTCGGAGAGCAGCCCCAGGCAGGCGCACACCTCCACTCCGGGGTGCTCCTCCTTGATCCCGGCCACCGCCGGGGCGAGACGGGCCACGTCGCGGTCGGTGGGGCCGCGCCCGCTCGCGACCAGGCACACGCGGCTGGCCCCGGCCTTCACACCGTGTGAGACCACCTCACGGGTCTCGTCCGGCTTGAGCCAGGTGTACTTGACGATCTCGGCCCGCGACCCAAGGCGCTGGGAGCAGTAGAAGCAGTCCTCGGGGCACAGGCCACTCTTCATGTTCACGAGGTAGTTGAGCTTGACCCGGCGGTCGAAGTAGCGACGACGGACCCGGGAGGCCGCGGCGAGCAGGTCCATCAGGTCGTCGTCGGAGCTGGTCAGCACCGCGAGGAGTTCGTCACGGGTGGGGGTCTCGCGGCGCAGGGCCTTCTCGGACAGTGCGTGGAGGCAAGCGTGGAAAGTCGTCACGGGCACGATCCTGGGGGGTGGCGGCGGGTCCGCGCAGTGCCGGAACCCGCCAAGAAACCGGTCGATGTCTTGTGTGTCGACGCGGGTTCACCGGTCAGGGGCGTGCATCACCGACCGCCACGGGGCCGGTCCACCGGCCCATGGGCGGCAGGGGGTCGTCCGCGACCGCGAGCGGGGTGAATCCGGCGGCGCGGAAGAACGCCAGCCTTCCCGCCACCCCCTCGCCGCCCTCGGGAAGGAGGAAGACCCACCGGACCCCGGCCTGGCGCGCCTCCTCCACGAACCGGTCCAACAGGGCGCACCCGATCCCGCGCCTGCGCCAGTCGGGGTCCACGACGACCGCGAGCACGTACCCGTGGGGCGGGGGCGTGGGTGCCCCCGGGCCCGTGTGGGCCCAGTCGAGCACGGCCTCCAGCCATCCGACCACCCGACCGTCCTCCTCCGCGACGAGGACCACCATCCCGGGAGGCAGCAACTGCTCCGGATAGCCCTTCGTGTCGAAATGCGGTGCGGCCCGGACCATGAGGTCGCTGATCGCGGGGCCGTCGTCACCGGTGGCGTTCCGGACCGTCATTCACCCAGCGTAATGGAGAGAGCCTTCAGTGTCCCGCCGCATTCCCCTGTGTGCTCTCCGGATCGGCGTTCGCGTCCGGAAAGTCCATTTACCGTTCCCTCACGAACAGTCGCCCTCACGGAACCGCGTACCGGGCCTTTCCTCCGGTTCCTCCTATCCGCGAAGAACGACGTCCGCGCGACCCGAGGGTGAACTCTCCGGAGGGATCTCCGGTCGGGACGCTCGTTTTCTCGGACATCTCTGGAGGAAGGCAGAAAAACGATCCGGTTTCGTGATCGCAGCCCTTTCCGTGGGTATCGAGCCTCCGTAGTTCTCGCACCCCCGCTCCCGCGAGGAAAGGACCCCCATGAAGATCCCCCGTTTCGGCGCCCCGTTCCGGCGTCTGAGCATCCTTCTGGCCACGGCCCTGTTCACCGCCGTGCTCGTACCGGTGAGCGCGGTGTCGGCCGAACAGGCCGTCGCCGCGGTCAACCTGCGCACACCCTTCGACTGCGGCCAGGTCTGGAACGCCAACACCCGGACCAACCACAACCCGCAGCTCTCGGTCGACTTCCAGCGTTCGAACGCCCTGAACCAGAACGTGCGCTCCAGCGCCGCCGGAACCGTGACCACGGTCGCGGACCGGGGGAACACCAGCTACGGCAAGTACATCGTCATCGACCACGGCAGCGGCGTCACCACCCTCTACGCGCACCTGAACTCGCAGTCGGTCTCGGTGGGCACCAGGGTCAGCACCGGCACCGTCATCGGCAAGGTCGGCAGCACCGGCGGCTCGACCGGCCCGCACCTGCACTACGAACAGCGCGTCAACGGCACCGTCGTTCGCGCGGTGCTCAACGGTGTGTCGATCCGGTACTTCGGCAACACCACCATCACCAGCAGCACCGGCTGCTGACACCTCACGGTTCACGCGCGGCGCGGGTCCCTCGGGGCCCGCGCCGCCGTCACTCCTCCACTCGTGTGGCCCGGACCAGCCACTGACCCGCGACGCCGCACACCCGGCGTCCCCGCTCCGGGCGCGGGGTGGTTCGAGCCGCTCACGCCACCACGACGCGACCCCTGGTCGTGAAGCCTTTCCAGGGGCGGGCGTTGGCTGGGCGAAGACGGGGTCAAGTTCCGGCGCGCGGCGTTTACGGTGTCACCTCGTCGGTCATGGCGAGGCAGGACGGACAGTCACTCGACACGACCTGAACCCGACGGGGGAGTTCGACATGACCGATCACGAGCAGGACGCCAAGGACCGACTCCTGGAACAGGACCGCACCGACTCCCAGGGCCCGCTGACCACCGAGACCGGTGTGCGGGTCGAGGACACCGACAACTCACTCAGCGTGGGAGAGCGCGGTCCCACACTCCTGGAGGACTTCCACGCCCGGGAGAAGATCACCCACTTCGACCACGAACGCATCCCCGAACGCGTCGTGCACGCGAGGGGCGCGGGGGCCTACGGCCACTTCACGCCCTATGAGGACCTCTCCGAGCTGACCGCCGCACACTTCCTCAGCGGGCCCGACGTCACCACCCCCGTGTTCGTCCGCTTCTCCACCGTGGCCGGGTCACGGGGCTCGGCGGACACGGTGCGCGACGTGCGGGGCTTCGCGGTCAAGTTCTACACCGAACAGGGCAACTACGACCTCGTCGGCAACAACATGCCCGTCTTCTTCATCCAGGACGGCGTCAAGTTCCCCGACTTCGTGCACGCGGTCAAACCCGAGCCGCACAACGAGATCCCCCAGGCCCAGTCGGCTCACGACACCCTGTGGGACTTCGTGGGCCTGCAACCGGAGACCACGCACATGGTGATGTGGCTGATGTCGGACCGGGCGATCCCGCGCAGCTACCGCACCATGCAGGGCTTCGGCGTGCACACCTTCCGCTTCGTCGACGCCCGGGGGCGGGGCACCTTCGTCAAGTTCCACTGGACACCACTCCTGGGTACGCACTCGCTGGTGTGGGACGAGGCCCAGCGCATCCAGGGCAAGGACCCGGACTACAACCGGCGCGACCTGTGGGAGGCCATCGAGCGCGGCCAGTTCCCCGAGTGGGAGCTGGGGGTGCAGCTGGTACCGGAGGAGGACGAGCACGCCTTCGACTTCGACCTGCTGGACGCCACCAAGATCATCCCCGAGGAGCAGGTGCCGGTCCGCCCGATCGGGCGGATGGTCCTGGACCGCAACCCGGACAACTTCTTCGCCGAGACCGAGCAGGTCGCCTTCCACACCGCGAACGTCGTCCCGGGGATCGACTTCACCAACGACCCGCTGCTCCAGGCCCGCAACTTCTCCTACCTGGACACGCAGCTGCTGCGCCTGGGCGGGTCCAACTTCCAGCAGATCCCGGTCAACCGGCCCGTGACGGAGGTGAGCAACAACCAGCGCGACGGGTTCGCCCAGCACCGGGTGCACCGCGGTCAGACCTCGTACTTCCCGAACTCCCTGGGTGGGGGATGCCCCGCGCTGGCCGACGAGGGCGTCTACCGTCACTACACGGAGAAGGTCGAAGGCCACAAGATCCGCAAGCGGGCGGAGAGCTTCAAGGACCACTACTCCCAGGCCAGGCTGTTCCTGAACAGCCTGGCCTCCTGGGAACGTGAACACCTGGTGGCCGCGTTCCGGTTCGAGCTGGGCAAGTGCGAGGAGCTGGCGGTGCGTCAGCGGGCGGTCGCCAACCTGGCCCACGTCGATCACGGCCTGGCCGTCGAGGTGGCGGAGGGCCTGGGGGTGGAGCCCCCGCAGGACCCCGGCACCGCCCGCCACACCCGGACCTCACCCGCGCTCAGCCAGGCCAACACCGCGTTCGGGGACCTGACCGGGCGCCAGGTCGCGGTGCTCGTCGACCACGGCGTGGACGGCTCCGACGTCGATACCCTGCGACGGGCCCTGGTGGACAAGGGCGCGGTGGTGGAGGTGCTCGCCCGGTTGGACGGCTCGGTGCGCACCCGCGAGGGCGGAGCCCTGCCGGTGGACCGCGCCTACACCACGGTCTCCTCGGTCCTCTACGACGCCGTGGCCGTCCCCGGCGGCGGTGACGCGGCGGCCTCACTCGCCCGAGACGGCGAGGCCAGACACTTCGTGCTGGAGGCCTACAAGCACTGCAAGGCGATCGCGGCGGTCGGCGCGGCCACCACGCTGCTCGACGCGCCGGGGCTGCCCGACGCGCTCGGCCATCCGCCCACGGTCACCGAGACCACGCAGGGCGTGGTGCGTGCCCCTGCAGCCGACGAAGGCCTGATCCGGGAGTTCGCGCGTCTGATCGGGGAGCACCGCGACTGGACCCGGCCGACCGCGACGGTATCCGCCTGATTCCGAGCGTCCCCGCGCGGGCCTCGGTGAGGACAGGGAGCCAGAAGACGTTTCGTGGGACGGGAGGTCGGCAAGGGCAACCATAGGAGGCGGTCGACGTGAAGGGACGCGGTCACGACCGGGCTGGCGGACGTCAGCGCGGCCGAGCCCTCCCAGGGAGACCGCCCACCGACCAGGCCAACCTGGAGAGGGACGCCGCCCCGCCCGGTCAAGGGGGCCCGGGCGGGGCGTTCCGGTCGGCCTCCGGCAACCCCGCGCGACACGGACCAGCACTCCGGAACGGAGGAGAACCGTGAGAGCAGTGGTGTGGAACGGCACACGCGACGTCAGGACCGAGAACGTACCCGACCCGCGCATCGAGCAGCCCGACGACGCCGTCATCCGGGTCACCAGTTCCGGCCTGTGCGGCTCCGACCTGCACCTGTACGAGGTCCTCGGACCGTTCATGAGCCCGGGTGACGTCCTGGGACACGAACCCCTGGGCGTGGTCGAGGAGGTCGGCCCGGGAGTCACGTCCCTGGCACCGGGGGAGCGCGTCGTCGTCCCCTTCCAGATCTCCTGCGGGCACTGTGCCATGTGCGAGACCGGACTACAGACGCAGTGCGAGAACACCCGAGCCGAGGACCAGGGGACCGGAGCCAGCATCTACGGGTACAGCTCCCTGTACGGTTCGGTGCCCGGCGCGCAGGCTGAGTATCTGCGAGTGCCGCGAGCCGCCGACAACGTCATCCCCGTCCCCGGCCGGGGTCCCGACGACCGCTACGTCTTCCTGTCGGACGTGCTGCCCACGGCCTGGCAGGCCGTGCGCTACGCGGACGTCCCGCGGGGCGGGTCGGTGGCGGTCCTCGGGCTGGGCCCCATCGGTGAGATGTGCTGCCGGGTCGCCCAGCACCTGGGCGCCGGACGGGTCTTCGGCGTGGACCCCGTCAGCGACCGGCGCGCCCGTGCCTCCGCGCGTGGGGTCGAGGTCTTCGACCCCTCCCAGGGCCCGGACGACCTGGTCGAACAGATCCGGGATCGCACCGAGGGACGCGGACCGGACGCGGTGATCGACGCCGTCGGCATGGAGGCCCAGGGACACGGATCCGCGAGGTTCGCGCAGCGGGTCGCCGCGTTCATGCCCAAGGGCGCTGCCGCCAGGCTGATGGAGACCGCCGGAGTGGACCGCCTGACCGCACTGCGGACGGCGATCGACCTGGTGCGCCGGGGCGGGACCATCTCGCTGATCGGCGTCTACGGCGGCATGGCGGACCCACTGCCCATGCTCACCCTCTTCGACAAACAGATCCAGCTGCGGATGGGACAGGCCAACGTCCGCCACTGGGCGCCCGAGATCCTGCCCCGACTGGACGATGACGACGTCCTGGGTGTCGACGACTTCGCCACCCACCACGTGAGTCTGGACGAGGCGCCACGGGCCTACCAGAACTTCCAGGAGAAGTCGGAGGGGACGTTCAAGGTGGTCTTCCGCCCCTGAACACGCCCCGCGAGCCCACGCGGCACCGGCACACGAACCGGAGGAGTCGATCACGATGCCTGGAGAGAAGGAACTGCCGGACACTCTGCGCAGGTCGCCGAGGAAGGCGCAGCGCACGTGGATCGAGGCGCATGACAACGCGGTCGACGAGTACGGCGAGGGGGAGCGGGCCCACCG